>DAXETX010000213.1:0-27772 GCA_051155735.1 Xenococcaceae cyanobacterium
ATTATTCATGCTGTTTGGATTATCGCTAAAAAATAACGACTAACTAAATAATACTTACCCCAACTTTAAATTATTTTTAATGAATCAAATTATTGAAACAGTACGTAGTAGCTTACAAGAATTATTAGGCAGCACCATTAAAGTATTACCAGCACTCCTAATTGCTTTAGTAATTATCATGCTAACTCGCTATATTGCTCAGTTTATCAGAGGGTTAGCAGAACAATTAGGCAAAAAAACTTTAAAGAGTGGCTCTTTACAACTATTACTTTCTAAAACAGCCCATATTACCACTTGGATCGTTGGAATTGTGATTGCTTGTGTGGTTGCTTTTCCTGGATTACGTTTAGGAGATATTATTGCTACTTTGGGTTTGGGTTCTGTAGCTGTAGGTTTTGCCTTTCAGGATATTTTCAAAAACTTTTTATCAGGAATTTTGATTTTAATCCAGCAGCCATTTGAAATTAACGATCAAATTATTGTCGGCGATTTTGAAGGAACAGTAGAAAGAATTGATATTCGTACTACCAAAATTCGTACCTATTATGGAGAAAGAATATTATTACCTAATTCCGAAGTTTTTACTAGTGCAGTAAGAGTTAGAACTGCTTTTGATAGTCGTCGTACTGATTTAGCAGTAGGAGTAGATTACAATACTTCTTTACCTCAAGCTCAAAATATTTTGCAAAATACAATTACTCAAGTATCAGGTGTTTTAGAAATACCAGCACCCGAAATAGATTTAACTGGCTTTGGTGATAGTTCGATTGATTTTGTGGTTCGCTATTGGACTTTTCCCAGACAACCGCAAGTAAGACAAATTCAAACTAAGGCGATAATTGCAATTAAGCAAGCTTTGGATGCAGCTAATATCTCAATTCCTTATCCAATTCGGACTATTTACTATTACGATCAAGAAAAATACAGTGATTATTCACCTAAAGACATTTCTGACAATAATCACCATAAGATTAACGACTTATAATCAAGTTTAGTTCGATCAAGTTTAATACTCACTATTTACCCAAGTTCACATTTAAAATAAATATTTATCCGATCAAATTTCCTCCTACATCAGATAAGCACCTAAACAAAATTAATTACACATTTAACTTTTTCTTTTCCCCTTTCCCTTTTCCCGATCTCAACTATCCAATTAATTTTGCACGACTACTTACCTTCAAGTCTCATAAAACCTCTATATTTAAGTTTATCTCTATCTTGTAGCTGAGGCTGATTAATAAAAAGCTATCTAAGATACAGATATAGGATCGACACTAATAGATATGATAAGCTGATTTTTGATTAAATCTAGATATTTATTGGTGATTTGAATTGAGCAAACTGGAGGATAGAACAATTCATATTTTATTAGTAGAAGACGATGAAGTAGATGTCATGAACGTTAAACGAGCGTTCAAAAAATGCCAGATTAATAATCCTCTTTATGTAGCAGGAAATGGTTTAGAAGCATTAGCAATGCTGCGCCCGTCAGAAGGAAATCAAGAAAAATTAGTTCCAACCAATAGAAGATTGATCCTACTGGATCTTAATATGCCTAAAATGAATGGATTGGAATTTTTGCAAGAGTTGAGAGCAGATGCTCAATTAAAATACACTCCTGTAATTGTCTTGACAACTTCTGATGAAGACCGCGATCGCGTAGAAGCTTATAATTTTAATGTTGCAGGTTATATCCTTAAGCCCGTGACTTTTGTCAAATTTGCCGAAGCGATCGACACTCTTAATAGATACTGGACGTTGTGTGAAATGCCCTAATTAAACCTGATCGATTATGGTTTCATCATCATTATTCTTTTGAGCTTTGTCTAATCTGGCTCACCATTATGTCTGCCAATAAATATATCGAGGAAAAATACCGATTTTATCAGGATCAAATTTTGAATTAATCATAACTTTAATCTCAAGCGTTTTTTTATTAGTATCAAAATACTAATAGCCTTATAGCTGACATCAAAACTTTAAAAACAGCCCCATAACCATAAAGATTCGATAAAGTGTGTTCTTTGCTATATACCTTTTGTGGGTAATCTGCGTAAAATTACAGGTGAAACAATTACTTAGATAGTTGTTTAAGATATAAAGATTTATAAAAAAAAGGTTTATGCGTGTAACTGCCCACAGAAGAGCCGTGGTGGCTGAGAATAATATCTTAAATTGTTCAACTATAGAACATCCTTCTGTATATAGCAAAACTAAGCGTTTTATCGATATTAGTGGTGCTTTAATCGGTTTATTAATTACTAGCTTACTAATTATACCTATTGCTATTGCTATTCAAATAGATAATCCAGGTCCTATTTTCTATAGTCAAATTCGTTGTGGACTTAACGGTAAATACTTCCGAATTTGGAAATTTCGCTCGATGGTTGTTAATGCCGATCAACAAAAACACTTAGTAGAAAACAAGGCGAAAGGTCATATATTTAAAAATGAAAATGATCCTAGAGTTACTCGTGTGGGTCGCTTTTTACGTAAAACTAGCTTAGATGAATTTCCCCAGTTTTGGAATGTACTTTGGGGCGATATGAGTTTGGTGGGGACGCGTCCACCTACTCCCAAAGAAGTTGCTCAATATGACTCACATCATTTTCAACGTCTGCGAGTCAAACCAGGTATTACAGGGGTATGGCAAGTTAACGGACGTTCTAGTGTTTTGGATTTTGAAGAAATTGTTAGTATGGATACCAACTATCAACGCCGATGGTCAACCCTGTACGATCTCAGCTTGATATTACAAACAATTGCAGCGGTAGTAGCTCGCCGAGGAGCTTACTAAAAAATGTAATGAATCTTCCTACTTGGATTACCCTATCCCGACTTTTAGGATTACCTTTTCTTCTCTACTTACTAGCATTTCCCACTGAAACCAATCTTTGGTTAGCAGTGGGAGTTTTTTTGTTAGCAGCAGGAACAGATTGGTTAGATGGCTATTTGGCGAGAAAACTCAATTTAGTGACAGAATTAGGCAAATTCCTCGATCCTCTAGTGGATAAGCTCTTAGTATTAGGAACTTTGATTGCCCTGGTTCAATTACAACAAATTCCTGCTTGGGGAGTCTGTATCATTCTGGCTAGAGAATTAGCGATCGCAGGATGGCGCATTAATCCCCAACTTACAGGAAGCAGCAGTATTGCTGGGGCTAACATTTGGGGAAAATTAAAAACTGTATCTCAGATAATGGCGATCGCTTTACTGATTGCTCCTTTATCTACTGCTTGGGATCGCCCCAGTTTGATTGTGTTTTGGCTGTCTGTCTTGCTCACTATTATTTCAGGAATTATTTATCTTCTGCCTCAACCTAATTCCGAATCAGAAGTTCTCAATTAAAGCATAAAGTTCTTCACTAGCAATAGCAGAAGCAGGACCAGCTACGACAAAAAAAACTAACCCGTTGTTAATGCCACATCTTACAGTAACACTGTATTCACCATTTTCTCCATATACACCACTAGTTGCTCCTTCGCCAAAAATTTCTAAATTTTGTGAATAGCCACTATCTCTAACTGCTACTTCAGCACGATTGATACATTGTTGTGAATTAAGTGTTGTGGGTTGCCAAGCTGTCCAAATTTTGGCAGGAATACTATAGGCAGTAGTAGGAGTTAAAGAGATGATTCCTAAGGAGCAAAATAAAGTTTTTAGGCTGTGGTGTAAGGTTGAAGCAGAAATTTTGTCAATCATGTATATTTTTTTACTTAGAATTATTTTCAATAATTTGAGCGTCGAGGGAAAAATCAACCTCAGCAGTATCTTGTCCTGAAGCCAAATAATCATGCTCAAAAGACTCTTTTAAGCCCGATACTAAATCATATTGTGGTTGCCACCTTAGATCGTTTTTGGCTTTAGTTACATCAGCAAAGAAATGTTGAACCCTTAAGGGAAAAGCTTTCCGCTTGCCAAAATCAAATTTATTGGGGTTATAGTGAATAATTTTTACCGTCTTAGGAGATTTACCCATCGCTTCAGCACAAGCATAAGCTAAACCATCAAAAGTGACATAGCGATCGCCTGAAAGATTGTAAATTTGACCAATCGCTTTTTGATTACCGATTACTTGGGACATTCCTACTGCTAAATCTTGAACATGACCAAACTGAGTTAGATGTAAGCCATTGCCAGGAATCGGCAACGGACGATCCCGCACCAGACGATCAAAAAACCAGGCTTCTAGGTCGTTATAATTTTGAGAACCATAAATATAAGTTGGACGAATTGAGGTCCAAGGAATACCTGTGGTTGCCAAATAAGCTTCAGTTTGATGTTTTCCTTTATGGCGACTGTTCGGATCGACTGCATCCCCTTCTCGATGAGGCATTTGATCAGATTTAAGATATACTCCTGCCGAACTAACATAGATAAAATGCTGCACTTTATCTTGAAATATTTCGACCAAAGGCTGAGTATCGCTTAATTCTCGAGCATTGTTGTCAAAAATAACCTCAAAACTCTCATTACTTAACTTCTCTTTAAGTTGAGTTGGATCTTTGCGATCGCCATGAATTTGCTTGACTCCAGCGATCGGTGTAGGTTTATTACCTCGATTAAATAGTACAACTTCGTGATTTTGGGCTACTAAAACCTTGGTTAAATAGACTCCAATAAAACGAGTTCCCCCCATGATTAAAATCCGCATTGTTCTACCTCTTATTAAATTTAGTCTTTTCTCATTATTAACTGGAGTTACGACTAAAAGAGAGAATTTGATAATTCATTTTGAACCATGAATTATCAGCAAAATTCTAAATACATTAATGCTACACTATTCTGGCAATGATTACCTAACTTTTAGCAACCAAGTTAGTTTTTCAAGCTTAATGCCAAATTTTAACTGTAACTTTGGGATCAAAATTCAATTTCTCAAGGCTATTCTGATGCTACAGGACTGACTTTGGCTTTATACAAAATTTTTTCCTGTTGTTTGTATCCTACATAGCGCACTTTTACCATATCCCCTGGTTCAACACTACCTTTCATCAATTCATGCCATTGAGGATCGTAAGGTAACTCTTCTCCTACAACCGAAATTTGTTCTACCTCCCACTGTGCGACTAATCTTTCAATTGGCTTAACCAGAGGTAATAATCTTGCTGCTGGTAATTCAGGATTTTTGACAATAGCAGCTACTGCTGTTGGCCATTGAATCAACCAAGATTCAATAATTTGTAAACTAGCTTGTTGCATTTCTTGTTGTATATTGGCTTTTTGCTGTTCCATTTCTTGTTGCAACCGTTTATACTCCTGTTGCCAAAAATCTGATGTCTCTAGTTCGGTTTTAGGTTGCCAATTTTCAGGATATCTAGCAGCATCAACAAAATTACTGATTAATTGATCGAGAGATAATTGCAGCGTACTCGCTAATTTCATTAAAGTTACCACTGACATTTTGTACATCAAACCATATTGCAACCTTTCTAATTGCCAGGCAGAGACACCAGACATTTTGGTTAATGTCTTGAGATCGCCAATCTCAGCTTTTGACATCAACTGCTGTAACTTCTGTTTATTTTGTTCGTAAGAAGATTGATTCATTTTAATCATCTGTTATTTGACAATTTAGCCTAATAATAAAAAAATCTCACATTGTTTATGCAAGATCGATTTCATCTGAATAACTTATAGGTTAACAAGCTTTAGCTAGCTTAATTACTGTAAAATAGAAGGCATTAAATTTTTAGCTTAAATTTAAAACAATACTTATTACTTTTTATTGTGCCAAAGCCAATTAGATAATTCAGCTATTACTCTTAGAATATTGTCGTAAAAACTCCGCTTCTCCCAAATAATAAATTCCTTGAGGCGTAATTTTAAATCTCAAAGGTAAAACTTCAATTCCTGTAGCTACTGCTTGCCGTAATAAATCTCCATAAACCACATCATAATTATCAGCAGGAGCAAAACTAGTACAATCACCACGATTAATAAAATACAGCATTATCGGTTTAGCATCTGGTAATAATGCCTCCAATTCTCGAAGATGTTTTTGTCCTCTTGTCGTTATAGTATCAGGAAATAAAGCCAGATTATCTTGCGCTAATGTTACACTTTTAACCTCTAAATAAATTGGAAGTTGTGCAGCCGTGCCTGTTAATAAAAAATCAATGCGACTTTTACGATCATTGCCATAAACAACTTCTCTTTTTACTTCAGTATATCTAGACACTAATTGAGGTAATAAATTTTGTTCTAAAGCAATTTTGATTACCTTATTAGGTAAACCAGTATTAACTCCTACCCAAGTATTGTTTACTTGGATCATTTCCCAAGTATAAGCTAACTTGCGTTGAGGATTATTACTTTGAGATACTTGGACCAAACTACCTTCAGTAGATACACCAATCATCGGACCAGTATTAGGACAATGAGCCGTAATAATTTCGCCAGTTTCTAATTTGATATCTGCTAAAAAACGCTTATAGCGTTTAATTAATTTGCCTGGGATCAAAGCAGAATATTGATAAATAAGTTTCATTTATTATTAGCTGGTACAATTACTATCGGACAAGAAGCTTGACGAATTATCCCTTCACTGATGCTTCCTACTAAAGTTTTATACAAAGCACTATGTCCATGAGAACCGATTACGATTAAGTCTGCATTAAGTTGAGAGGCTTTGTTAATAATGCTTTCTACTGTGACACCTTGAATTAGTAAAGGAGTTACATCAATGTTACTTGCTTCTAATTCCAAAGCTTTTTCTTGAATATAGCGATGTTCTTGGCGCAAAACTTTCGCTCGCCAATCTCTTTCGGAAGCAGGACCTGTATCATAACCAACAAAATCTGGCTCAGGAGCAGCCACATGAACTAGCCATAGTTTACTAGAAAAACTTTGCGCTATTTTAGCTGCGGTAGTAATTACTTGGTCTGTAATATCAGAAAAATCTATTGCTGCAAGTATATTATTCATTCAGCAACACCATTAACTTTGATTTTGATATTATCCCAAGTGTGAGTGATCCAGCGAGGAATTTTAATTACTATTGTCGTTGTCTCAGGTTCTGTTTTAGGAATAATTAGCGTATTATCAGACGGTAATTCTCTAGTTTCTGAGTCGGTAACTGAAATACTCTTAGCTTCTAGTATTGGTTGCGCTAAATCTTCTTTGTCAGCAACAGCTTCAGTTTCCCTAGTAACTGTAGTTTCTGCATTATCTAAATTATTATCTGGCGAAACTTCTGTCGGATTAATTTCTGGTTCAACAACTTCTAGCTTAGGAACAGCAGGAGATTTTTGGGTTGTTTCTACTGTTTCTAATTCTAGTTCATCAAGCACAGGCTCATTATATTTTGTGGGTGTCACTTCTACTACTGGAGCTTTTTGGCTTGCGGGGGTAGGAGCTATTTCTGTCTCTAACTCTACTTTTGGTTCAATTACCTCTTGAGTCTCAGCTTGAGAATCTAGAGTCAATTCTGGAGCTAATTTCTCATCATCATAGTCTGGGTCGATAATCGCTTGGGCTGCTTCTAAACTAATTTGGTTGGTAACAATTTTAGCTAGAGCATCAGAAGACTCAGAATTATAAGTAATTAGTCTTACAGTATTGTTAAAAGCATTATCAATCTTATGACCTTCTGAATCAATGAGTTCTAGCTGTACTATATTATTACCCTCTTTAAATCCTTGAAGATAGATCGGTTCCCACTGATCGATGGTAAAAGTTTCATCATTAACTGTTACCTGAACCAAGTTAGAGATTACCTCTCCTGATTTAAGATTTTTTTGAGAAGGCTCTTTAAGATAAAAATCGAGCATAACTGGCTCCGCACTATAGTTACCTTGGGGGCTACTATAAGTTAGTAGTGGCAGATTTGGGTCAGGATGATTATCTTCTGTCTCAGTTAAGATATTGAATGTAGTTTGAGCATAAGCACCCTGAGTTTTAAAAGTTTCATGCCAAGGAGTACAAGCAACAACTCTGAGAGTATGAGTTCCAGGAGTCAAATCTTTTAACTCTATTGGCTCGTCAACACTGTATAAGGTGATATAAGGCTCATTATCTAAAATTAGATGCAAATTAGATCCTAAACCCAATTTAGCGTCTTGGAATAAAGGAAAATCTTGTACAGATAACTGAACCTTAACTGTGGTATCTGTAAGGGTAATACCTGCTTTGGGTGTAATTATTTCAACTTGAGGCCGATCGGAAATTAGTTGAGATTTTAATTGTTGAATCAATCGAGGCGGTGCAGTTTCCGATAACTGTGAGGCTGTGTTGTTGGTTGAAAATGAATCTGTAGTATTGGCAAAATCTAATTTTCCACAACTAATCAAGCTAAAACTTAAAGCGATCGCCAACAAATAGGAGCAAATAGTTTTCATTGAAAATAATCTATATTTTAAGCCCAACACTTGAACCTCTATTACGCAACTAACTCGTTAATTTCTAATCAATAAACTACACTAAGATGTCCCACAATTTTTAGCGGACTACTTTATTGCTTTTTGTAAAGAAAATGGGGGTTTTCTTGACTTTTGCTCAAAGCAGCTTGCGAGGTAAAGCTTGTTACAGCAAGAATTACGCTGATTTAAAATTTTGTTAAGCTTTCCCAAGATCTTCTAAGTATAAGTTTTATCATCTTATTTAATGCTTGAGACTAAACTCTAGATATCTAGGGTCAAAAATCAAGCAAATTTTAAAAAGAGCAGTGGTTTTCACTAGCCTTTTCAAATAAACAAAAACCTATTAATAATAGGTACTAGATAAATCTATTGTCGAGAGAGGAGAATCCTCATGACAATCAGTCCTCAAAGAGAAGAGGCGAAAGTCAAAGTTACAGTTGATAACGATCCAGTACCTACTTCTTTTGAGAAGTGGGGGAAACCAGGTCACTTCGACCGCACCCTAGCGAAAGGTCCTAAAACCACTACTTGGATTTGGAACCTTCACGCAGACGCTCATGATTTCGATAGTCATACTAGTGACCTAGAAGATATTTCCCGAAAAATCTTCAGTGCGCATTTTGGTCACTTGGCAGTTGTATTTGTCTGGTTAAGCGGAATGTACTTCCATGGAGCCCGCTTTTCCAACTACGAAGCCTGGTTAAGTGACCCCACCAAGATCAAACCAAGCGCACAAGTGGTTTGGCCCATCGTCGGACAAGGAATTTTAAACGCCGATGTAGGTGGTGGTTTTCACGGTATCCAGATTACTTCTGGTTTCTTTTATCTTTGGCGAGCATCGGGCTTTACCAACAGCTATCAACTATACTGCACCGCCATCGGTGGGTTAGTTATGGCTGGTCTGATGCTCTTTGCTGGCTGGTTCCACTATCACAAAAGAGCCCCTAAGCTAGAGTGGTTCCAGAATACAGAATCGATGCTCAATCACCACTTAGCTGGTTTATTGGGTTTAGGCTCTTTGGGTTGGGCTGGTCACCAAATTCACGTATCTTTACCAATTAATAAATTGTTAGATGCGGGAGTCGCTCCTGGTGATATTCCTTTGCCCCATGAGTTCATCTTAGATTCGGCGAAAATGGCAGAGCTATATCCGAGCTTTGCTGAAGGACTCAGACCTTTCTTTACCCTCAATTGGGGCGTATATTCCGATTTCCTCACCTTCAAAGGCGGTTTGAACCCCGTCACTGGAGGACTATGGCTTTCTGATACGGCTCATCATCATCTGGCGATCGCTGTTTTATTCATCATTGCTGGACATATGTACCGTACTAACTGGGGCATTGGTCACAGTTTGAAAGAAATCCTTGATGGACATAAAGGAGACCCCCTACTTTTTGGTGGAGAAGGACATAGAGGACTTTATGAAATTCTGACTACTTCTTGGCATGCACAACTTGCAGTTAACCTAGCAATGTTAGGTTCACTAACTGTAATTGTGGCTCAACATATGTATGCGATGCCTCCTTATCCCTATATGGCAATTGATTACGGTACGCAGTTATCACTGTTTACCCATCATATGTGGATTGGCGCGTTCATCATTGTTGGGGCTGGCGCTCACGGAGCCATTTTTATGGTTCGAGATTACGACCCTGCCAAGAATGTAAATAACGTTCTCGATCGAATGATTCGCTCTCGCGATGCCATTATTTCTCACCTTAATTGGGTCTGTATTTTCCTAGGCTTTCATAGCTTTGGTTTATACATCCACAATGACACCATGAGAGCCTTGGGTCGTCCTCAAGATATGTTCTCTGACACCGCAATTCAGCTACAACCAATCTTTGCTCAGTGGATTCAAAACCTACACACTGTAGCACCTGGTAATACAGCACCTTCGGCTATGGCTACTGCCAGTTATGCCTTTGGTGGAGATGTAGTAGCTGTGGGTGGCAAAATTGCCATGATGCCAATCACACTTGGCACTGCTGATTTTATGGTGCATCACATTCATGCTTTTACGATCCACGTTACAGTGCTGATCTTACTTAAAGGCGTGCTGTATGCCCGTAGCTCTCGCTTAATTCCTGATAAATCAGAATTAGGTTTCCGTTTCCCCTGTGATGGACCAGGACGTGGTGGTACTTGCCAAGTATCTGGTTGGGATCATGTCTTCTTAGGTTTATTCTGGATGTACAACTCGATTTCGATTGTGATTTTCCACTTCAGTTGGAAAATGCAATCTGATGTTTGGGGTACTGTAGCACCAGACGGAAGTATCTCCCATGTCACAGCAGGTAACTTTGCGCAAAGTGCGATCACCATTAACGGTTGGCTGCGTGATTTCTTGTGGGCGCAATCTTCGCAAGTAATCAACAGCTATGGCTCTGCTTTGTCGGCTTACGGCATTATGTTCTTAGCAGGTCACTTTATTTTTGCCTTCAGCTTAATGTTCCTCTTTAGTGGACGTGGTTACTGGCAAGAATTGATTGAGTCAATCGTTTGGGCTCATAATAAACTAAAGGTAGCTCCAGCTATTCAACCTCGTGCTTTGAGTATTACTCAAGGTCGGGCAGTAGGAGTTGCACACTACCTCTTAGGAGGAATCGTTACTACCTGGGCATTTTTCCTGGCAAGGGCGCTTTCTTTGGGGTAGATTATCCCGCTCACCATAATCCTAGCGGGGGTCTGGAGTAAAATTTCCTTCAAAATTCCCGTTAGGATGAACCACTTACCTTTTTTCACCAGAAAAAGCTAAGTTTGCTCGAATAAGCGGTACATAATAAACCGTTTTTAACTCAAACTACCTAGATTACAAGGTAGTAAATAAAGCAGAAAATGAGCAGCAATTAATAGCTCTCATTCTTCATCAGAGGAGAATTCCGCTCATACCTATGGCAACTAAATTTCCCAAGTTTAGCCAGGATCTCGCTCAAGACCCTACCACTCGTAGAATTTGGTACGGAATTGCCACTGCTCATGACTTTGAGCTTCATGATGGCATGACTGAGGAGAATCTCTATCAAAAGATTTTTGCTTCTCATTTCGGTCACCTTGCAATCATCTTCCTGTGGACTTCCGGTACTTTATTTCACGTAGCCTGGCAAGGTAATTTTGAACAGTGGATTAAAGATCCTTTAAATATCCGTCCCATCGCCCATGCGATTTGGGATCCTCACTTCGGTGAAGGCGCAATTGACGCTTTCACTCAAGCTGGTGCTTCTAGCCCAGTAAATATTGCTTACTCTGGAGTTTACCACTGGTTTTATACCATTGGGATGACCACCAACCAAGACTTATATCAAGGTGCAATTGGATTATTGATCCTGGCTGCCTTTTTCCTATTTGCTGGTTGGTTACACCTACAACCTAAGTTCCGTCCTAGCTTGGCTTGGTTTAAAAATGCTGAGTCTCGTCTCAATCACCACCTAGCTGGTTTGTTTGGGGTTAGTTCTTTGGCTTGGGCTGGTCACTTAGTTCACGTTGCGATCCCCGAATCTCGCGGACAGCACGTCGGTTGGGATAACTTCCTCTCTACTCCACCTCACCCCGCAGGCTTAGGACCTTTCTTCAGCTTAAACTGGGGTGTATATGCTCAGAACCCTGATACAGCAAATCATATATTTGGGACTTCTGAGGGAGCAGGAACAGCAATTCTAACTTTCTTAGGTGGCTTCCATCCTCAAACTGAAGCTCTTTGGTTGACAGATATTGCCCATCACCACTTAGCGATCGCAGTTATCTTCATCATCGCTGGTCATATGTACCGTACCAACTTTGGTATTGGTCACAGTATCAAAGAGATTTTAGATAACCACTATCCTCGCGAAGGTACTCCTGGAGATTTGGGTGCAGGACACAAGGGTCTATATGACACCTTAAATAACTCCTTGCACTTCCAGTTAGCTTTAGCATTAGCGAGTTTGGGAGTAGTTACCTCTTTGGTAGCTCAACACATGTACTCCTTGCCTTCTTATGCGTTTATCGCGAAGGACTACACTACCCAAGCAGCTTTATATACCCACCACCAGTATATTGCTGGCTTTATTATGGTTGGGGCTTTTGCTCACGGGGCAATTTTCTTGGTCAGAGATTATGACCCTGAAGCTAACAAAAACAACGTTTTAGACCGTGTACTACAACACAAAGAAGCGATTATCTCTCATCTGAGTTGGGTATCTCTTTTCTTAGGTTTCCACACTTTAGGTCTATACGTTCACAATGATGTAGTAGTTGCTTTCGGTACTCCTGAAAAGCAAATCTTAATCGAACCTGTATTTGCTCAGTTCGTTCAAGCAGCTTCTGGTAAAGCCCTCTATGGTTTTGATACTTTACTATCTAATCCCGATAGTATTACTCAAACAGGTGCTGCCTGGCTTCCTGGATGGCTCGATGCGATTAACAGTGGGACTAACTCTTTGTTCTTAACCATTGGTCCTGGTGACTTCTTAGTCCACCACGCGATCGCTTTAGGACTACACACTACAACTTTGATTTTGGTCAAAGGGGCGCTAGATGCTCGTGGTTCTAAACTAATGCCAGACAAAAAAGACTTCGGTTTTGCCTTCCCTTGTGATGGTCCTGGTCGTGGCGGTACTTGCGATATCTCTGCCTGGGACGCTTTTTACCTCGCGATGTTCTGGATGCTCAACACTTTAGGTTGGTTAACCTTCTACTGGCACTGGAAACACCTTGGTATCTGGCAAGGTAACGTTGCTCAGTTCAACGAAAACTCTACTTACCTCATGGGCTGGTTCCGCGATTACCTCTGGGCTAACTCCGCTCAATTAATCAACGGTTATAACCCCTATGGGGTAAATAATCTTTCTGTCTGGGCTTGGATGTTCCTCTTCGGACACCTAGTTTGGGCTACTGGTTTCATGTTCCTCATCTCTTGGCGTGGTTATTGGCAAGAGTTGATTGAAACTATTGTTTGGGCGCACGAGCGTACTCCTCTAGCTAACTTAATTCGCTGGAAAGACAAGCCCGTTGCACTCTCTATCGTTCAAGCTCGTGTAGTAGGTTTAGCTCACTTCACCGTTGGCTATGTCTTTACCTACGCAGCCTTCCTAATTGCTTCGACTGCTGGTAAGTTTGGTTAAATTAAATAATCAAAGCCTACTAGATAGTTAAATAAAAAAAAGCCTTTACCTACGGGTAAGGGCTTTTTTTTGAGGATCGGTTTATTGTAAGAGTAAAGAAACTCCTGATTTTAACTTTCATGGCAGCAGCAGATAGTTTTGTCCTCGATTTGACATTAGTTCTTAGTTCATCAGCTTTAGGCGGATTTCTGGCAAACAAATTACGTCAACCCGTGCTTTTAGGCTATTTAGTCTGCGGTATCGCCATTGGTCCTTTTGGCTTAGGATTATTAACCAATATTGAAGATATCAAATCTCTAGCGGAAATTGGTGTGGCTTTGTTGCTTTTTGCTTTAGGAGGAGAATTTTCTTTAGCAGAATTAAAAAGAGTCAAAGATGTTGCCATTAAAGGTAGTCTGTTACAGATAGGATTGACAATTCTTGTCGTATTTCTTTGGGCTTGGTTAAGTGGTTGGGTCGAAACACCAATACAGGGGATTTTTTTAGGAGCAGTTCTATCCCTATCTTCCACAGCAGTAGTCTTAAAAACACTGACTGAAAGAGGTGAAATTAATACAGTTCACGCTCAGGTAATGCTAGCAATTTTAATTGCTCAAGATTTGGCATTAGGACTAATGTTAGCGATTTTACCAGCCCTCAATGAACCGAGTAATATAGTTACTGCTTTAGCAGCAGCGATGTTAAAAGGAATTCTCTTTTTTGCTGGTGCTTTTGCTGTTGGCTATTGGGTAGTTCCACCGATGATGAAAAGCATCGCTCAAACTGAAAGTAGCGAACTCTTTTTGCTGACCACAATTGCTTTATGTCTTAGCATCGCTTTGGTTACCGCGAGTCTGGGTTTATCGATTGAAATGGGGGCTTTTGTTGCGGGATTAATTATCGCTGAAATTGATTATTCTGCTCAAGCCTTAGCGAAAATAATTCCTTTGCGAGACACTTTTGCCAGTCTGTTTTTTGCTTCGATTGGGATGCTAATCGATCCGCAAGTTTTATGGGAAAATTCAGGAATTATTTTGGGATTAGTCGCGCTAATCATGGTAGGCAAAGCGATCATCGTTTTTCCAATTATCTGGCAGTTTGGTTATTCTTTTAAAACAGCGGTAATCTCAGCTTTGGGCTTAAATCAAATTGGCGAATTTTCTTTTGTTTTAGCCTTAGTCGGACGAGAATTAGATTTTATTACCGAAAAAAAGTATTTATTGCTCATTGGCACTACGGCAATTACCCTAGTAGTAACACCAATGATTATGAAAGTCGCTGATCGCCTCGCCGAACAATTAGCCCGCATTCCTGGTATTGCCCGTTTTATTGATTCTAGTACTAGCGATCGCGATATCTTTGTCCCCGAAACTATTTGTAATCATGTGGTAGTGGCTGGTTACGGTAGAGTTGGACAAGTAATTGTCAATATTTTGCGCGATCGCGAATATCCCGTATTAGTCATCGAAAATAGTGAAGCTGCTGCTAAACATTTACGCCAAGCCAATATTCCTCATATCTTTGGTGATGCTGATGCGGAATTAATCTTGCAGAAAGCTCATCTCACTAAAGCCAAGGCTTTAGCGATCGCTTTACCCGATCCTGCGAGTACCCGTATTTTGCTCAAGCACGCCCTAGAAATTGCGCCCGAATTAGCGGTAGTAGCTCGTTCACATAGTAATGGTGAGATTGATGTCTTAAATCAAATGGGAGCGAAAGAAGTGGTACAACCAGAATTTGAAGCAGCCTTAGAAATGGGAGCGCAAATTTTGACAACTTTAGGAGAAGCAGCCCCTATGGTAAATTTGATTTTACACACCATTCGTAGCGATCGCTATATGAGTGTCAGATCGCAGTAAAATATTTATTAATTAGCCATGAACCAGCAACAATCAATTCCGACTTTAGCCAATCTAACTTATCTACCTTATCTTAATCGTGAAGGTAAGATTAGTGAAGCCATGGAGAAGCAGATTGGGGTTTATGGCATTTTTAATCGCGATAAAAACTTACAATATGTCGGCTATTCCCGCGATATCTATCTGAGCCTCAAACAACACCTAGTACGCCAACCCCAACACTGTTATTGGCTTAAGCTACAAACGATCCAACGTCCTAACCGCAGTATTTTAGAAACTATTACTCAAGCCTGGATCGCAGAAAATGGCATAATACCTCCTGGAAATCTACCAGAAGCCACAGAATGGACAAAATCTATCGATGCCAAACCTGCTATGACAGCAGCAGAAAAGGCACAATATAACCAGAGTGATGAACTAGGAAAAACTAAAATATTAAAGCAAGTTGCTCGGAAAGTAGAAGCAGCAATCAAGGAACAATTATGCGATCGCGGAGTCACAATGGATATTCGGTTTAATCCGAAACTTAAAGAACAAGGTCTTTTAGATTTAAAGTAGAAGTTACCGTTTAATGCTGTGCTATTAAATAATCGCTATCAAATTCTCAAAACATTAGGCAGAGGTGGTTTCGGCGAAACTTATCTCGCAGAAGATACGAATATGCCTTCGGGGAGAAAGTGTGTAATTAAACAGCTTAAACCTATTGTACAAAGACCGCAAATTCCTCAATGGACGCAAGAGCGATTTCAAAGAGAAGCTGCGATTTTGGAAGAATTAGGCGAAGAAAATCGGCAAATTCCTCGTCTTTACGCTTATTTTTCTGAAAATAAGCAATTTTATCTCGTCCAAGAATGGATTGAAGGAGAAACCCTCACCCAAAAATGGCAGCGAGAAGGAAATTTAAGTTGCAGAGAAATTAAAAATATTTTAATCAAGCTGCTACCAGTATTAGACTATATTCACTCCCGTCGCATCGTCCATAGAGATCTCAAACCTGATAATATTATCATTCAAGCTAAAGACAGCCTGCCTGTATTAATTGATTTTGGCGCAGTCAAAGAAGCCATGGCAACTACAGCAGAACACCACAACAGTAGTGCTTTGTCTGCTTCGATCGGTACACCTGGTTATATGCCATCAGAACAAGCAGCGGGTCGTCCTTTGTATTCTAGTGACCTTTATAGTTTAGGGTTAACAGCGATCTTTTTACTGACAGGAAAATCACCCCAAGAACTAGAAGTTGACTCTCAAACAGGAGAAATTATTTGGCATCAATATGCCGAAGCTGCCGATCCTAACTTATTAGCGATTTTAGACAAAGCAATTCGGTTTCATCCTCGCGATCGCTATGCTACAGCCCCAGAAATGCTTACCGCGTTGCAACCTCAAACTAACTATCAAGGTGTAACTCGTGCCACAGTAAAAGTAGCTCCTGCTGCTCAAACTTATCAAAAATTTAATGGCACAGTAGCTTATCCCCAATCTGTACCACAGCAGCAACCCCGTAAAAACAATAATTGGTTAGGTAAAATTTTGCTGCTGTTTTTAATTACAGGAACATTAGGCATCGGCACTTTAGTTATCGGTGTTACAGAATTTTTCAACAATTTGTCTTCTCGTCGCGAGCCATCTACCCCGCAAGTCAAAGTCGAACCAAGTCAACCAAATCCAACACCTCCACCTGATAGAGAAGAAATTATCAAACCCACCAATCCCGAAGAAACTAGTATTATTGAAAAAATAATCGCAGCGACTAAACCCAAAAAAGTCGAACCGTCAGAGAAGAAAGTAACAGAACCTGAAATAGAAGCTTCAGAAATACCCCCTGAAGTAGTTATCGAAACTCGACCTCAGCCTCAAAAACCACAACCGCAACCAGAACCAGAACCAGAACCAGAACCAGAAAGGGAAATTAACATACCTATTGTGACTACAGGAAGTTCTGAAAGTCAGTTAGTCAGTACTCTTGGCAAACCTACTTCTGAAAGAAACGACTGGCGCGAAAATAGTCGGATTTTAGTTTATCAAGATGCCGTGCCTGACAGAGTAAACCTGAGTTATCGTTCTGATAGTAGTGGCAAAATCCGTCAAACTGACATTGCCCTTAATCAATCTCTTACTTTAGGAGCAATGCAAGATACTCTAGCTCAAATGCTGGGCGGTAATGCGCCTGTTGCTGTCAAAGAAAAACTCCGAAGGGTCTATAATCGACAAGATGATTTGAGTTTTTTCCAAATCGGAAACTTAGAAGGTAAAGTTCAACGTGATTCTAAAGACCGTGTCAATATTTCGGTTTGGGAAACTGGTTATTAATCGTATATGAAGCCTCTCAGCCCTGCTTACGCGAGGACTGAGTATCTTGCTCTACAATAGATATGGGTTGTGACCATAACATTGAAAGCGTTACCCGACTTCTAGGTGACAAGTAGGAACTTCTGCCTTTCTTGTCCTGTGAGCCATTTCTGCTCATCAGTCGATAGATAAATCTTGAGCCGATATTATAGCTAGCGGACAAATCACAGTTATACTGTTTCCCGCTAGCAAATATAGCTATTTCGTAATTTTTGCTGTTTCTTTTTAGCTTGCCACTGCCATCATAAGCATAGCTGCTAGTACCGCGTGGGTTAACAAAACTAACACTACCGCCAAGCTCTGACCACTTCATTTCAGTTAGATTAACTATCCGACGGTGCAGCCATCCATGAAAGCGTTGTTTGAGTGTAGAACGCTTTTTACCTCCTTTCGGTCGCCAGCCTAAAAGAAACTCGAATACGATATATTTAACTCCAAATTGCTTGGCTATTTTTACTAAGCGAGCCGACACCTTTTGTCCTATTTCACGGTTGATATTGTTAGCTTTACGGTACAAGCCACGACAGAAACCTTTTTGTAGCTTACCCGTTCGACTAGCTTTAGCACTTATGCGCTTCAGTCTCTTGTCACGACGGTCTATGTCTCTGCCATGATGAATGAATTCACGATGGCTTACAGTACCGTCATAGTTAACTACTGAAGCTGTAGCAATTGTATTGATCCCCAAGTCTACAGCTAATATAGATTGGGCTTCAGGTAATTTTGCTCGTTTGCACTGAAAAGGTACAGATAAGTGACATCCTCTTTTATTGACAATCAAATATGGCGATTTACGCACCTTTGCCAAGTCTAAATGCCTTTGTCTGTGACCCATAAGTCCGACAGTTATCCAGACCCAATCCGTTCCTGTGAACACTTTAATCGCTGCTATATTTAAGGTGGGTGAAAACTTAACACATTGACCTTTATACAAGGGGGGATAAGCCCCACAATCAGCATTTAGCCTTGGTGGTAGCGCATCCTTTCTGTTTCTAATCCCCGACTGCCATATTCTGTATCTAGTCACAAAACTAGACACTTGACCGACAGCAAATTGAATTGCTCCACGCCTGTAGTAGCTAGGAAATTTTGGGAAACGAGAATTGAAGTACTGATATTTAGGGTGAGGATTTTTAGTTGTTTGATGTATTAGTTTTTCTACAGCAGGTATTTGTGCCTTAGCGTCTAGCAAGCCGATACTTGACCAGTGTGTATAAATTACTCCCACCAAACAGCGAACTAAACATCTGAATTCACAAACAGTTTTATGCAGCAACTCTTTTTGTTTTTGAGTCGCTACAATTTGCCATTTGTCTGTTCGGATGTTGTGTTTTACCATAGAAGTATTTTAGCCCTGAAAACTATAAGCAGTAGAGAAATCAGAAAAGAATTTGCGCAACAGCTTAAGCCGTACTACTGGAAGCCTAGATTCTGGAAACAAGGTTATGGCTATACTTCGTCGGGAGATGCGCCAATAGAAATCTTAATCAGATACATAGAAAATCAAGGTTATAAAGATTAGAGAGCTTCGCCACGCTTGCGCCCTAACTCAGCCCTAGCAAGCTGAGGACTGAGAATGCGGGCTGATTGTCCGTTCAAAAAATAACTAGGAATTAGGAACGATAAATCAATAGATCATCATTCCCCTTAAATCTCAAAATAAAGCAGAGAAAACAAAAAACAAATAAGAGAAAAATCTCTCAACCTTGATTAGTATTGCTATATTTAATTGGCTTTATTCCAACGGCGAACCAAAATTGACTGTCCAGTAATGACCATAGTTTACCTGACCTTGATCGTTAGCTTCAAAATCATGACCTACACCAATTTCGGTAAAATTAGGATTTAAAATATTGCGTCGATGTCCAGAACTACCCATCCAAGCTTCTACTACGGTTTTAGGAGTCGTAAAACCAGCAGCTATGTTTTCTCCTGCTGTTCGGTACTTGTAACCTGTATCTTTAATTCGTTCAAAAGGGGATGAACCATCAGCACCCGTATGGCTAAAAAAATCATCATCAGCCATGCTTTGGCTATGTTCTATTGCTGCTTGACGTAACTGAGAATCTACTTTTAAAGGGTCTAACCCTGCATCAATACGTTCTTGGTTAATCAGTCTAACTACTCTTCGGTTAAATTGCGAACCCATTGCTATTTTAAATGATTGTTGACCGTATCAAAATAACTAAAAAAAGCAAAAAAAACGGCAAGCTATGGAGCTTTTTAGTTAAATAAAATAAAAAGAAAAAGCAATAAATTATAGCGTTTCTCATTCCGATGAAGTATCGTTTAGCACCCTAGTTTTTGTAGATTGTATGGATAAATTTGAAAGTATGCAAGCTTTCACCAAAGTTGTGGAGGCTGGTGGATTTGCAGCAGCAGCGAGAAAGATGAATCTCTCCCGTTCCGCAGTGAATAAGTTGGTGATGAATTTAGAAAAGCAATTAGGAGTGCAACTATTATATCGGACGACTAGACAAGTTACTCCTACAGACGCGGGGAGAGCTTTTTACGAACGTTGTTTTAATATATTGAGAGATATAGAAGAAGCAGAACTTGAAGTATCACAACAGAATACTGAACCTAAAGGTAGCTTCAAAATTAATGCTCCGATGTCTTTTGGCATATCTAAGTTAGGTTCTTTAGTCGCCGATTTTATGGCTCAATACTCTGAAGTTAAAATTCAATTAACTTTAGAGGATAGATTTATCGATCCAATCGCAGAAGGTTATGATTTTGTAATTAGGATTGCTGCCAAATCAGACTCACCAAATTTAGTGCATCATTCTCTAGCTCCAATTAAAAGGGTACTATGTGCTGCTCCTAGTTATCTCGCAACGCAAGCAATTTTGACTCACCCAGAACAGTTAGTTAATCATTCTTGTTTGCACTATGGTTATTTAGCTACTGGTAGTCAGTGGCGCTTTAAAAATTCTGTCAGAGAGTGGCAAGTTACAATTAACGGTATGTTTTGTTCTAACAATGGAGAAGTTTTAAAGGATGTCGCGGTTCGAGGTTTGGGAATTGCGCTTTTGCCAAGTTTTATTGTGGAACAAGAATTAAAAAATCATCAATTACAAGTGGTTTTACCTGATTACACTGTGCCAGAAGTGTTTCTTTGGGCAGTTTATCCGCTAAATCGCTATCTTTCTGCCAAAAATCAGTTATTTACTCAATTTTTACAAGATAATTTTGCTAATCTTAATTTTTAGCGGAAATCAAATACAATCTGAGTCTTAAGATAAGTAGAGTACACGATCAATTAATTCAGCAAATATTTATGACTATCTGGGTCAATGAACAAATCGATCCCTGCGGAATTGTCTATTCTTGTATCGCTTGTTGTGATGAACAAGTAGCTAAAGACTGTCATCAGAATTGGCAAAGTAGTTTAAGCGAAGCCCAAAAACAACAAGGCTGGATCGCTCGTTTGAGAACAGTTGATTCTTGGGAGCAAGTTCCTGTGAATGCCTTAAAATTAAGTTTTTAAGACTTATTTAAGTGATAAATGCGATCGCCAAATCTCAGGAAATATCGCAATTCTTAGTCTAGTCAGATTCCTCAATCTACGCTATCAGTAGTGTTTTTTTAGAAAAAAATTAATTTAGACACCATATCTAGTGTTATGATACTTACCTCTCGAAATAAAGAGGAAAAGATCGAATGAACTGTCTGGAAGAATGGTCAGCTAGTGGCATAGACGCAGAATTAACCGAACTAAATGTATTACCACTAGAAGGAGTATCGGTGGCAGAATACTTGCTTTATTCTGATGCTATACCCAGACGCAACGACGGACGTGTTAGTGAGACATATCTTAAACGTTATTGCCACACGGAAAATGGTGGTTGGTGGTGTTCGGGAATTGACTTGCTCACTGGAGAAGAAGATATTTGGGGTTGTTTCAAGCCAGAACAACCTCGCCTCAATCAAAACAAATTAATTAAATACGAACATCCTCCCAAAGCTGCCACAGGAGTATTTGCCTTAAAAGTTACCCCGCGAATTTGGGAAAGTATTGCCTGTCGTTATCAAATAGATATTAATCTTACCGATATAGATCGCAGTGTACCCGATCGCGGTTTTTGGCGTTGGGTGATTAATCATCCTGAAATTCCTTTATGTTTGACCGAAGGAGCAAAAAAAGCAGGTGCTTTACTGTCTGCTGGCTATGCTGCGATCGCTATACCTGGCATTAATAATGCCTATCGAACCCCAAAAGATCCTTGGGGAAATCGGATTGGAAAATCTTATTTAATTCCGCAACTGCAAGTATTTACGAAGAATCGAGCTAAAAAACGGGAAATTTGTTTAATTTTTGACCAAGATACTAAACCCAACGCGATCAAGGCGGTTAATGCTGCTATTAAAAAAATAGGTTATTTACTACAGCAAGCTAATTGTGAAGTAAAAGTAGTTACCTGGGATAGCCACTTAGGTAAAGGGGTTGATGATCTAATAGTTAACCAAGGAAGAGAATATTTTAATACTATTTATGACCAAGCTATGGCTTTAGAAATTTGGCAAGCTAAAGCCTGGCGACAGTTAACCTACGCGCCACAAGTAGTAGTCAATTCTCCCTATCTATCAGACGTAAAATTTGACGCAGGTGTTGAGATACCGAATAAAATAATTGGGATTAAATCCGCAAAAGGTACGGGAAAAACTAAATTATTAGAGCAAATCGCCACTAAAGCTTTTAAAAATCAGCAAAAAATCTTAATAATCGGTCATCGAGTTCAACTAGTTAGAGCCTTATGTCAACGTTTTGGACTGCCTTATGTTACCGAAGTATCAAAGGAAGATAACCAGGGTTATGGTTTGTGTATCGATTCGCTACATCCTAACTCCCAAAGTCAATTTGAAGCTCATGATTGGCAAGATAGTATCATCATTATTGATGAAGTAGAACAAGTTTTATGGCATGGGCTTAACTCCAGCACTTGTAGCGATCATCGGGTTGCTATTCTCAAATCTTTAAAAACCCTGATGCAGCAACTTACTACAGGAAAAGGACAAGTCTATGTAGCTGATGCCGACTTAAGCGATATTGCCCTTGATTATTTGATTTCTCTATCAGGAATTAGTCTGCAACCTTATATCATTGAAAACCAATGGAAACGCGATCTCGAATCAGCTTGGGAAGTCTATAACTACGCTGAAAATAATCCGAAGCAATTAATTAGGGATTTAGAAAATCATATTAAACAAGGTGGTAAACCTTTAGTCTGTCTTTCGGCACAAAAACTTACCAGTAAATGGGGAACTCAAACCTTAGAAGCTTATCTCAGACAAAAGCTGCCTCAAGCTAAGATATTGCGTATTGATGCTGAATCTCTAGCCGATCCCCATCATCCTGCTTATAACTGCATTATCAAACTCGACCAAATCTTAGCTAATTATGATGTAGTCTTAGCTAGTCCCTCGATTGAAACAGGTATCTCCATTGAATTATCAAATCACTTTACCTCAGTATGGGCGATCGCCCAAGGAATACAAAGCGAAAATGCTGTCAGACAAACTTTAGCGCGTTTGCGAACTAATATCCCCCGTTATTTGTGGTGTGCTAGCTACAGTTTTAACAAAATTGGCAATGGCTCAATTTCAATTCCTGCTTTAATTACTTCAGGACATCGTTTAACCCAACTCAATATCCGTCTCTTGCAACAATCTGATTTAGCTACTCTCAATGACATCGATACAGGCTTTCAAGCGGAGTCTCTTTTATGTTGGGCAAAAATGGCAGTTAGATACAATGCCAGTACGATTAAATACCGTGACTCTATTTTGACGGCTCTTAGAGAAGAAGGACATCAGATAATTGACGCTAGCACTATTAAAATCGCGCCACAATCTGCTAATAACTGCCATCAGCCTGAAAATAAGGCTCTAGTCACAGCTATTACTGAAATTCGCCAACAAAACTATCATGCTGAATGTCAAGCGATCGCCAATGCGACTTTACTAACAGATCAAAAATATCAAACCTTCAAAAAGCGTCTGGTTAAAACCACATCCGAAAGACGTAGCCTCCGCAAATATGAGCTACAACAACGTTACCATCTACCTGTAACTGCCGAGCTTGTAAAATTAGACGATAGTGGCTGGTATGAAAAAATCAGACTGCATTACTTTCTTACCGTCGGTCGTCCTTTTTTGGCAGATCGTGATACTAAAGTTGCCCAAAAACTCTTGCAACAGGGTCATGGTAGCCTCTTTTTACCAGATTTTAATAAATCCCAATTAGGTACAACTATTGGCATCATGGAAATACTTGGTATTTCTGAATTACTTTTAGACCATAAACGAGAATTATCTAACAATAACTCGGATTTACAAAAACTTGCGGCGATCGCTCTAAAAAACCGCCAAGAAATCAAAATTATTATGGGTATTGGTCTAGCGATCAACTCCAGTCCAATTTTAATTGTACGGCGATTTCTCGAAAAAATTGATTATAGCTTAAAATACCTTCGTTCTGAAAAGGACCGCCAAAGCCAAAAACGTCTCCGTATCTATCAAATTCATCTCCCTTGTGACCTTAGACAACAAGTTTTTACTTCTTGGATCGAACAAGATAAAATGCGTCCTGGTAGTTCTCTTTTTTGGCAAGATCATTGGCAAAAGGATCGAAGCAAACTTGATAATTGTCAAACTAATTATTTACAATTAAGTTTAGATTTATAGTAATCAAGAGTTTTTTGATAATTTTTAACAATGATGTCTCAAAAAATTAATCAGCTGCGAAAAGTCAAACGAGAAACAGGTTATTTTTTAGATGATACAAAAAGATTCTTATTGCAAGTTTTTTTTCCTCAAGAATTAATTAATCAAAAAGAAATCAGAGTTATTGGGTTAAGACGCAGTGGTAATCATGGAATAATTACCTGGATTAGACGACACTATGATGAACGTATCTGGCATTTAAATAATATTTCACCTCAGAAAAATCCCTATCGAAATTTATATGAACACTATCCTAAAGAAGAGTTAAAACCAGAAGCTCAAGGTATTTTTACTAAAAAAAAATGTTTAATATATAACTACGAAAATTATACTTTAGAAAGTATTACTAATTCTTTATTAGAAAAAAAGCATGATTTGTATTTAGGAAAAAGTCAAACAAGATATGATTTATTAATTTTAAGAGATCCTTACAATACATTTGCTAGTATCTTGAAAGGACAACGTAATAAAAATAATTTTACTTATCTTAATACTTATCCTAAAAATCACAAGAGCATTGCGGAACTTTGGTTAGATTATGCTAAAGAGTTCTTAGGCGAAACTAATTACCTTAAATATAAAAGAGTGATGGTAAGTTATAATCACTGGATTATTGACCAAAACTATAGAAGAAATATTTCTAAAAAATTAGATTTGGATTTTTGTGATGCTGGTTTTAATGTTGTAAAAAGCTATGGTGGTGGTAGCTCATTTAAGGGAACAGAATTTAATACTCAAGTAAGTAAAACAGATTTCTTAAATAGATGGCAAGAGTTTAAGGATGATGATGAGTACAAAAAAATGTTTAGTGACGAAATCAAAGAATATTCACAAAAGATTTTTGGTCATATAAAAAATACAGAAGATTTGATAAATTAATATTACTTTACAAAATTCAGAAATATCCTTGAAACCATTCCAATCGCTTACCAACCTTTGCTACAATATCTGCGATAATTTAGGTTAAATTAAAAATCTTTGAGTCAATCTTTAGATATTCCTACTCTCGATACCTTAACTCAAGAACTAGCAGCAATTCAGCAAACTGGTTCTAAGCGCATTGCTTTATTAGGCTCGCGTCATGTACCGCTGATGCACCAACAATTAATTGAAATGATGAGCTATGCTTTGGTGCTGGGGGGTAATCGACTAATTACTTCTGGGGCAACAGGCACTAATTTTGCTGCGATTAAAGGTGCAATGCGAGCCGACCCCAACTTGTTGACAGTAATTTTACCCCAGAGCTTAGAACGTCAATCAAGAGAGTCTCAAGAGCAATTGAATCAAGTAATTCATTTAGTTGCTAATTCGGAAAACGACCATCTTTCTCTAGGGGAAGCTAGTGCAATTTGTAACCGAGAAATAGTTTCTCGTTCGCAACAGTTGATTTGTTTTGCTTTTCATGACAGTCATACTTTACTACAAACCTGCCAAGAAGCAGAGGAACAACGTAAAATAGTCACTTTGTTCTATTTTGATTAGATGTTACTCATGAACTTATCGGTGAATGCTGTTTTGCTCTATGCCATCGTTGGAGGAGTCATCTTGACCTATGCACCTTTTTTGGTGGTAGGTTTGGCTCGTGCCAAAACAGGCTATGATCTGTCTGCTCCTCGTGCGATGTTCGACAAATTACCGCCTTATGCTCAAAGAGCTACTTGGGCCCATCAAAATTGTTTTGAAGCACTAATCATTTTTACGGCTGCTGCTTTAATGGCTTATATTACGGGGGTAGAATCTACTTGGGCTAGGATAGCTGCGATCGCCTTTTTAGGATCTCGCCTACTGTATTCCTTGTTTTATATCTTAGATATTCCTTTAGCTCGCTCTTTAATGTTTGGGATTGGTTCTCTTGCTAGTTTTACTCTGTTTGGGTTGAGTATCTTGCAAGTTAATTAATTAGAAAAGGTGGACTATGTCCACCTCAATCCATTGAATTTTTTATTAAACAAACAATATTTATTTTTATGAAAAAATAAAATCCTCGACTCCAATGGCGAAAGCGGGAGTATTTTCCACTACAGCTAAAACGATGTTGTTGTTATTCACAATTACAGTATCGTTATTAGATATTAAAATACTGAGATTTTCAAAAGATAATCCCACTCCCAAGACCAACTTGTCTATATCATCTTCAAAATCACCGATAGTCTCTCTGCCTTGACCAGAAGCTAGCACAAATTGATCGACTCCTCTGCCACCAAAGAGCAAGTCATTACCATTACCACCTTGGAGTAAGTCATTACCACTGTTGCCATTAAGGAAATCGTCCCCATCTCCTCCGAACAGGCGATCTGCACCACTATTGCCACTGAGAAAGTCATCCCCATCTCCACCAAACAGGCGATCGCTCCCAGCATCACCATTGAGAACATCGTCTTTTAATCCCCCTTGCAATAGATCGTTACCGAATCCACCGCGAAGAGTATCATTTCCTGGTTCTCCTGCTAAAGTATCATTGCCTGCGCCACCAAGAAGGGAATCGCGACCTCTACCACCAGCTAGGATATCATCACCCAAGTTGCCCTCAAGGGTATCGCGGTTATCTCCACCGTCGAGAATGTCATTACCATCTCCACCTAAGAGAGAATCGTTATCGTCAGCACCACCAATAGTGTCATCACCTGTGCCACCGTCTAGTAAATCGTTACCGATATCACCCTGAAGCAGATCATTTCCATCTCCACCTAGAAGGTTATCATTATCTTCTCCGCCTAAAAGAGTATCGTTACCTGTATAACCTTTAAGTACGTCATTACCACTGTTCCCCTGAAGCAAGTCATTTCCAGTACCACCTTCTAGCAAATCACTACCTGTTAATCCTCTAATTAAATCATTGCCAGCAAGCCCACGAATGATATCGTTTTCTGGAGTTCCATTAAGAGTATCATCACCAGCAGTGCCTACAACTGGAGTAATAATTTGAAAATTATCGATTAATAAACCAGAATCAACAACATCGTCTTCGACATCGACAACCCCTAATCCTACCGTAATTGTTGTATCTGTGGGAGAATCGAAGAAAAAGCGTTGATAACCAGTTTCTTGAGTAAACGGGCTAGAAGAAAGCACAAAGGTACTGTTGGTATCGGCTAGCTCTGAAGCAACATCAAGGGAAACAAAAGCAAAATCATTGAAAAAGTTATCAGGAGTTCCTTCATTAGTCAAAAAATTCCAATCAAAAGACAAAACTTGTCCAGCTTCCAGAGATATAGGAGTCAGCTTAAGGGCTGAACCTTCAGTGGCATTGCCATTGCTAAGATTATCAATAGCTCCTGAATCTAGCTCTAAAAAAGTCTCTAATTCAGCATCACTTACTGAACCATTTCGATTAGTAAGTAAAGCTTGGAATTCGCCATCAGTAGGAGTTATCCCAATTCCTGCTCTTCGG
>DAXETX010000214.1:0-14413 GCA_051155735.1 Xenococcaceae cyanobacterium
TTAGTTGTAATAGAAATAATTGTTAAAATAATTCTTTGAACTTAATCTTTTGTCATAAAAAATAAAATGAAGCAAAAAATGTACGAAGTCGCGATTGTTGGTGCTGGGGTTTGTGGCACAGCCTTGCTTTACACTTTAAGCAAATATACTAACATTCAAAGTATTGCTCTTATTGAAAAAGAATCAGCAGTTGCTCTGGTTAATTCTCATAAAAATAGTAATAGTCAAACACTGCACTTTGGTGATATTGAAACTAACTATACTTTAGAAAAAGCACGTAAAGTTAATCAAGCAGCTAACTTAGTTAAAAACTATTTACTAGGAAACGATCAAGAACAAAAAATTTATACCAAATATCATAAAATGGTTTTAGCTGTGGGGTTGGAGCAAACAGCAAAAATGCAAGCAAGATATGAAGAGTTTAAGCAGCTATTTCCTAAGCTAAAAATTATTAATCGCGCGGAAATCGAGCAACTAGAGCCAAAAGTTTTAGAGGGAAGAGAAGCCAGGGAAATAGTAACAGCTTTATATACTCCAGAAGGTTATACAATTAATTTTCAAAAGTTGGCACAGTCTTTTTTAGATAAAGCTTTAGACTCTAAACAAAAAACTCTAGATGTAATGCTAAATCAGAAAGTAATTAGTATTACTAAAGAAGCTGATTATTACTTAATTAAAACTCCCGAAAAAACTCTTAAAGCCAAAACTGTAGCTGTCACCGCAGGAGCGCATAGTTTATTACTAGCCAAGTCTTTAGGCTATGGCAAAGATTACGCTTTACTTAGTGTAGCAGGAAGTTTTTATTTTGCCCCTGAATTACTCAATGGCAAAGTCTATACAGTACAACTCAAAAAATTACCTTTTGCAGCTATTCATGGCGATCCAGAAGTTGATAATCAAAAGATAACTCGCTTTGGTCCAACAGCAAAAGTCTTACCAATGTTAGAGCGTAATAAATATCAAACTATTTTAGAATACTTTCAAACCGCAGGACTAAGTTTTAAGGCGATCGCCAGTTTTCTGAAAATACTTTCTGACCTAACTATTTTGCGCTATATTATCCTTAATTTACTTTATGATGTGCCACTGTTGGGCAAGAGATTATTTATCAAACAAGTCAGAAAAATTATTCCTTCGATTCAACTTCAAGAGTTAAAATTTGCCCAAGGATACGGCGGAGTTAGACCGCAAATTGTCAACTTAAATACTCAAAGTTTAGAATTAGGAGAAGCCAAAATTACAGGCGATCGCATTCTCTTTAATATTACGCCTTCTCCTGGAGCTTCTACTTGTTTACACAATGCTGAAGCTGACACCATCAAGCTAGTTTCTTTTTTAGGCGATAACTATAAATTTAATCGCGAAAAATTTTTGCAAGATTTAGCCGCAGAAATAGTTACTAATAGCTAGAATTGATCGTAGGATGAAATCATCACAGACAAGATAAATTTTTCCAGATAATCCATTGAATAGCCGATGTCCATTGCAGATCGAGAGCAACCTCAAAAAATTAGATTACCCCGTACTAGCGAATCAGAAAACCTCAAAAAAATTCGGCACACGACATCTCATGTTATGGCGATGGCAGTACAAAAGCTGTTTCCCAAAGCCCAGGTGACGATCGGACCTTGGACAGAAAATGGTTTTTACTACGATTTTGATAATCCTGAACCTTTTACCGAAAAAGATTTAAAAAAGATCAAAAAAGAAATGATCAAAATCCTGAATCGCAAATTACCAATAATTCGCGAGACAGTGAGTCGAGAAGAAGCCAAATCCCGCATTGAAGCTTTAGGCGAACCCTACAAATTAGAGATTCTCGATAGTATCGAAGAACCGATCACGATTTATGCTTTAGGAGATCAATGGTGGGATCTGTGTGCTGGTCCTCATGTAGAAACTACAGCAGAGATTAATCCCAAAGCCATCGACTTAGAAAGTGTGGCTGGGGCGTATTGGCGCGGGGATGAAACCAAGCAACAACTACAACGTATTTACGGTACAGCTTGGGAAACTCCCGAACAACTAGAAGAATATCAACGTCGTAAAGCAGAAGCCATCAAGCGAGATCACCGCAAACTCGGAAAAGAGCTAGGATTATTTATTTTTGCCGATGTTGTAGGACCAGGCTTACCCTTGTGGACGCCCAAAGGCACAATATTGCGATCGCAATTAGAAGACTTTTTAAAACAAGAACAAACCAAACGGGGCTATCTTCCTGTGGTTACGCCCCACCTAGCCAGAGTGGATTTATTTAAAATATCAGGACACTGGCAAAACTACAAAGAAGATATGTTTCCGATGATGGCAGAGGATGAAGCAGCAGCCAAAGCGGAACAGGGGTTTGTCCTCAAGCCAATGAATTGTCCTTTTCATATTCAAATTTATAAAAGTCAGTTACGCTCATATCGAGAGTTACCCATCCGCTTAGCAGAGTTCGGTACAGTGTATCGTTACGAACAGTCGGGGGAATTAGGAGGCTTGACTAGAGTCAGAGGTTTTACTGTCGATGACTCTCATTTATTTGTCACTCCCGAACAGCTAGATGCAGAATTTCTCAAAGTTGTCGATTTAATTTTGGCTGTATTTAAGAGTTTGCAACTGCAAAATTTCAAAGCCCGTCTCAGTTTTCGCGATCCTACTTCCGACAAGTATATCGGCTCTGATGAACTCTGGGAAACTGCTCAAGGAGCGATCCGTCGTGCAGTCCAAGCTCTCGATCTCGAATACTTTGAAGCCGAAGGCGAAGCAGCTTTTTATGGTCCTAAGCTCGATTTTATCTTTGAAGATATTTTAGAAAGAGAATGGCAACTAGGAACAGTACAAGTTGACTACAATCTTCCTAATCGATTTGAACTAGAATACATCGCCGAAGATGGCTCACGTCAACGTCCGATTATGATTCACCGCGCTCCTTTTGGCTCTCTCGAAAGACTTATCGGGATTCTAATCGAAGAATATGCAGGAGACTTTCCCCTCTGGCTAGCACCCACTCAAATTCGGTTACTTCCTGTTAGTGATAGCCATCGAGATTTCGTGCAAGAAGTAGCTGACAAAATGCTGGCTTTAGGAATTCGCGCTGAAGCAGACAACAGCCGAGAAAGACTCGGCAAAATGATTCGCAACGCCGAAAAACAAAAAATTCCTGTGATGGCGGTAGTCGGAGATCAAGAACTCGAAAACAACACCCTCAGTATCCGTACCCGTGCTTCAGGAGAATTAGGCGCGATATCTGTATCCGAAGTAATCGACAAACTCACCGATGCCATTACCAACCACACTAACTTTTAACCAAAGTAACTCGGCTCATTTCCAGGTAGCCACTTAATATTGCAACCAATACTAGGCTTTTGCTCAGAATCGATTGGTTTATCTGCCAAAACCTGAGAGATAGCATCTCTCAAATCTTGTCCCGTTACAGGTACATTATTACTAGGACGACTAGCATCTAATTGACCCCGATAAACTAATTTTCTGGCTTGATCAAACAGAAAAAAATCAGGAGTACAAGCAGCAGTATAAGCCTTGGTCACTTCTTGACTAGCATCATAACAAACAGGAAAATTAAAGCCTAATTCTTGTGCCATCTCTTTAAGGCTAGCAGGAGCATCATCAGGATATTTTTCGATATCATTAGCACTAATTGCCACAATACCCAAAGACTCATTTTGATAATCTTTACCTAATTGAGCCAACTCTTGTTGTATGTGCTTAACAAAAGGACAATGACGACACAGAAAGATTACCAACAAAGCTTTTTGTTCGGTAAAAGTCGCCAGAGAAATCGTCTTACCAGAAACTGCATCGGGTAAAGCAAAATCTGGGGCTTTTGTTCCTAAAGCCAACATTGTCGAAGGAGTTAAGACCATGATTAGTATTCCCCAAAAAAATAAAGCTAGCATCTAACCTTAAGTTATCACTTGCGCGGCGTAAATATCTGGTCTAGTTTGGCGATCGCCAATATTTTTAGAGTTTATTGCGTTTATACTGAATCTTGTAGCCTAAGATTTAAAAGCTGATATAAGCAGACTCTCAAGCAAAAGAGGAAAATCAATTATGTCTTTAGCATTAACTCAAGATAATGTCGAAACCGTATTAGATGAATTGCGTCCCTATCTCATGGCAGATGGCGGTAACGTAGAGCTAGTTGAGATCGAAGGACCGATCGTAAAATTAAGATTGCAAGGTGCTTGTGGTTCTTGTCCTAGTTCGACAATGACGCTCAAAATGGGAATTGAACGCCGTCTGCGGGAAAAAATTCCTGAAATTGCCGAAGTAGAACAAACCCTTTAAAGACTCTAAATCCCCCAATCTTAGGGGGATGAAACTTGCTCCCATTTTGTTACCTATCCCTGATCGCCTCCACACAAAATCCAACCCCTTAACACTTCTGCTACACTCCAAGCTTGGGCAAAACAACCTCTAGGGGTAAAAGGGACATCTCCATCAAAAATTTCGCTAATGTTGCCGATGCAAGCATCATTTAGATGATCGGCTATCGGTTCGAGAAAACTGCGCGCTAGTTTTGGATTTTGATAAACTTGCAGATGAGCTTGCACAAAATAACCAATTAACCAACTCCAAGTAGTACCCTGATGATAAGCAGCGTCCCGTTGTCGGCGATTTCCGCCATAGATCCCGATATAATCAGGATTATCGGGAGCAAGAGAGCGCAATCCGTAAGAAGTAAGTAAGGTTTCTCCGACTCGATCTACTACCAGTTTTTGTTGTGCTGGTGATAGTAGGGCATGATCTTTGTGCCAAGGCATTGAGGGTAAAGCGACAGCAAAAATTTGATTGGGACGAAAACTAGGATCATTACCTTGAGGTGGATCAAGCACATCGTAGCAATAACCTCCAGCATGATACCAAAACTTGGGAAAGTGCGATCGCGTTTTGGCTGCTATTTCCTGATACTCGGTGACAGATTTAGCCAAAATTTGCCCAAAATCAATCAGACAGATTAAAGCGTTATACCAAAGGGTATTGACTTCTATCGGTTTACCAATACGTGGTGTCACTACCCAATCTTCGACCTTAGCATCCATCCAAGTAAGTTGTACTCCAGACTCACCAGCATAGAGTAAGCCGTCATCATCTAGATGAATGTTATAGCGAGTACCTTTAATGTGCCAATGAATAATATCAGCTAAGAGAGGAAATAACTCTGTGAGCAATTCTCGATCTGCGGTGGCGCGATAATAAGCGCGGATTGCTTCAAAATACCATAGAGTTGCATCTACCGTATTATATTCGGGAACTGCGCCAGCATCGGGAAAGACATTGGGTAACATTCCTTGGTCGATGTATTTAGCAAAGGTGCGAAGAATCGTTCTGGCGATATCATAACGCCCTGTAGCAATAGTTAATCCTGGCAGACTAATCATCGTATCTCTACCCCAGTCGGTAAACCAGGGATAACCAGCAATAATAGTTTTGCCTTGGGAATTGTTGGTTGAGAGACGATTTACGATAAATTGATCTGCTGCTAAAACTAACTGTTCGATCCATTTTGGTGCAGTTTGCAGTTTATTTTGCGAATAAAAAAGGCTAATTAATTCTCGTTCTCTTTGATGTTGCTGCTTCTTTGGTTCTAAGTTTGCGATCTTTTTGGTACTGGCGATAATAGTCAAAGACTCTCCTGGTTGTAGGGTAACATTGCCAGTGACAGCATGAAGATGGGCTTCTGTAGGGGCTAAACCGCGATATTGTTCTACTGCTAGGGCAAAACTATGATACCAAGTGTGATTAATTTCCCAATTCAAGTTACTTGTTGCTTCTGAGGGAATAGCTGATAAATATAAAGTAGCAGCATCAGGAAAAGCTTGAATGACAATACTTTGCTTTTCTAATCTCTGAATCAAGAAGCTGGAATTACCATCAGTGTTACCGTGATGATCGCGATAGTTCACTAGGGCTTTAAGCGATAAAGTTAAAGGTTTAGTTCCTCGTAAATAGCGATAGCGAAGATAAGTGGTATTTTCGCCCTGCTGTAGCCAAATCTGCTTTTCTAATAGTCCATCAGCCAAGGCAAAATTCCAAACTGGTATTGTTCCGATGAGGTGGAAACTTTCTATATTGAGATATCCTTGGGGTGCAACTGTACCATCTGCCCAACAGTTGCTAGATAGGTGATAAAATTTCCCATTGTAATTAACTGTTTCATCTAACTTCGTTAACAGTAAAGTTCTCGCTACAGGTGGTTTTAAAGCAGCAACTAGTAAGCCATGATAGCATCTGGTTAAAACTCCTGCGATCGTTCCTGAAGCATAACCACCAATGCCATTGGTAACTAACCATTCGCGAGACTTGGCAATTTCAAGGTTATTACAAATTTCTCGACCAAACTTAAAATTCATGCTCTCAAATTAATTAATTGTTGATTCTTTACGGTAGTTTTACCAAATAACTGCTATGAGTAATAAGAAAACTTAATTTAACCGTACTATGACATTTTTTGCGGTTTTTTCCCTGGCATTCAAACCGATTCGCGATCCAGTAGCCGTTTTCTTGGTAATTTTGGCAATTATGCTGATTGCACCCCTACTATTCGAGCGATTACGCCTTCCTGGTATTGTTGGTTTGATTTTAGCTGGGGTAATTGTCGGTCCTGAAGGCTTAGGATTGTTAGAAAGGGGCAGCAATATTATTTTATTAGGTACGGTAGGCTTATTGTTTTTAATGTTTATGGCGGGTTTGGAAACTAGCCTTGATGATCTTAAAAACAATGGGGATAAAGCGATCATCTTTGGTTTAGCAACTTTTTTAGTACCAATGGTGATGGGAACTGCTGCCATGATGCTATTAGGATATAGTTTTTTAGCAGCAGTGTTGGTAGCTTCTTGTTTTGCTTCTCATACTTTACTAGCTCTTCCAGTTCTCAGCAAGCTAGGTATTATGAGGGCTTCAGCGGTTAATACTACTTTGGGCGGAACTTTAATTACTAACGTTTTAGCTTTATTAGTTTTAGCGGTAGTGGTAAAAGCTTATGAAGGTGAACTGACTCTAGGTTTTTGGTTGTTTCTGATTCCCGCTTTAACTGTTTATACTTTTGCGACTTTGTGGGGTGTCCCCAAACTTGGGCGTTGGTTTTTTCGGCGTTTCGGACATGATGAGAGTGCCGAATTTATTTTTGTCTTGGCGACTTTGTTTGTGGTTTCTTATGTAGCAGGATTAATTGAAATTGAGCCAATTATCGGCGCATTTTTAGCAGGAATTGCCTTAACTCCTCTAATTCCCCAGTTAAGCCCGTTAATGAATCGGATTCAGTTTATTGGTAATACTTTATTCGTGCCGTTTTTTCTGATTTCCGTCGGAATGCTGATCGATCCGCTAATTTTAATTCACGAACCAAAATCTTTAATCATTGCTGCGGTGATGATTGGGGCAGAATTGATCAGTAAGTTTGTTGCTGCTTGGGGTGCTGGTAAATGGTTTGGTTATCAATTACCTAGCATCATGATTATGTTTGGTTTATCCATCGCTCAGGCTGCTTCAACTTTAGCAGCAATTACTGTTGCTTATGAAATTGAATTAGTCGATCGCACGACGGTAAATGGTATTGTGGCAATGATTCTGTTTACCTGTATCCTTTCTCCTTTGGTTACAGAAAAATGGGGACGACAAGTTACTATTGCAGAAACCGCTTCTAACACTAGCGATCGCACTAAAATTTTGGCACAACGGGTGTTAGTTCCTGTCGCTAACCCTAATACCGAAAATAATTTGTTAAATTTGGCTCTTATTTTGGCAAAAACCGCTAATGGTACTTTATTACCACTTCATGTACTGAGCGATCGCTACGAACCTGTTTCCCTAGATGCGAGAACGCAGCAGCTAAGACTCTTAGAAACCGCGGAAACTCTGGCTCATGCTGCTAATGCTAAGGTAGAAACTATTGGTAGAGTTGATGATGCAGTTGATCGCGGTATCGTTAGAACAGCAATTGAACGGAATGCTTCTTTAGTGATCTGCGGTTGGAAGGGCTATTCTACCTATCAAGATAATTTCTTTGGCAGTACAATCGATCATGTTGCTTTGCAACTGTCGATTCCTGTTTTAATTACTCGCTTCGTCCAACCTATTGCTAATACCGCAAGAGTCTTGATTGCCGTTACCAAAAGACAAGCGCTTTCGGGGGAATTTTCTCAAACTTTAACTATTGCTAAATTAATCGCTAGCGAACTCAAAACGACATTGCAAGTATTAGTCGTGATTAACAAAAAGCAAACACAACTATCTGCTTCAGAATTGGCTCAACTTAGTCAACAGTATCCTACTGGCAAACGCCAAAGTTCTCGTTCATCCCGTCAAGATACACTAATTATTCAAGCACAAGGTAATTTGATCAAGGAAGTTTCTCAAAGAATTCAGCCCAATGATTTATTATTGTTACCTGTGAAAACAACAGAAACTAGAATAAGTCTCCGTTCTGCTATTAGTACTATTCCAGAGGCGATCGCCCGTTCTCATAGCAATATTTCAATTTTAGTGATTCATTTTCCAGCAAATAGTTAGTTTTCAAAGAATTAATTTTTAGTGACTAATAATCGAATTTACGGCAATAGCTATGTCGGGGAATGCTATAGGATTAACTGTCCCGTCACTGAAGGTAGATTTAAAAGCATATTCACTATCTTGCGGTTCTCGAAACACTACTAGTTGCTTTTTTTTCAGATTAACTACCCAATATTCAACGATTCCTACTTCCGCATATATTTGCAGTTTAGTAGTTAAATCTTTGAGCAAACTAGAACTAGCATACTCGATTAACCAAAAAATATTTTCAGGATAGGGATGATGGGATAAATACTCTTTGCCTAATCTTTGGACAATGGCAATATCTGGTTCTGGTTCAGAATTATCAGGAAGAGTAATCGGTTTAGCAGCACGAATTGTCGCACGATCTGGCAGTACTCTTCTTAAATACTCTTCTGCTTCACTACTATAATAGGCATGAGCTTTCCCTTCTGGTGGCATTTCAACAATTTTTCCTTTGAGTAATTCTACTCTGCGGTTGTCTAGTAACCCCATTTCAATCATGCGGTGATATTCTTCTAGCGTCCATTTGGCTAAAGTCAGACTCATAGCGATCGCTTTTTAACGAGATTAATGATCTTAAATTTTTTTATTTTGAATCCTGACTTTATAATTTATCTCATTTACTACGGTTGATAATTAATTTACCTTAAATTATGGCTTTTTCTATCTTAGGTTAGAACTAATTGCCAAAATTAGCAGTCATAATGGAGTAAATTTTTTTTTGATTATCTGTTTAATATCGTTAGCATTATCATATGAATTTGGAGTTTTTATCGACAACTTTTTTAGCCAATACATTAGGAGATTATTTATTAGCCCTTGCCATAGTTATCGCTGGAGTTTTAGTCGTCAAATTACTTTGTCGCTTAGTTATTAACAGGTTAAAAAAACTAGCAGCTAGAACCGAAAATATTTATGATGATGCGATTATTCGGATTATCGAGCGCAATTTAGTTCCTATTTGGTACTTAGGGAGTTTTTATCTAGGAGTCAGTAACCTAATTTTACATCCAATTTTAGAGCGAGTTATCGAAGTTTTGGTAATTATTACTGCTACGATATTTGCCATTAGATTATTAACCTCTTCTGTAGAACATCTAATTAAACTTTACTGGCTAACTTATCATCGAAACAATCCTAATATCGAACAAAGTATTAATGCTTTACTTCCTGCAATTAGAGTTGTTGTTTGGGTAATTGGAGTGATTTTTTTATTAGACAACTTAGGATTTAATATCTCAGCAGTGGTAGCAAGTTTAGGAATTGGGGGAGTGGCGATCGCTTTAGCTTCTCAAGGAGTTTTACAAGACTTATTTAGTTATTTTTCTATCTTACTAGATCGCCCATTTGAGTTAGGAGATTTTATTATTATTAATGACTATTTGGGTACAGTAGAATATGTCGGAATTAAGACTACTAGACTGAAAAGTCTTAGTGGCGAAGAAATTATTATTGCTAATACAGATTTAACTAATTCTCGCATTCGTAATTTTAAAAGAATGGCGCAACGTCGGGTAGTATTAAATTTTGGTGTTGTGTATGAAACTAGCACTGAAACATTGAATAAAATACCAAATTTAATAGCCAATATTATTAATAATACTCAGAATACTACTTTTGACCGCGCTCATTTTTCGGGCTATGGTGCATATAGTTTAGATTTTGAAGTAGTTTATTATGTTAATAGTAATGACTACAATCTTTATATGGATGCGCAACAGCAAATCAATTTAAAGCTTAAGTCTGAATTTACGAAAAATAATATTGAATTTGCTTATCCTACTCAAATCAATTACTTGCATAAACTGACTGATAATTCTCACACTAATAATGGACATAAAGCAGTAAGCAGTTAAGTACCTAAACAAAATTAATTACACATTCAACTTTTCCTTTTCCCCTTTCCCTTTTACCTTTGAGCGATCTCAACTAGGAAATTAATTTTGCACGACTACTTATTAAGTAGCAAGTAAATAATCACTATTAACTAAATCTCGCTTCTAATTCTAATAATTTTTTTCTGGCTGCTGCTGCATTATCAGCTAACTCGGCAAATTCAATAAAACGATTTAATTCTTTTTGCAGTAATTTTTTTTCAACTTCCCAAGTCTCGCGATCCAAACTAGGAGGAATTACAATCATATCAAATAAAGTCGCATTTTTTTTCCCTGGATGAGGACGTAAAATTCTCCCGCGACGCTGAATAAATTGGCGCGGATTAGTAGTACTCGCTAAAATAACGGCGGTTCTAATCGCTGGAATATCGATTCCTTCATCCAAACAACGAATTGCGACTAAACCTTGCAATTCTCCGCTTTCAAATTGCAGTCGTAATTGTTCTCTTTCCGCTACAGAGTTATCAGAAGTATAAGTATTAACGCGATAGCCTAATTCATTACCTAAAATTCTGGTTACTGCTTCGATTTGACGGCGATAACTACTATTATAATTATCCATATAACCATCGCCACAGTAAAATAAAGTGTGACTAGTATGAAGACGGTCTTTCATAATCTCTTTTAGTGCTACTAATTTATTAGCAGCCGTACCAATTAAACGTGATCGCTTGGTTAATAAAGATGTGACTGTATCATTCTGTTCGATATTCGGATTGTTGCTAAGACTCCAACCAATTCTTTTAGTGAGTTTGGCATATAAAAAAGATTCTGATTCGGTTAGTTCGACAAAGACAGGATAGTAAAGATAGGGAACTAAAGCCCCTTTTTTAATAGCATCAGCGAGAGTAAATCTGGGGGGAATAATTTTACCGAAGTAATGTAATAAGGCATCAGTTCCTACCTCATCATAGTATCTTTTGGGAGTAGCAGAAAGTGCCAACCGCAAACCAATATTACGAGGAAGATTAGCTTCTAAATGTGTCGAACCCAAGTTGTGGGCTTCATCACCAACAATTAAAGTTTTAGCAGGAAAAAATTTGAGTTGAGTTTTAAATCCTTCACTGATTAGTGTCGAGTTAGTAGTAATAATTGTCAGAAAAGATTGCTTCTTTGCACCTACACTATAAAGCTGATTTGATAATTTTTTGTGCCAATCACCAATTCTTGTCATGGCACATATCGGATTAAGATTGAAAGCTTCGCATTCTCTCGCCCATTGTAATACTAAATGGCGGTAAGGACAAATTATTAATAAAACTTGTAATCCGATTTGGCGATAAAGTTCTGTAGCGATCGCTAAAGCAATAATTGTTTTACCGCTTCCCGTCGCCATTTTGAGTGTACCTCTACCTTGGTTTTTAAACCAATTTAGTACTGCTTGGTGTTGATAATCTCGTAATGCTAAACCAGGAGGAAACTGCGGAGTTCCTAATGCTTGGTACTGATAATTACTCCTAGTTTCTCTAACGCTTTTTTGCTGAAACTTACCTTGATATTCTCTGGCTAATTTTTGCCAATCAATCTTAAGTACTGATTGTTCATGATTCATTATTAATTACTAATTTTTAATTGCTGTTCTGTAAAATTTGATTCTAAAAAAGAGCGCAGACATAAATAAACTAAAGTTCCCAATAAAGGTATTAAGACAATTGCCCAAAAAATACCAGGATTTTTAATATTTCTTCTAGCTAGGTCGTCTTTAACAACTACAGGTAATAACAAACACAATAGACAAAAATCTAAACTCATAACATGAATAAATCTGCTACTATGCCACTGTTGAATAAAGTCGCTCCAATCGCCTTTAGAAATACCCCACCACAATAAAACTATTGTAGCAATAGTAACAATAATTCCTGTAACAGAAGATTCTAAAATTTTTAGCAAAAGGTTTTTTTCGCCTTGCCAAACTGTACTTGGTTGACGTAAAGCTAAATAAGGTAAAATAGCAAATGCGCCAACACCAAAGGAAACTAAGGCAAATAGCCAAGCTGGTAATTTTTGGCTTCTTCCATCAAATAATAAAAAACAAGTATAAATTAAGGGCAAAACTCCCATAAGATTGAACAAAGCAATAATTAAAGGATTAATCCCTTGCAATTTACCAGAAGCCAAATTGATAATTAAATCAAAAGTATCAGGAGCATCAGGAGGAGCAAAAAGAAAGGCATAACTAACAAATCCTAGCCAGATTAAACCAAAAATAAGTTTTTTTTTCATCTTACTTTTTTAGTTAATATTAACGAAAAGGGAGTACCTTTGATTGGTGATTATTACTGCTTGCTTTCGGTTTCTGAACCGATGTTTGATAAAACTGTGCTATGGCTTCTGATTTTTGTGACTGCTGCAAACTATGATTCAAAAGCTTTAAAGACTTTACATCATAATTATCTATAACTAATTCTCCGCTGGCAATTAATTGCAAGACTTCTGCTGTCGAAAAAGAGCGTTGTTGGGCGACAGCAAGAGTCTTAATTTGCGATCGCAATTGTTCATAATGTTTTTTGGTTAGAGGTTGTTTTAAGTATCGCTCAAATAAATATTGAAAGTTACTCGCACCACTACATTTACCAAACCAAATTTCAGGCTCGATCTGAGGAAAAATCGAATAACTAGCGCGATCGCGTAACATCGAATGAAGATGAATTCCCGTGGCGTAACGTTGTGATTGCTCCGAATAAGGAGGATAGGCTTTAATTCCTAAGTTATCTAAATAATCAGTGACTAAAGATAATGCATCATAATTAATTCCTGCTACTTCCCAACCTTGACGCATTCTTAAACCTAACAACACCTTTTCTAAAGCTACATTACCCGCTCTTTCCCCGATTCCGCCAAAAGTTCCCGAAATACCCCTAGCACCAGCAATAACAGCTTGGATGGTGTTTTCTAAAGCTAATCCCAAATCATTGTGAAAATGGACTCCTAAAGGGGCATAATTAGTACACTCTAGTAAATCCCGAATCCAAATATAAGTCTTCTCAGGCGTTAATACCCCTAGAGTATCGCAAAGTAAAAACTGCGTAATATAGGGCTTAAAAATATTAATGCATTCTCCCAAAAAATTAAAATCCGCTCGACTCGCATCCTCCGCTGCAAAACAAACTTTAAAGCCTTGTGCTTGAGCATATTGCAGATGGGTTAAAATTTTGGTGATCGCATTTTGGCGAATTTTAGTAATTACTGCTTGGGGTATTGCATCATCAATTGTTTGATGGCGATACAGTGGATGATGGGCGATCTCAGAGTCTCTAAGAAATAATAAGCGATCGCTAACTGCATGAAAGAGAATAATTTGTTTAGCACCACAACTTTGAGAGTGATTGAGATAACAACGACTCATCATCGTTGAAGCGATCAAGCGTTCACCCAAATTTTGAGTGCTTAAATTGGTAAACAATTCTGCTTCTGTGTGGTGAATTGCTGGCATAATTGCTATTTGATGCACGCCAGTAGCAGCAATCAACTCAGCTAAAGTCTGTTTGGTTTCCAAGTCAAAAAAAATTCCTGCTTGTTGTTCTCCATCTCTGAGAGTTTCATCAGAAACTAGTAAATCAATATTCTCCATCACACCTAAATTTGTTTTGATATAGCAATAAAATCACAAAGTAAATACATCTAGCTATACCATAAGTAGGGTTCGCATTTCACCCTAATGCAATTTAAAATCTAAAACCGAGTTTGCCATTGATTCCCCGAATTGAGTGATAACCTCCCCCGATAAAAAAGCGTGTATCAGGATAGACGTGTATCCCACCAGAATAAGCTACGGTATCATCTCCTGAGTATATTCCCAAACCCACGTAGGGAGAAACCACAGGAAATGTCAAAAAAGCCAAAACATCGCCTCCTGTTGCGCCTTCTTCTCCCGTACCTACTTCCAAACCAAAGCCAGCCCATTTAATTCCTGCACCATAACTGATATCATCATCTTGAGTGCCGATTGTTCCCCAAACTTCAGGCAAAAATTGACC
>DAXETX010000215.1:0-13494 GCA_051155735.1 Xenococcaceae cyanobacterium
TCCAAATTCGCAACTTCGACAGGTTAGACATTTATCTAGTAACTAGATATAAAAATTGATCTAGATAGTATCAGCGATCGCCATTTCAAACTACTTTAATTTCTCTTCTACCAATAATCATCAAAGTATTCTGTTGGCTAACACCATCTACTTCTCAAACTATAGCTATTTATCTCTTTTGTCCTCTGTCTGAAGATAGTTATCGGTAGAGAAATCCCAAACCTTACTAATAACAGAATTGCTCAACTATGCGAGCAATACGGAATTCAGTTTGTAGAAACTGAAGAAAGCTATACCAGCAAAGCAAGTTTTTTAGATGGTGACTATCTGCCAACAATAGGTGAAAAACCCCAGGATTGGAAGCCGTCAGGACGAAGAACTAAGCGCGGTTTGTATCGAGTTGGATACGGACAATGGTATATCAATGCAGACTGTAATGGAGCAGCTAATATCATTCGTAAAGTAAGCAGAACGTTAGGCTTAGAGCTTAACCGACTGTCTAGGGGCGTTTTGAGTCGTCCCCAAAGGATTAGCCTTTGGTCAGCTAATAGAAATGTCGAAAGAACTGGTTTTAACCGTTGTGAAGACATCCTTTTAGAATCCCCTTGCTTTAGCTAGGGGAGTACTCAAATTGACAGTTAAAGACTAAACTTGATTAAGATTTTTTATATTGAGAATTTTATGATGAGATTTCCGAAACAAGGCTTAGCCTATTGGTTTTTTGGCGGTTTAGGATTGCTGGTTAGTCTCTTATCTTTGCTAGTAGTTTCTGTGAGTTCTGTAGCTGCTACAACAGAACTTTCGACAAGTACATCTCAACTTAACTTATTACAGGCTGTAGTTTTGGGCTTTGTGCAAGGGGCGACAGAGTTTATTCCCATTAGTAGTACAGCCCATCTCAAAGCTGTACCTGTATTTTTAGGTTGGGGCGATCCTGGGGTAGCTTTTTCCGCGATTATTCAGTTGGGGAGTATTGTCGCGGTTTTATGGTATTTTTGGGCAGATTTGAGTCAAATTACTCAAGGGATGATTAGAGCGATCGCCAAATCGGATTATGAGTCGCAAGATTTTTGGTTAGCAGTAGGTATTGCGATTGGAACAATTCCCATTTTAATTATTGGTTTAAGCATTAAAGCCTTTGTTCCCGATTTTGATAATTCTTGGCTACGAAGTATGACTTCAATTGCGATCGCCTCTATTGTTATGGGGTTACTGTTGGGTTTAGCTGAGTCTTTAGGCAATCAAAAGCGTAATTTTGAAGATTTAACCGTCAAAGATGGCATAATTATCGGCTTAGCCCAAGCCTTAGCTATCATCCCTGGGGTATCCCGTTCTGGTTCTACCATCACCGCAGGTTTATTTTACAATTTAAATCGCGCTACTGCTGCTCGTTTTTCCTTTCTTTTAGGGATTCCCGCCATTACTTTAGCAGGGTTACTCTATGTCAAAGACTTTTTAGATGCTGGGGTTAATAACTCTGAGTTAGTGCCAATTATTGCAGGTTTAATTTCTTCAGCGGTTTTTTCTTATCTGGCGATCGCCTGGTTAATTAAGTTCTTACAAAAAAGAACTACTTGGGTATTTGTTTGGTATCGATTAGGGTTTGGCGTGTTTATTCTTATAACATTAATGATCAATGACCAATAATAAATGAATAGACCTCGTAAAAGATTTGGACAACACTGGTTAAAAAGTGACCAAGTATTAGAGCAAATCATCGCAGCAGCAGAGTTAAAAGCAACAGATAGAATTTTAGAAATCGGCGCAGGTACAGGAATTTTAACACGCCGTTTATTATCTGAAGTTGCTGCGGTAGTTTCAGTAGAAATTGATCGAGATTTGTGTAAGAAATTAGTCAATAAATTTCGCGATCTAGATAATTTTCTTTTATTACAAGGAGACTTTATTAGTTTAGATCTAGATAAATTACTCCAAGATTTTCCTAGATTTAAAAATCCTCATAAAGTTGTAGCGAATATTCCCTACAATATTACTGGTTTAATTTTAAAAAAGATATTAGGTTCAATTGCGCAACCAGCTATTAATAATTATGAATTTATTGTTTTACTAATTCAGAAAGAAGTAGGAGAACGTCTAGTAGCTGTTCCTGGAACAAAAGCTTATGGTGCATTGTCAGTCAAAATTCAGTATTTAGCGAGTTGTGAATTAATTTGTGATGTACCAGCTAAAGCTTTTTATCCACCCCCAAAAGTAGATTCTGTAGTAGTAAAATTGTCTCCTAAAATTATTAACCAATCAGTAGATAATCCCAAAACCTTAGAAACTTTACTTAAACTTGGCTTTGCCAATAAACGTAAAATGTTACGTAACAACCTTAAGAGTTTAATCGATCTAGATGAGCTTAATAGTTTACTAGAAAAATTGCAGATTAATCTTCAAGCAAGAGCCGAAAACTTGAGTCTAGAAGATTGGATTAATCTTAGTAATTATTTTTCCAACAAAAATTCTGAAGTTTGAAGCAATAATATTTATGTAATTTAATTATACTTCTCACTTCGATCTTCTTTAATCACTAAACTACGCAAACGATTGATCGCTGCTGCTAATTCAAAACGACGAAATAAAACTAAATCCCCTTGGGGAAATTCGGTAATACTATCTAATCCTTGGTCGATGATTTGATTAATGATTAAATCTAAAACAGTAGCAAGATTAGTTTGATTGTTCAAATAATGCTCTTTACTATAAACCATCGCAGCTGCGATCGCGATTAACTGTCCTTGATCGACAATCTGTTCAATTGCAGTTAGATCAATATCTTCTGTCCCAAAGCTGATTTGATTAATGCCTCTAGTTTTAACTTTAGTGTCTCGTTGTTTAGTACTCGGATCGATGCTAGCAGCCAGAGGAATTCTGGGGGTAATATTGCCGAAACTGTCTCCTCCTTCTGCTTGTCGATCTGTCGGATACTGTAAAGCGATCGCCTTAGCCTGTTCTGTAACCTCATTAGGTTGGTAGTTTTCCATGGCAATTACGGTATCGGCGACTTCAAAGTAATCACCGCTTCCGCCCATCACCAAAATAGTCGAGACATGATAATCATCATAGAGTTGCCTCACTTTATCAATAAAGGGCGTGATTGGTTCTTTGGTTTTAGCGATTAAAGCTTGCATTCGGCGATCGCGAATGGTAAAGTTGGTCGCGGAGGTATCTTCATCGATGAGGAGTAATTGTGTTCTGGCTGCTAAAGCTTCAATGATATTTGCTGCTTGCGAAGTGCTACCGCTAGCATTAGTAGTAGAAAAGTAAGTTGTCGAGCGTCCTTGAGGTAAATGGTTAATAAAAGGCGAGATATCAACTCCCGCAACGCTACGACCATCCTCAGCCCGAATTTTTACAGCATTAGGGTTAGTAACTACAAATTCCCGCCCATCTCCAGGAATATGATTATAAATTCCTAATTCCAGAGCTTGGAGTAAAGTCGATTTACCATGATAACCACCACCGACAATTAGAGTAACTCCTTCAGGAATACCCATTCCCCGAATCTCACCGCGGTTGGGACAATTAAATGTTACTTCTAAAGCAGTAGGCGACTGAAAAGGTACAGGATTGGTTTCTAGAGGACGAAAATCAATGCCACTACGTCGTGGTAAGATTGCTTTGTTAGCCACAAACGCTACTAAATTGTTAGTTGCTAGTTGCTGTCTGAGCCAGTCCGCATCTTCTGCGGTTGCTACGTATTGCTGCATCTCTCGCCCATCGAGAGACTGATACAGTAAAGCGGAGTGAATAATGTTAGGAATATCTTCACACAACATTGCTGCTGCTTGACGACCTAAAATTCTTCTGCCTCTAGCGGGTAACCCGACGCTAAATCTTACTTCCACAAATTGAGGATTAATCAATACAGAAGTACGCTCTAAAACCTCTTGTCCCACATCAGCGATCGCAATTAAACCGCTGCTTCCCGTACCGCGATGGGAACTAATCCGACGGGAAACTTGCTGAAACTGACGCGCCAGATAATCTCTAGCAGCAATGGCGCGACTTGCAGTTTGATAGAGTTGCTGGGGAAACTGGGCTACAGATTGAGGGATTTTAACCCGCAATTTACTAGGAGAAGCAAAAGGATCGCCTTGGACATAATCAATAATTAACGTGAAATCAGCAAAATTATAGTTGCCTCGAATCTGTTTATAGGCTTTATAACTAGCCTCATCCAGACTTAGTAAAGTAGAACGCAGACTTTGATCACACATGAGACATTTGAAATTAACTTTTAGCAAAAAAAAGGTAGGCAATGCCTACCCGATCAAATCTATCTAGATTGATTTTAGGTGATAATCACAATATCATTGGCACTCATCAGAGGATTGTTCTCTAAGTTAGCAATGACAACTGAGTCAGCATTACCTGTACCATCCGCATCAAATAGAAGTTGGCTATTGTCAGTTGTCAATAAAAAGCGATCGCTCGCAGCCGTTGCAGCATCCGCGACGACAAATTGAGTGGCATCTAATCTGCCAGGAGTTAAATCAGTGCCAAAGCCAGCAGCGGAAATTACAATTGTGTCCTCTCCTGGGGCAAAATCAGTAATCGTATCATTGCTTTCCTCTATTGCTTGATAAAAGAATCGATCTGCACCTGCACCCCCAATAATGCGATCGCTCTCAGCACCGCCTTCAATCCTGTCGTCTTGACTGCCTCCAATCACAGTGTCTTGTCCTTCGAGACTTTGAATTTGTAACTCTAAGTCAGTTACTGCTGAACCATCGATGGTATTAGCTTGTTCACCTGCACGAACTCTAACTAGTTCGATTTCACTAAAGAAATCTACCCCTCTAGCGAATAATTGAGTATTGGCGATCGTAATATCACCATCAATATGTTCTTTTAACATATCGATTCCTGCGCCTCCGACTATGGTATCGTCGTCATTACCACCGCGGAGTGTATCGTCCCCATCTCCTCCTTCTAGAGTATCAGTACCAGCTTGACCCACCAGAAGATCATTACCCAGATCGCCTCTTAACAAGTCACTGTCTTGTCCGCCAAATAATTGGTCATCATTATCACCACCGTTAAGGGTATCGTTACCTTGTAAGCCTTCTACAGTATCATCACCGCTACCGCTAGCAATATTGTCATTACCAAAACTTCCTACACGATTATCGTTACCCTCGTGGTTTTCTGTAACCGTTAAAACTTGATTGACATCTACATTATTCAGCACTTGGAAGTTGCCAGAAGGCCAACGGATTTCAATTTGATCGACATTGGTGTCGCTACCCAAACCAAAATGCAACCGCGTCGCATTTTGTGCCAAAGCATGATAACCACCATTTTGTTCTCTTAACTGGGTTACCCCTCCTGAAGTGAGGCGGACTTGCGCCCCAATACCATCACGGTTGGAGTCTGTTCCTGCTAAGTCTAATTGCAGCCAATTATTACTATTGCCTTGATTACTAAACAGTTGCGAGGGAGTACCCAAATAAGTTTTACGAGGGGATTTAACAATAGTCGAACCAGCAAAAATATCTAAGAAGCCATTGCGGTCATAGTCCCCGACAGCTAGACGCGCTCCCATATTAAAATCTAGGTGTAAAGGACCGACTTGCGTTCCTGCTGCCCCACCAGCTTGCGGTACTGCCTCAAATGTCCCATCTCCTTGATTTTCATAGAGAATGTTTGGTTGGTCGATACTGGTAAAAGTATTGGCAATGTAGATATCAATATCTTTATCATTATCAAAGTCTCCTCCTACAGCAGATTGAGCCAAAGTGGGAGTAGCTAACCCCGCAGCAGCCGACCTGTCAACAAAGCTACCCGTATTCTCATCGTATAACCACAATTGATCACTTAAAGCGCGACTGGCAGGATTGGGATTAGAAAAGTTAATTGGGGTTAAATCGCTAATCTCAGCCGTTGATTCGACTACAGCGCGGATAATCTCAAAATCATCAGAGAAGAGGCGGACTTCCCAAGTTTGATTACTCTGATCATAACCAACATAAAGTCCTCTAGTAGAGCGATCGCTAGCAATCCCTCCTACATCAGTGCTACCAGGAGTCAACACCAAACTAGGGCGATCTGGATTATCTACTAACAGATTTACCGAAGTCGGAGTATCGGTATCGACAAAAGCTGCTAATTCTGCGGTTGTAGGATTACGCCCCTCTGCACCAATAAAAATTTCTGCTGCACTCAGTTCGGGTTCTCGCTCAAACATATCGAAAACATCTAGGGCAATATCCCCTGAAGTCTCAAAGCTAAAGCCGATTTCACGCCCTTCGTTGAATAATTCAGCACCCAAAATTTGCGCTCCACTCTGATACACACTAGGAGTATCGTTATTTAGAGCGACATTAGAACGAGTCAAAAAGAAATCATTATCGCCATCGTTATCAAAATCAGCAATAATCGAATCGCGCGCGGAAGTACGATTAAAGAAATCTTGGGCAATAATAAAGTTGTCATTTGGCTCTGTTGGAACTTGTGAGACTAAAGGAAAATTAAATTGATCGGTGATGTCGTCTAAAGTCCTTTGAGAAGTATCAAATACCGCTAAGGGATATTCAAAAGTTCCTTGAACTACTAATTCTAAGCTGCCATCCCCATTGAGGTCTGCTAGTTGGGCATACCGCGAACCACGACAAACGGAACAACCACAACCAGCAGGACAACCATCTCGACCAAACCGAATATTGAGATCGACAGGATTTTTAAAAGTGCCATCGGAATTTTGTTCAAAGTAAGCGGATGCTCCTAGTCCATCGGTTCTTAAAGCTGTAAGCTGCACCATATCCAGCCTACCGTCACCAGTGACATCGAGCCAAGTTGAAGAACGACTGCGACCAGGAGGATACTCAACGTTGAGAATATCTCCTTGGTCTTGGAGTGTTCCCCCATTATTAATAAAAAATAAATTGGGCTGACCTTGTCCTTCGCCGATTTGTCCGCCTAACTGTCCTCCTGCGGAAACAAAGACATCTTGGTCTCCATCGTTGTCATAATCAATCCAGGTAGTTCCGTGAGTATCTCCTCCCTGATCTTGACGCCAGTCTTCATCAAAGATATTCGTAAATGTCCCATCCCCATTATTAAGATAAAGAAAGGGAAATTTTCCTGTCGGATTTTGCGGATTAGAGTTGTTGTAGCCATGTCCGCTATGCCAAATATCGAGCAGACCATCGTTGTTATAGTCAACCCAAGCAACGCTAAAAGCTTCGTCGCCTCGGTGTCTTGACCAATTAATACCCGCACTACTAGTTACGTCTTGAAATGAATTAGGAGTTAAAACCATGGGACTAAAAATTGTAAAAATGATAAATTAAGCTCGGAAATATCGCCACAAAAAGCGATTTGGCTTCTTGTGAAACTAAGCTGCTTGGTTCAAGCACTCTCTTCAATCGAGAGAAATTGATTGCTGATTACCTCGTTAAGGCGATCGCGAACTGTCAGCCAATTGTGGTTGTTCTCTCAATTCGCGAGTGTGACGCTGGTTTTTCCCAAAAAGACTCCTACCCGCCTGCTTTGCGAAAACTGTTGGTTAGTTTTAAAAACTAGATAAATCTGTCAAGTGCCAAGTATTGGGTGCTAGTTAAAGTTTGCGATCGCTATATACCTTCATCACCAAACCACTATTAAGTTTGAGAAATTACAGACCGCGAATTTGGCAAAACTAGCTAAATCAATCGGTGTTGCGGTAATTTTACCGATCACAGTAGTATAGATGTTTAATGAATTTAAGTGACATTGTAATTAATGATCGAAACGATCTATGGGAAAATACTTACAAAATCATACTATAAAATAAAATTCTGCATAACTTAGTTAGTATTTATTATTTTGTTTATAATTTCTTTACAATTAATTTAGACCAGTGACTATTACTCAATCTACTTCCATCGGATTAGCCTCCCGATTAGTAAATCAAATCTTGGCAATTAAGCCTTTAGCTAACTGGGCGAAAAGTCGAGCGCGTCAGATGATGATTCAGCGGGCTGAGTCTATTGGCGTACCCTGGCGCGACAACTATGATCGATTAAGTCAACGCCATTGGGAATCAGAATTAACAGTTGTAACTAACTCTGCTCTAGATTATCCCGATTATTATTTAACATCTTTTCATGCTTATGAATCAGGAAATATGAGTTGGCAAGCAGCTTGGGAAGTTGAATCTGCTGCCTATGCAGTTCACGCTAAAATTTGGCAAGATGCAGGAGTCGCAGGAGATGCCAAACTTAGGGCTAGCTATCATCAAGTGTTGCAACAGCAGCTAACCACAACACCGCAAAAGATTCTCGATCTCGGCTGCGGTGTCGGGATGAGTAGTTTGGCTCTACAAGCAATCTATCCTCAAGCCCAAGTCATAGGAGTCGATCTCTCTCCTTACTTTTTAGCCGTAGCTCAATACCGCTCTCAAGGCAAACCCAATCAAATTCAATGGTTACATCAGGCTGCGGAACATACTGGCTTACCAGATAACAGTTGTCAATTGGTATCTGCTTGTTTAATGTTTCATGAATTACCTAGCACTGCTGCTGAGGCAATTGTCACTGAAGCTTATCGAGTTCTGACTCCAGGAGGCTATTTGGCAATAATGGATATGAATCCTGATTCTGAGGTATTTCAAAAAATGCCAACTTATATCCTGACTCTGCTCAAAAGTACCGAACCTTATCTAGATCAGTATTTTGCTTGGGATGTAGCTACCAGTTTTATGAAAGCAGGATTTAATCAGCCCTTGATTATGGCTAACACTCCGCGTCATCGCACGATCATCGGCATCAAACCGTAAACTTGCTAATTTTGGGGTTATGGCATCATGACGCCAATATTAGTTATAAAGGATTGGGTTAGTTTAACCAACAGTTAGCTGAATTTTTATCGATTGATTTTAAAGAAATTACACTTTCTTCTTAAATTCAAGAACTTAGACTGCAACAACTACAGATAATCTCATGGTAAATATCTCTAATGGCGATCGCTCCGAACTTAATCTCACCGATAATCAAGACAATAAAATTCGGATTTTGGTGGTAGATGACCAAAGAATGATTCGAGAAGGTTTGAAAGCTTTGATTCAAACCGAATCTCATTTAGAAGTTGTCGGTACATCTGACAATGGCGAAGATGCCCTCAAGAAAGTAGAAACCCTATTACCAGATGTTGTCTTAATGGACATGGAAATGCCTGGTATGGATGGGGTAACTGCGACTAAAGCTATTTGTCAGAAATATCCCGAAGTGAAAGTATTAGTACTGAGTACTTATGATACCCAAGACTATGTAGCCCACTCTCTCAGTTCGGGTGCTATGGGCTATCTGCTTAAAGGAACTCCTGCTAAAGAGTTAACTACAGCTATCCAATCAGTTTATTTGGGTTATGCGCAAATTGGACCAGGAATTTATCAAAACTTACCTCTAACTCCTCAAGAAGACAGTAAAAAGCTACCAGTAGGCAACAATCAAGCTTCATCCCCCGCAGAAGAGCTTAGTCCTCGTCTTAACGGTCAATTAGCTGCGGTAGAAGCTGCTACTGATGATGGTTCGGCACTAACTATAAAAAAAAATCGCTCGGCGATCGCTCCTCGGAAGTTTGAACAAACAGTTTTACTGCGTCAGTCACCCAAATGGTCGAGAGCCACAGTATGGGCAGTAGCAGGAGTGACAGTTTTTACCATTGGCTGGGCAGCGATCGCCAAAATCGAGCAAGTTGTACCAGCAGTAGGACAACTCAAACCCCAAGGTAGAGTCAAAGAAATTCAAGTTCCAACCAACGGTGTTGTAGAAGCGGTAAAAGTTGACGAAGGAGAAAGAGTCGAAAAAGGAGACGTGCTTTTAGTTCTCGACTCTACCACCTCTCAAGCCCAGTTAGATTCTTTGACTAATATTCGTCAATCTCTGTCCCAAGAAAATAAATTTTATCGCGCTTTAATGGCTGGCGAAATTGCCACCAACGAAGTTGATAGTGCCATTAAACAGTTAGAAATTCCTCGCGAAATTGCTTTTCTCGCCCGTAACCGCGCTCAACTAACTGCTGAAAATCAACTATACCGCACGCAATTAGGACTCGACTCTAGTAAGCTTAATGCCAATCAAGAACTCAGACTTAGAACCGCCCAAGCGGAAATTCGTTCTCGGACAGCAGCAGCCAGACTCGAAGTAGAACAACTAGAAAAACAACTCAATCAAAACCAACTCCAGTTAGCAGACGTTAGAGAACAATTAACCACAGGACGTCAAGTTTTACAAGAAATCGAACAACGTAACCGAGAATCGATCGCTCAAGCCGAAGAAAGCTTGAGAATTGAACAAAAAACCCTTGATTCAATTGCTCCTCTAGTCGCAGAAGGAGCGATCGCAGGTTTACAACTTGATCGACAGCAACAAGAAGTTAATGACCGTCGGGCTGCCATTATTGAATCTAGGTCTAGAGGTCAAATCGAATACGATAACCAACGGCAGGAAGTTACCACTCTTCAAGCAGAAATTCAAAGACTGCTAGAAGAAGAACAAAGATTGAGATTAGATATTGCTCAAGCCAGAGAGGAATTGATCAACACAACAGCTTTTTCCGAAAAAGATACTCTAGACCGTATTGCCCAAAACGATCAAAGAATTGCTGATATCGATACTCAGTTAAATAGAACTATTGTTGAAAATAGTAACCGCACCCAAGAAATCAACAGTCAACTTAGTACTGCCGAACAAAATCTCAAATATCAAACTATTGTTGCGCCCTTAGATGGTACAGTTTTCGATCTTCAGGCATATCCTGGCTATGTACCACCAGCAGGACAAGCTGCCGAACCAGTCTTAAAAATCGTTCCTGATGATTTATTAGTCGCAGAAGTTTTCATTCGACCTGAAGATATTGGTTTTGTCGAAAATGGCATGACTACCGATGTCAGAATTAGTGCCTTTCCTTTTGGCGAATTTGGCGATGTTAAAGGCAAAGTTACTTATATTGGTGGTAGTTCCCTAGAAGCAGACCCGCAACCCCCTTACAATTTTCCCCGTTTTCCTGCCACAGTTGAGCTAGATCAACAATACATAATGATTAACGGCGAAAATAAACAACTCCAATCAGGAATGTCAGTACAAGCTAATGTTCGCGTTCGCGAAAATCGTACTGTGATGAGTCTGTTCTTTGAAAAATTCTTTACTCCATTAGAAAAGTTCAAAGAAGTAAGATAGTAATTTTTACGAAGTATTGCTAAAAGACAAGCTACTAAAAATAGCTTGTCTTTTGGGGGGTTGTTTACCAGCAAAGACAGCATCCAAATTATCCAGCAACCAAAAACCCATTTGAGTTCTGGTTTCTATTGTCGCACTGCCAATTTCCTGCTTCCTTTTAGTCTAAATTTCGTTCTAGGGTAGCTCGCTCCCAATTACTTAAGTTAGCTGCTGCTTCATAAGTGCTTTCGAGGAATGCCAGTAGCTTGTCGTCAGGTGATGGGGCTGTTCTAACAGCTTCGTAAGGGAGGATAAATTCTCCCCAGTCAGTATTGTAATAAGCCTCTTCTGGTCGGACGACATAATCTTTAAATCCTTCTGGTTCGGGATAGGCATAGGCATAAAAAGCTGGTTCTCCCAAACCCGCACCAGGCCAAAATCCGCAGCTACTTACTTCATGGGAATAAGCTTCAATCATGACAGAACGGGCAACATTAGGCACTCCAGGATGTTTCGGTGCGGTACGACCCGAAAAGCGCGTCACGGCGAGATCGAAAGCTCCCCAAAAGAAATGGACGGGGCTAACTTTCCCGATAAAGCGAGAGCGAAACCGTTTCAGAACTCGATCTACCTGAACTAAAACTTTCCAGAAACGCCATGCATATTCTGAGTCATAGGAATTATGTTGAGTGTCTTGCTCAAAGGGAGTACGGTTGGGAATTTCTACTGGAGTAGTCCAAATATTAACCTCAATTCCTAGAGAATTAAGCGCGGTCATTGTTTCTCGATAGAATTCGGCTACAGAAATGGGTCTGAGCTTAATTGAGCGAACTTCTCCATTGTCTTTAATAACTTGCATTTCATGAGCGAGAAAATCAAAATCGATTTGAAAAATGCTCGATTTATAGGGAATTGGGGAAGTTGTCAAACCCCTAGCAGTGAGATAAAGAGGCACTTCCCAGCAATGATTGATCTTCGGAGTCAATTCTAGTCGAATTTTACCTATTATCTGCGTCCACAAGTGGAGGGTATTACAAGTATCCTGCCATGTTTCCCAGGGCAAACTAGGCCAAATATTCTCAAGAGAATCAGCAGTGTATATTTGATTTATCTCTGCCATAATCAATTACAAATTAATTGTTGCATCGAGTTTTAAGAGAATTAGGCTAGATCGAAATAGCAAAATTTCTGCTAAATTTATCTAGTTACTAAAAAACATGATTTAGTCTTCGCATTTGCTCTTTGAAGCTTTATTAAAATTCTACTCTGATTCAATGCTTTATACTTTGTGTTCTGGGTTGTTAAAATCACTTTTACAACCTGCATCCCAAACTTCAGGTTGGTTTCCGTAAGCGGGAATTCCACCATTATCTTTGAGCATTCTGGCTAAATGCATACAGTTCCAAGCTAAGAAAGTCGTGTTTCTGTTGGTAAAATCGTTTTCAGAACCACCAGAACCAGGATCTAGATAAGAAGGGCCAGGACCGACTTCTCCTAACCATCCTGCATCAGCTTGGGGCGGAATTGTATAACCAATATGAGAAAGAGAAAATAAAATATTCATAGCGCAATGTTTAATCCCATCTTCGTTACCAGTAATTAAGGTTGCACCGACTTTTCCATAATCTCGATATTGCCCTTTTTTATTTAAAACATGAGTGTAACCATACATTCTTTCTAAGACTCGATTACAAACAGAACTTTTTTCTCCCAGCCAAACTGAAGTACATAAAACCAAAATATCAGTTTCATCAATTTCTTTTTGAATTACGGGCCAGTCGTCTTTATCCCATTCATCTGTCTGGGACATATCTAGCCCAAGTCCTGCGGGTATTTCGTAATCTACAGGTCGAATTACTTTGGTCTGAACTCCATTGGCTTCAAAAATGTTTTTAGCAATATCAATCACGCCCCTGGTATGAGATAAAACAGGAGTTCTATTAAGAGTGCAGTTCAAAAAAAGAGCTTTGAGGTCGTCATATTTTGCTGGTGCATTCTGGCACTGTTCCTCGGTTATTTGTTTTAGCTGTTTTGACATTGTTATCTAAATTTTCTGGAGGCAAAAATAATTTAGGACTTACTAACAGCAACCAGATGTAAAATGGCAATAATCTTACATTAATGCAATTAAACCAGATCGACGATCTATCAAATAAAACAACGGCATCATTTTTGTTAAACCGCTTGTGCTGTTGATTAGCAGTATCGAGTTTTTATTTTTGCCAGTTATTATTTTGTTGTTAGTTAAATTATCAGTCCATCTTTAAAAAAAGACAATATACTACTTTGAAAACATATTGTATCAAATATTTCTACAATCAAATTGTGAGGGATCGGATTGTGTTCTTTT
>DAXETX010000216.1:0-23262 GCA_051155735.1 Xenococcaceae cyanobacterium
ACTTGTTATTAACGAGTAGTTATTTTCTTTTTGATAGACTGATAGAAGATCTTATCTTCCAGTTTTTCCTGTTTGAGTTGTTCTTTCAAAATTTCGACTTTACGCATACTCGGATGCTGTTGATAATGATCTACGAGCCGATTTATGAAAACTAATCGAGCTTCATTCTTGGTTAAATTTGACATTATTATCTCCAAGCGACTTCAAATCTGAAACGGTCTTATTGGTAGTTCAAAACTTCGATTCGATATGCTGAGGAAACCTCCGCATCCCTCTGGTTTATTTCTCTTCGTTGGCAAAATAAGCGTAAGTGCCGATAGTAACCGCTAAAAGCCAGCCTAGAAATAAAACGCTAACTAATGCAATCATCATGATGTTTCTCCTCGGTCAATACCGATTGATGTACAATCACAAGTTAACAATTATGTCTAGCTAATTTAACCAATTTTAATAAAATCCCAAAATTGTTACGTTGAGCAATAGAATTCTCAGACTGGTAATAAACTTGAGAATTAGTCCTTAAGAGCGTGAAATTGCTAATTTCAAATAGCTTCACAGCATTAGACTATTTGTATTGCAACTTAAATATTATGAGAAAGTATTTTATTAGATCGGTCTTTATGAGTAGAAAAATAGATAAGTGCGATTGTATTAATAAGAAGAATGGATTGGTTTAAATTAATGGCTGTTTTTTAATGAATTTCATGACCCCATTAGGTTCGACTCCTACAGGAATCCAGCCCAAATGAAGATAAAAACCGTAGGCTCTAAATTTAGGATTATTACCTGTTACCAGCCATATTTCCGCAATATTATGGGAAAATAGCCATGTTTCTGCTTCATGCATCAAAGCCCGTCCCGCCCCACGCCCTTCAAATTCGGGTAAGACAAACATCCCAAAAATAGTTTTTTTGGTCGCATTAGCCAGGGAAAAAGCGATCGCCTTACCTGAGATTTCGGCAATCCAAGCACGACAATCTTTTTGGAGCATTTGCGCCACTGTTTCAGGCGTAATTCCTAGTTTAGCGATGGCAGCGCGAGATTGATAATTTTCCTTGACACTAGTTCTAATTTCAAACAGAGTTTCAATATCTTCTAGTTGCGCCTGACGAATACTTAGCATTGATTTTGTTGACGATTAACACAAACTTGATAAAGGGAATGGAGGCTGTTTCCCTCTAACGGAAATTCCGCTACCGAAAAGCTACAGTCTATTTGAAAACGAGTCAAATCGGAAGCGATGAAAATTTGCTTTCTGAGAATAGTTAATACTTCTGCTAAATGTTCTTGGGTTTCAAGTTGATTCAGATTAGGAAGTCCGATGATAAAATCACCATTACCCCAATAACTTAAGACTTCCTGGTTACGAAAAGCTGCTTGCAGCACTTTGCCCCATTGTTGTAAGATGCGATCGCCTATACTATGCCCATATTGAAAATTAATCTGAGATAATTCGGGTATTCTGAGTAATACCAAACTCAAAGGTTGATTTTTGATTGTGGCTTCTTGCAATAAAGCTTCTAACAAGCGATTACTATAAAAACGATTGTTTAATCCTGTTACAGGATCTTTGGTAGCAAGATTGTGTAGCAACCGACTCCGATCTAAGCGATTATTAATTCGGGCTAATAAGGCTGCACCGATCACGGGTTTTGAGATATAGTCATCTCCTCCTACTTCAAATACCTGTTGGATAGTTTTGGCATCTTGACGCGCTGTCAGAAACAAAGTTGGTAATTCTTGCCATTGCGGATCGCTACGCAACGCCTGGCACAGTTCGATCCCGTTAATTGCAGGCATCTCTACGTCCAAAATGAGCAGATCGGGATGGGTTACTTGTAGTGTCTCCCAAAAGTCGAGAGAATTTTCTAAAGTAGTGACTTTCATGCCCCAAGGCTCTAGCATTGATCGCATTGTCGTAAGAAATACGGGATCGTCATCGACAATTAAAATCTTGGGAATACCAGACTGTTCTTGTTCTAGCAGTTGATTAGCTGTTTGCCAGATCGTAGCCGTAGTAAGAGGTTTGACCAAAAAACCTTTAGCCCCAGCACGGGCGACAGTAACGCGATCGCTTAAACTATCATTAGCAGCGATCACTAAGATGGGTATTGCTGGGGTACGAGAGGTTAATTCGGTAATTAAAGATAAATAGGCGACTGAGTCACTAACAGTGGCGATATCAATTGCTACTAAGTAAGGGGAGTTAGTTTGTAACCAAATTTTGGCTTGTTTAATCCTATCTAGCTGCTGCCAACCTAATTCTTGAGACTTACCTAATTTGGGTAATTTGTCACCTAATTGAGTATCTTCTGAGATTAAAAGTAACTTTGGGCTTTCTGTTGTGAGGTTGCTATCTAAGCTAGGATCGAGGGCTAAGAGACTGTCTAAATCCCTGACTAAAGAGCTAAACTGTGCTTGTTGCTGACTATTTAATCCTGTATTAGCTTCTAGTAGGGTTTCTATCGCTTGAGCGATCGCTGTTCCTGTGGCTCGCCCAAACATTCCCAAAACTCCTGCTAATTTATGGGCTGCTCTTTGGGCTTGATGCTGCAAATCTGAAGATAATTCTTGATTTTGTAACTTAGCGACAGCAGTTTGCAATACTTTCATTCTTTCGCTCATTTTATCTTGGTATTGCAACCACATTTGTGCCATTTTCTGGTTAAATTCTTGCTCGACGGCATTAGTAACCTGTTGATTGGCTGCGGAACTTTTGCTCGATGGTGTAAGTTGTGTATTAAGACGGTAGCCGATACCATAGACGTTTTCGATCCAACCAATAATTCCCGCTTGTTTGAGTTTCTTGCGCAATCCTTTAATATGAGCTTTAACGCTTTCTTCTAAGGGCGGATCGTCAAATGTCCAAATTCGATCTAAAATTTGCGATCTACTAAAAACTCGTGCGGGATTTCGCATCAATAATTCTAAAAGACTATATTCTTTGGCTGTAAGTTTAATTGGCTGGCGTTGATAGCTAACTTGACAGCTAGTGGGGTCTAAAGTCAAGCCGTTAATCTCCAAGACACTAGTGGGAATTACCTCTTTGCGTCGCGATAAAGCCCGAATTCTGGCGTTTAATTCCTCCAAATCTAAAGGTTTTGTCAGATAATCATCAGCACCAGCATCTAAACCCCGAATGCGATCGCTTTTTGCCGCTTTCGCAGTCATCAGTAAAATGGGAATGCCATAACTTTCGGCACGAATTTTGGCGCATAAACTTACTCCATCTAATCTGGGTAAGTCGATATCTAGCAAAACTAATTCGTATTCTAGACTTTGCAAATATTCCCAAGCTAATTCACCATCTTCGGCGACATCAATTACATGATTTTGACGATTCAAAGATTCGGTTAATAAACCGACTAAAATTTCATCATCATCAACGACTAAAATTCGCATAGCTCACTCTGCTACTGCTACCAACTCTTTTGTCTAATTATGATGAAGCTAACTAGGGAAGAAGTAGAGAAGCCTCAATTCTTCACATATTTGATGTGGCTAAAAATAATCTGCTATCCCAAATTACTGGTTGATTGAGGCTGGTAGTTAAATTGGGAAATTGGGGATGCAATTCGTTAATTAAAATATTATTCTCGATCGCTGCAACAATGGAAGGAACAAATAAAATACAAGCACGCTTTTCCCGTAGCCAGCGATCGCCAAAAGCTTGACTTACTGTAGTATCTTGCCAGTTAGCTAAACTATAGGTAGTCACCCGCACCAATCCGATAAGCTTTGATGGTTCTATCTAATACCGAAGGATTCACGCAGCCGAACCAACCAGTAATCTCCCTAGTAGTTGTTCTACTTGTCTTACCCCTAGTTATGTCATGCAAGCTTCAAATTGTATCATATGGACAAAATTGAGAACTTCAGCATGAGAAAGTTATATTTTTTGTTACCAGGAACAACAGGTAAATTTGGTGGTGGCGGATTATGGGCAGAGTTGAAAACAGTTAATTTGGTAAGGTGTCTTAGTGAAGCGGAAATTATTACTTATCGTCAAAAAGAAAGCAACTATTTATTTTTAGCCGACATTCTGCCACCAAAAAACCCAGATCAGATTATTTTTGTCGTAAGTTGGGGCTTTGATGTGCCGAAACTCATCTCTAAATTGCGAGATTATAACGTAATTTATCATGCTCACAGTGCAGGCTATAATTTCCGCCTACCTTCAGACATTCCGATTATTACCGTCAGTCGCAATACTATGGGATATTGGGGACAAAAATCCCCTAATAGTCTAATTTATTACCTTCCCAATGAAATAGGAACAGAATTTTACAATCAGAACTTACCAAGAGACATTGATATTTTGGTACAGCAGCGTAAGTCATCGCAATACTTATTAAAACAATTAGTTCCACGCCTAAAAACTTGTTGTCGAGTGCAACTGATCGATAGCTACATCGAAGATTTAGCAGCGTTATTTAATCGTAGTAAAGTTTATTTATATGACTCGGCAGAGTATTGGGGAATAAGTGGCGTAACCGAAGGTTTTGGTTTACCGCCTTTAGAAGCTTTAGCTTGTGGTTGTCAGGTATTTTCTAGTGTCAATCACGGTTTAGCTGATTATCTCGATCCAGGTTTTAACTGTCAGAAAATTGCTAGTTATTCGGTAGAGTATGATGTACAAAAGATTATTGCAGCAGTGAAAAATAGTAACTACAATTCATTATCTGATTCATTTTTTCAACAATATAGAAAAGAAAGTTTATTATCTAGATTACAAATAATTCTTTCAGAGATTAATCGATTTTTTGATTTTAAACAACAGCAACAAACTAAAATTGCTAATTTAAACATCTGGCAAATTCAGCAATTAAGGTTAACTAAAAATCTTATTAAAATTAAAAGAAAATTTTTTAACAACTAAATATAGTAATCCTATCTGAGTCGCGAAAATTATTAGTTTTGAGTGTCATTAGTCTTTTGTCATTTTTTGTTTTCATAAATGATTTAGGACTGCTATATCTGCTGCCCTATTTTAAATAACTAACAACTGATTACTGATTACTATTTTTCCTAGCTTCTAACTTAACTCTAATCTCTTCGTGAAATTCCTTAGTAATAGGATAAAAATAAGCTAACACCAAACCAATAATTAAAACCACTGTTGGTAAAGGCGCAACGGCAATTCTAATAGCTAGTAAAGCACTATCAGGTTGTATGGGAATTTCTCCGCCTGGTGGCTTTTCAATAAATCCTGACCATTCTAAAGCTAAACCCACTAAAAATAAAGCTAGAGCTAAACCAAACTTTTGTAGTAAAACCATAAAACTATAAAAAATACCTTCTCTTCTTTGTCCAGTATTTAATTCATCTAATTCAATCACATCAGGTATCATTGACCAAGGAACTAAATAAGCAACAGAAACCCCAAAACCTGCCAAAATTGCGAGAAAATATAACTCTGTTGTTTGTCCTGGTTGCAATAAAAATAAACCACCCTGCGCTATAATCCAAATTCCCGTTCCCAAATAGTAAACGGCTTTTTTGCCAATTTTACTACTAATAAATTTCCAGAAGAACAACATAACTAAAGCTGTTCCTTGAACGGCGATCGCCACTGTGGGAAAAGCATCTTCTGTCATTCCCATCCAACTAACCACAAAATAAATTAAAATCGAAGCTGTTAGTTGTACCGCCAACCAAGAACAAAGATAAATCCCAATCAGGTAAAGAAAAGGTTTGTTACTAAAAACAATTTTTAGCTGTTCTAAAATTGGAGTAGCAGAGTTGGTACTAATATTATCTCGATGATTTAGTGCATCGCGATCGCATAAATGCGGTTCGGTTTTTGCCAAGATTAAAGTAATAGCAAATCCTAACAACTGTAACCCAATTAAACACCCTAATATTCCTAAGAAAAGAGTGACAGTAAAATTAGCAATACCATAGATGAGACTAATGGTTGCTAGTCCGACTAAGACATAACCAATCCTCCGTTTATTTTGCTGTTGTAAAATTGGTTCAGCACCCCGTTCTTGAATCCGAAAAGTACACCACAATAAAGCAACAACCGAAAGTAAAGTACTAACTAAACCCAAGACAAAATACTGTTGGCGCGGATTATCAGGATAAGCTTGAAAAATAAAGGTAGCTAAAATCAGCGATAAAATACTACCGCCAATGGAAAAAGCAAAGCGAAAACTATTAAGATTCGTCCGTTCGTTATAGTCTTGAGTTAACTCTGGAGTTAAAGCTGTGTAGGGCAAATTAACTGCGGTGTAAGCTATATTAAATAAAGTGGCAATCACAATGTAATAGACAAATAGATACCACTGATTAATTTCTGGATCGCTGTGAAATTCGGGTACTAGCCACTGCAAAAAAAAGAAAATCCCGAAAGGAATCGTTCCCCATAACATCCACGGAATACGTCTTCCCCAGCGGGTACGAGTGCGATCGCTCAAAATTCCCGCAATGGGATCGTTAATAGCATCGCCAATCTTACCAATAGCTAAAATACTTCCTGCTAAACCAGGTGGTAAACCAGCTACATTAGTAAAAAAATAGAGTAAGAAAAAGACTAAAACATTAGCCGTGATTGCAGGACCCATATCCCCTGAACCATAGGCTAACTTTGTCGTAAAATTCAGCTTTTCCGTTTTGATCATTGCTGTTTCTGCGCCCTATCTTCCTATCAACACTAACCCATCACACTGCTTCATGAAAGATTTATCCATTTCTTGGACGGAATATCACCAAAAAATCGAGCAATTAGCAATTAAAATTTATCAATCAGGCTGGAAGGGCGATCGCATTGTTTGTTTGGCTAAAGGTGGTTTGAGAGTAGGAGATATTTTGTGTCGTCTTTTCGATCAACCCCTAGCGGTCCTCTCCTCTGCTTCTTACAAAGGTAAAACTCGTGGCGAAATCGTATTTTCCCAACACCTCTCCATGACAGAATCAAGTTTAACGGGAAATATCTTATTAGTGGATGACTTGGTTGACTCAGGAATAAGTCTGCAACAAGCATTAATTTGGCTAAAGCAGCGGTATGGAGATCAGATAAACGAAATTAAAACAGCAGTCATCTGGTACAAAGCTTGTTCGGTAATTGCACCAGACTATTACATAGACTACCTGCAAGATAATCCTTGGATTCATCAACCCTTTGAAAAGTATGAAAAACTGACACCAGAACAATTAGCCGTGAACCGCGAACAGTTATTTTTAGAGTAAAGAATTAAACTTAGCTTGCCACTTCTGCTAAAAATTTGGCTTTAGTTTTTAAAATTCGCATCGCGCGATTTTTGATCTGCCTGACTCTTTCACGACTAATCCCACACTGTTCACCAATTTCTTGATAGGTTAGAGGTTTAGCATCATTTAACCCAAACCGTAGCGAAATAACATCTCTTTGTCTTGGCGAAAGAGTTTTCAACAAACTATTAATCTGACTTCGTAAATCATCTTGAGCCAAAACCTCATTAGGAGAAGGAGAATCTGCTGCTAAAAGCTGTTCTAACTCTGTTTGATTATCATCGATAGTAACATTAAGACTACCTAACCTTGTATCGCGACCGACCCGTTTAATTTTTCTTAATTTGGGTAAATCAAAATCAAGTCGCTTAGCTAACTCTGATTCTGTAGGAAGTCTGCCCAATTCTTGAGATAATTGGCGTGTGGCTTTTTTAACTTTGTTAAGCTCTTGGGTAATATGAATTGGTAAGCGAATAATCCTCCCCTTATTAGCGATCGCCCTGGTAATTGCTTGACGAATCCACCAGTAAGCATAAGTAGAAAATTTATAACCTTTGTCAGGATCGAATTTTTCGATCCCTCTAATCAAGCCTAGACTACCTTCTTGAATTAAATCCAGAAAAGATAAACCTCGATTTTGATACTTTTTCGCAATAGAAACAACAAGCCTCAGATTAGCCTGAGTCATTTTTTGCTTAGCTTTTTTCCCTTGAAATAAAATTTGCTTTTCGGCTGCGGTTAAATCTTGGCGATCTTTTAAGGGCAACATCCCTTGAACTTGATTAGCAAGTTCAACTTCTTCTTCAGCTTTTAATAAAGGAATTTTCCCAATCTCTTTGAGATATTTTTCAACAGTTTGTGACATTACAGGACAACTAACTAAATATTGGCACTAATAGTTTTAAACTAACTCCATAGTAAAAATTAACCCCTAGAAAATGAATCCTACGAGAGATAGATTAGACTTCTTCCCTAAGTTCTAATTAAATAGTTGAAGAAGATAAAAAGATGATAGGTGAGAGATTACAGGGAACAGGGTAGATAAATCTTTGAATTTTTTTTATAAAATGAATAATGAAATTTATTAACAATTAACCAAAACTACTAAAAACTAAAAAAAAGATTGATATAAGTAGTAATAATATTTTGTCCCCAAAACAAACTAATCACACCACCCAAAGCCAAAAAAGGACCAAAAGGCATTGGTTGCTTTTTATTTAATATCCCTAATAAGATAGCACCACCACCAATAATTGAACCTAAAGCACAAGCCGAAAGACTCGACAATAAAACATATTTCCAGCCCAACCACATCCCAATAGTCGCCATTAATTTGCCGTCGCCGTCTCCCATAGCCTGCTGTTGCAAAATCATCGAACCGACAATAGCAATCATCTCTAATAGCCAAATTCCTAATACTGCACCACTAATACCAAACATCAGTTTTTGGGCAACACCTTGAATTTGGGCATTTTGCCAGCCTACTATGCCTTGAAAGATTAAACCCAAGACCAAACCTGATTTAGTTAAAGCCCCAGGTAAGGTCATTGTATCTAAATCGATCAAAGACAGAGCAAATAACCAACTGACAAAAGCCCAATAACCAATAGTTTCGAGACTATAACCAAATTGCCAAAATATCCCTAAAAAATAACTTCCTGTTGCAGCTTCTACTAAAGGATAACGGCTAGAAATAAGAGTTTTACACCAACGGCAACGACCCTGTAACCATAACCACCCCAAAATCGGCACATTTTCAGTTTTTCCTAATTTATGAAAACATTGGGGACAACGAGACGGAGGATGAACCAAAGATAAACCAGCAGGAATTCGATAAATAACAACATTTAAAAAGCTACCAATACAAGCACCAAAGGTAAAAACTAACAGATTTGCCGTCGCTGCAACCAGCGTTTCCATAATTAGCTACAAATTGAATGATTAGTAAGAACTAAGTTAACAATTCCCTTTTCATTCCGCAAAATTGCCAATTGCCTTACAAATTCTTTTAATTTAATACACTTCTGCTTCTAGTTCGTTAAGACGGATAAAACATTCTCCTGGCAATAAAACTGGTCTTTCTTTAAATATGATGTGTCCCCGAAGACTATCTTTATCAATGGCAACCCCATAGGGCTGCTTGCTTATTTTAGAATTAATTCGGTAATAAGTACGGTAAATTCGTTTTGCTGCTTGAATTAGAGTTGAGTCAGAATACATAAAAAATTTTTCCCTTGATAGTGCGATCGATAGGAACAAAAATGAACCATATCGATTTTTCAGCGATCCCCAAAAGATATCTGATTCAATTTAACTCAATTTCTCTCAGACTCAGGCAACTATATATTAATTTATGTTAACTATTGATTAATCACTCCTGTTTCCGCATAACGGACTAACTCTCCTAGCTTATGCCTTAAGGTTTCTAGCCCCAAACGTTTTTGCGCCGAAATAAATACAGCTAAAGGATATTCTTCTTGGGCTTTCGCTAGAGTTTCACTATCCGTTAGGTCTAACTTATTAAAAGCTAGTAAAATAGGTCCTGGAGTAATCGGCATTTGTTTCAAAATTTTCATTACGGAACGAATCTGAGACTCCCAAGCAGGATGAGCCAGATCCACCACATGAAGTAAAGCATCCGCTTCTGTAACCTCTTCTAAAGTAGCGCGAAAAGCATCTACTAAAGAGGGGGGTAATTCTTGAATAAACCCTACAGTATCAGTGATTAAAATGTTACGTAGTTCTTGGGTTGCTTCATCTACTACCGACAAACGACGAGTCGTTGGATCGAGAGTCGCAAATAGTTGATTCGCAGCATAAACTTCCGCATTGGTCAAAGCATTAATCAGGGTCGATTTGCCTGCATTAGTGTATCCGACGATCGCCACTGTCGCAATCTCTTTTTTCTGTCTTTGTTGGCGCAAACGAGAACGATGGGCTTGTAGTTGATCGACTTCTTGTTGAAGGCGGGAGAGTCGTTTTTGAATATTACGTCGTTCTGTTTCTAATTTAGTTTCTCCAGGTCCTCTAGTACCAATACCACCACCAAGACGAGACATCGCTTCACCTCGACCTACGAGACGGGGTAGCATATATTCTAACTGGGCTAATTCTACTTGCAGTTTTCCCGCGCGGGATTGGGCGCGTTGGGCAAAAATATCTAAAATTACTTCCGTGCGATCTACGACTCTAACACCAAATTGAGTTTCTAAATTTCTTACTTGGGCTGGGGAGAGTTCGCGATCAAAAGCAACCAAGTTTACTCCCAAAGTTTGCACTTGTAAGGCGATTTCTTGAACTTTACCAGTCCCGATCACAGTTTGAGGATGAGGGCGAGGACGATTTTGGCTAATGATTTGTACTACTTCTCCCCCAGCAGTATCAATGAGCCTTTCTAGTTCTGCTAGGCTGTCGGTAAATTGCTGTTGGTTACGAGTGTCAGTTTGCAACCCGACAATTAGCACGCGATCGCGATTTCGATCTACTTGTTGCGCAACGTATTCTCGTTGAAATTCGGCTTCTAATCCTTCTACTAGATCCAGAAAGTCTTGTTGGAGTAGAACATCTAAACTCGTTAGAGGCGAGATCGAACAGTAGTCTTCAACTGCTAAATTTGGGTCGGTTTGAGGCATCAAATGCACTAGATAACCTTCTCTAGCATAACCCGTTGCTCCTTTACCACGACTGACTTTACCTGTTCCAGTCAGAGTTAATAGCACTAAAGCATCTAATCTTTGGCGAATCAGGGCAATGAGGCTCGACTCTCTAGGAAGATCTGGATCAAGTTGAGTTCCAATACACCGAATCCCAGATAAACGTTCTGCACCGTAGCGAGGCAATTCTAAAGGTGGGATTTGGGTTTCTCTGGGTGTTCCTACGCCGACACGAATTACCTGTCCCCGACGATTGATATAGGTACACACAGGGCGGTCAATTTCAGTAGATATCCCTGCCAATCTTTGGGCAAACTCACTACTAGTAAAGCGATCGCCAGGTAATTTTCGATGATATAACCGCTGTAGCTGTTTGAGTTGACTGGCTTTTAATCCTTTGTGATTACCGTGAATGATATCGATAGGCTTAATCCTTGTTAACTAAATTACTGATAAAAGTATTGTAACGAGCCAAAATTGCTCTCAGATTATCTGTGATATTTATTTAACTTTGAGTCTCTAATCAAACTGACATTCTACAGCAAAGTTTCAGAGAGCTAATAATGCGGAAACCTGATTCAGTAAACTTTCAAGCTTGATGCTCAATCAATAATAATTACTGATCTATAAGCTAAAGAGCGAGTAATTTTCCTCGCTCCTCATGATCTATCTTACTTCGTAGAAAGAGTTCGACGTTTGAACGTCATTTCGTAGGCTTCAATGATATCGCCTTCTTGCCAGTCATGGAATTTAGCTGTGCCGATACCACATTCATAACCAGCATTGACTTCTTTAGCGTCTTCTTTCATCCGTTTGAGAGAGTCAAGATTGCCTTGATAAACTACTTGTTTACCACGGCGTACTCGAATTTGACAGTTACGAATTACTTTGCCAGAAAGAACATAACAACCAGCTACCGAACCACGACCCACTGGGAAAACGGCTCTTACTTCTACTTGACCTAAAGGTTCTTCGACTTCTTCGGGGTCGAGCAGACCTTCCATCGCACCTTGAATATCATCTAGTAATTTATAAATGATATTGTACTGGCGGATATCTACTGCTTCATTTTCTGCAGCTTGTCGCGAACCACTAGCTAAGGTGGTATTAAACCCAATAATGACCGCTCCACTAGCAGCAGCTAAGTCCACATCAGTTTCTGTAACTTCCCCTGGCGCAGCAAGTAGTACCCGAATTTGAACTTCGTTTTGGGGTAATTGCTGTAAAGAGCCTAAGATAGCTTCTACTGAGCCTTGAACATCCGCTTTGAGAATTAGATTGAGTTCTTTAAGTTCTCCCTCTTGAGCTTGTGCCGAAAGAGTACTTAAACTAACGCGACGCGAAGACATTGCTTGTTGCAGACGTGTATCTCTTTGCACATCCGCTCTAGTATCTGCAACTGCACGAGCTTCTTTTTCAGTAGGATAAACATCAAACTCATCTCCTGCTTCGGGAACGTCATTTAAGCCTAGTACTTCCACCGCAAAAGATGGTGTAGCTGCTTCAACTTTCTCACCGCGGTCATCGATCATCGCGCGAATTTTGCCCAAAACTGAACCAGCAACGATGCTGTCTCCTACCCGCAAAGTACCGTTTTGCACTAAAAGCGTTGCTACTGGACCTCTGGCACGGTCTAGGTGAGCTTCAATCACCGTTCCTTTGGCATAACGGTCAGGATTAGCTGATAATTCTTCAATTTCTGCTACTAACAGAATCATCTCTAACAAATTATCGAGATTTTGTCCTTTTAAAGCACTAACAGGAACCATAATCGTATCACCACCCCAGGCTTCAGCTAATAACCCTTGTTCCGCAAGCTCTTGCATGATGCGGTCTGGATTAGACTCTGGCTTATCAACTTTATTAATGGCGACTACTAAAGGTACTTCTGCTGCTCTAGCATGGCTAATCGCTTCCCTAGTTTGAGGTTGCACTCCATCATCCGCAGCTACAACTAATACGGCAATATCTGTAACTCTAGTTCCTCTAGCCCGCATCGCAGTAAAAGCTTCGTGACCAGGAGTGTCTAAGAAAACGATTTGTGCAGTTTGCTCGTTATGTTCTACATCAACATGATAAGCACCGATATGTTGAGTAATACCGCCTGCTTCCCCTTGAGCCACTTTACTTTTTCTAATCGAGTCAAGCAGCGTGGTTTTACCATGATCGACGTGACCCATAATAGTTACAACAGGAGGGCGAGGCTGAAGTTTTTCTAGATCATCAGCATCTAACATCTCAGTTTCTTTTGCTGCTGCTGATTTAGCTTCAGGAGTTTCTACTTTAACCCCTAGTTCTTCGGCGACTGTACGAGCTATATCTAAATCTAGAGTTTGAGTGATATTTACCGCAATCCCCTTAAAGAACAGACTTTTGATAATATCTGTTTCTGGTGTATTAAGTAATTCTCCCAATTCTCTAATCGTCAGATTTTTGGTGAGAGTAATCTGTTCTGGTGGTCCTGTTACTACTTGACGATTGCGTTTTTCATTTTTCGTCGTTTTATCCGCTTTCGGTGTAGATTTACGGGGTTTTTTATTGGTAGCTGCTACTTGTGCTGGTTGCTTTTGTAATTCTTTAGGTTTGGGCGGACGAGCAATAGACAAACTGATCGCGCTATCAGTTTGATCGCTATTTAGCTCGGTGAAAAATTCATCATCGTCGTCTTCAATTAGCGGTTTAGGACGTCGTTTTGCTTTACCACCTGCTTTAGCTTTACCAACTTTTCCTTGTTTTTCTTCATCTTCTTCCTCATCTTCCCAAATTTTACTTTTGAGCTTATGAGGTGGATTGGGACGTTTGAGTTTATCTTTTTTCGCTTTTTTGCTATTTTTTTCGAGGTCAATAGCACTCTCATCTGCTAAATCTACCTCAGAATCATCTTTCGGTGTATCATCTGGTTCAGGTACTTCTTCTACGGCTTTAAGTCTTTGAGGTCTTTGTAATTTGGGTAAAGTAAGAGCTTGTTTGGGTTTTTCCGATTTAGACTTGTTAGAAGAGGCAGTTTCGCTATCGACAGTTTTTGGTTCAGAAGCATTAACTAGATTTGGCTCTGTCACTTGAGGTGCTTCTGGGGTCGAAGATAATTTTACGCTAGGTTTAGCAGTCTGGGAGCGAGAAGGCGGAGAAACTAACTGCGGTCTGGGTATATTTGATTGTTCCCCAGAAGCTGCTTCAACCGATTCAGAGTCTGTTGTCTCCTTCTTAGAAATAACTTGAGGCGGTTGCGCTGGTGCTTGAAGTTTAGCAGTTGGTGACACAGGCGACTTAGCTGCTGAAGAGTTAGATGAGACTGATGATTGGGGTCTAACTGGCAGTTTGGGAGGGGCTGCAAGAGTTGACGTAGAAGATGCTGTTTTTTGATTTGGAGAAGCGAATTCAGAATTATCAGTTTTATGATGAATTGCTAGGATTTGCTGTTTACGTTTATTTTTGCCTTTGATCTTTTTATTGTTATTGCTGGTATTTTGAGTACTGGGACGGTCCAGAGTTTTTTCAGGTGCATATTTTGCTGCTGCACCTCTGACTCTATCTGCTTGAGAGTCTGTAATAGTACTGCTGTGACTTTTAACTGCGATATTAAGTTGTTCGCAAATATCCTTGATATCTTTGTTTTCCAAATTTAGTTCTTTTGATAATTCGTAGATTCTTACTTTTCCGTTGTTCATCCACTATGCCCCCTAATGCTAAATTACTTGGTATCTGTTGGAATTATTATGGAGTTGATATTGTCCTTCATCATAGTTTTGGTGACTGATAAAGTTTGCTAAATTTAAGTGAGTTTTTTGGGTCTTTGACTACATTCACTATTTTATGCTGATAATTTGCGTCTCCTCTTTTTATATTCTAAGAAAAAATACAGAAGTGTTATGGTTTATTTTGAATTTTACTGCTACAAATTTATCTTAAGTTTGATCCCTTGGTGAATATTCTGAGTTTAATCTTTTCTGAAGAGATTGATAGATATATTGGGGAATTTTAACTTTTAGCGATCGCCCAAAAGCATTTTTTTGTCTTGCTTGCTGCAAACACTCGGCTCGAAAACAAATATAAGCCGAACGTCCCATCCCAGAATCTAAACAAACTTGTTGCGAAGGATGAATTTTGACCACTCTCCACAATTGTTTTTTGGGGAAAATTTGGCGACAACTAACACAACGTCGATGATTGGGTTTCATAAACTGTCAACTAAGGGTTTAAACCCAAAATAGCTTTTAAGAGCGATAAATATGAGTTTTGCTAGATTTAATCGCGCTGTTGAAGTCTCTTTGACGCTCATCTAACCTTATTCAAGCATAAAAAACCTAGATTTCTGTTTCTGGTGTAACCGATACTTCTGGTTCTGCTTCAGCAACAGCTTCTGTTTCTAATATCGGTTCTGACTCCGCTTCTGTTGTCATTGTAGAACTACTAGGTAATGCTTCATTCTCTTTATAGAGAGCAGCATCTTTAATATCGATTTTCCAGCCTGTTAAACGTGCTGCTAGACGAACGTTTTGCCCTTCTTTACCAATTGCTAAACTCAATTGGTCTTCAGCAACTAACACCAAAGATTGTTTTTCTTCGGTATCTACTAGTAAGACTCGATCTACTCTAGCAGGACTAAGAGAATTAGCCACATAGGTTGCGGGGTCAGGAGACCAACGAATCACATCGATTTTTTCTCCTCTTAGCTCATTAACCACTGCTTGAATCCGAGACCCTCTTGCTCCGATACAAGCTCCTACTGGGTCAATATCTCGTTCTAAAGTATCTACTGCAATCTTAGTTCTTACGCCGACGTGACGAGAAGGCGGATTAGCTTCGCGCGCCACAGCGACAATGCGGACGATTTCTTCTTCAATTTCTGGAACTTCGTTACTAAAAAGTTCTACTACTAATCCCGCAGCAGCACGAGAAACAATGAGTTGTGGTCCGCGATGAGGCGTTTCTCTAACTTTTTTTAAATAGACTTTGAAAGTAGCATTAGAGCGATAAGTATCATTAGGTAATTGTTCACGTTTAGGTAATTCTGCTTCTACCTCTGGCTGTCCCAAACCACTGCTAACAGCAACAATCGCCGACTGTCTTTCAAACCGCAGCACTCTTGCTTGCAAGATAGTACCTTCTAGATCTTTAAATTCTTCTTGAATTAATTTGCGCTGTTGATCCCGTAATTTTTGCAGTAGAACTTGCTTAGTTTGAATTGCCGCCATCCGACCAAAATCACTTTGGTCTGGTGTAACATCGACTAATACTGAGTCACCGATTTGAACCTCAGAATCTCCTAGTTGTTCTTGAACTTCTTGCAGCGCAATTTCTCGGTCATTGTCAATAATATTTTGCTTATCTTTATCAACTATAGTTTTAGTTGTCAAGATTAAAAATCCTTCAGCATTAGTATCTAGCTGTACTTTAAAATTTTCAAAATGCTCTTCGGAAAACTGGCGACTAGCACTTTCTTTCGTCCGACGAAATCGCTCGTAACCTTTAAGTAAAGCTTCTTTAAGGGATTCTTGTACCAAACTAGAAGGCAAATTATATTGCTGACTAATCTGTTCAATCATATCCCCAAGACCAGGCAAACTGACTAGGGTCATAAATTTTACTCCTAACGCAATGTGAACTAAATTATTGATTAATCTCGATTGAGTTTGACAATTAATTGTCTTTAACTAGCATCATCTATTTGAACTTGAGCAACTAATTCTCTAGGAATAGTAATAGTTCTACCTTTTTGATTAAGATAAATGTTGTTTTCATCTCTACCTTGAAGCTTACCTTGCCAAAGTTTTTGATTTTTGTAGGGAGCAAAGGTTTTAACAACAATTGAAAATCCTTTAAAAGTAATAAAATCTCGGTCGGTAGTCAAGTTACAGGTAATACCTGGACTAGAAACCTCTAAAACATAAGCACTAGTGATTAAAGCTGTAGTATCTAGCTCTGCTTCTAAAGCTTTACTCATTTGCTCACAATCTTCAAGACCTGTATCTTGAAGAATATTACGCACATCTACCCTTAATACTGGCGGGTTTTTGTTAGTTTGAAAAACCACATCTACCACTTCCAAGTTAAGTTTTTGCGCAATAGGTGTTGCTAAATCGATGATAGGAGGAACTAAAGAATGAGTCATGGAAAACCGAGCAAGCAATAAAAAAAGCGGGCTAAACCCACTCTCTATCTATATTAGATGTTTTTGTAGGTCGAAAAAACTTAGGTTAAGTTTTTCCCCTTATTGTTTAATTTTAGCAGCAAACTCTAACTTCTGACTAATCTAGCAATAAATCAAATTGTCGTTTCGGTAGGCTCTGAGTTTTGAAATTGCAACTCATTATATATTGCTAAATATTAAGGATTATTGAAGTTTTTTTACGATACTAAAATTTAGAAAATCTTAGCGAGCTAAATTCTTGTAATCTCATAAGTCAAGAGTTGAATAAAATTAAATTCTCAACTTAACACAATTGATTCGCATTTTAATCACTTAAGTCATTCTTGCTTTTGCAAGAAGCAACGGAGGGTTTAACCAATGACCATTCCCTTACTAGATTATGCTCCCTCAACTCAAAATCAGCGGGTAGCTGGTTACGAAGTTCCAGGAGAAGAACAGCGGATAATTGGTACTACAGAAACTCCGCTTTCGGAGTCTGAAAAAACTGGGGTAATTTGGGCAGCTTATCGACAGATTTTTCATGAGCAACAGATATTGACTAGTAATCGTCAATATAGCTTAGAATCACAACTGAAAGCTGACAAAATTACAGTTCGCCAATTTATCCGCGGATTGTTACTTTCTGAGGCTTTCCGCCAATATAATTATGAACCTAATAATAATTATCGGTTTGTTCAAATTTGTATTCAGCGACTTTTAGGACGAGAAGTTTATGGAGAGCCAGAAAAACTAGCTTGGTCGATATTATTAGCAACTAAAGGTTTAGCAGGATTTATTGATGCCATTTTAAATAGTGAAGAATATTTAAACAATTTTGGCAATAATATTGTTCCCTATCAAAGAAGACGCATCTTACCCCAAAGAACTCAAGGCGAACTGCCTTTTGCGAGAATGCCTCGCTATGAAGCTGATTACCGCGATAAGCTGATCGATCTGGGATATTTTAGGGCTTCGCCCCAGGCGAAGTCGTTTGATGATGGAGAGCCTTACTATCCACCACAGCCGGTTTTATTCGCAGCCAAAATTTTAACCTTTACAGGAGCTACTGTAATTGGTCTAGTTATTGTGGCGGTAGCCTTATCTGCTTGGGGTTTAATTAGTCTTTAGGTTCAGTTTGTGATTGCAAGCTGATATTTAAAAATTAACAAGATGTAACAAATAATAGCGCGACCTCATTGTATAAAAGTTATCTAAGGGGTAAATGCTAACAAGCAAGCCTCAAAACAATCTCTAATTAGAGCAGTTTCCTTGGTTTTTGAACCAAGTGTAAAGTTTTCTAAGGAAGCTTAAAAAATGTTATCTTAAGCACCGAAAATTAAAAAAGCTCTAACAAACTTATAAAGGTTGGAAGTCTGCTGCAAAACTAGATTTAACCCCAGGTCAAATCTAGTTAAGTTAAGATTCTTTTTTGAAGTTCAACTAAACTCATTTACATCCAGTAGGAGATTAATTAGATGTTCGACGCATTTACTAGAGTAGTGTCTCAAGCTGATGCTCGTGGTGAGTTCCTCTCCACTTCTCAATTAGATGCTCTAAGTGCCATGGTTGCTGAAAGCAACAAGCGCATGGATTCTGTAAACCGTATTACTAGCAATTCTTCAGCGATTGTAACTAATGCTGCTCGTGCTTTATTCGCAGAACAGCCTCAGTTGATTGCTCCTGGCGGTAATGCTTACACTAGTCGTCGTAATGCAGCTTGCTTACGAGATATGGAAATTATTTTACGTTACATCACTTATTCAATTTTTACTGGTGATGCTAGTGTACTAGAAGACCGTTGCCTCAACGGTTTACGTGAAACCTATTTAGCTTTGGGAACTCCTGGTTCTTCCGTAGCTGTTGGTGTCCAAAAAATGAAAGCTGCTGCTTTAGGGCTTGTTAACGACCCTAATGGAATCACTCCTGGTGATTGCAGTGCTTTAGCTTCTGAAATTGCGGGCTACTTTGATCGCGCTGCTGCTGCGGTTGCCTAATCCAAACCCGTATCTTGTTGATATTTCAATCAACAAAACAACAATTTTTTTAGGAAAACTTAGCAAAATAGGGAGATACCCAGATTATGAAAACTCCTCTAACCGAAGCTGTATCAGCAGCAGATTCTCAAGGACGTTTTTTAAGCAGTACTGAAATTCAAACTGCTTTTGGTCGTTTTCGTCAAGCTAGCGCTAGTTTAGAAGCGGCAAAGGCTTTAACTTCTAACTCGCAAAACCTGGTTAATGGTGCTGCTAACGCTGTTTATAGCAAATATCCTTACACTACTAGCACTCCTGGTCCTAACTTTGCTTCTACTCCAGAAGGTAAAGCTAAGTGCGCTCGTGACATTGGTTACTATCTTCGCATGGTAACTTACTGTTTAGTAGCTGGTGGTACTGGTCCTATGGATGAGTATTTAATTGCGGGTTTAGACGAGATTAACCGTGCTTACGAATTATCTCCTAGCTGGTACATTGAAGCTCTTAAGTATATCAAAGCGAACCACGGTCTTAAAGGCGACCCTGCTGTTGAAGCTAATTCTTATTTAGATTATGCAATCAACGCTCTTAGTTAGTAGCTAAAATCAAAATGTGCCTCTAAATTCTGGTTGATCGATAATTGATTGACAAGAACTAAGAGCAAACATTTAATATTGCAAAGCACTACCCAGAAAGGTATGCGGATGCCGGCAATAGGCTAGTATTTGTTTACTTTTCTGGGTATTGTTGTAGTTTAGAGTAAGTTATTGGGAGATAACAGATGAAAGCAGCCAGTAGCAATCAGGTTGAACCAGAATTAACTGTAGAACAGGCGATCGCCAATCTCCTTCAGAAAGAAGATTTAGGTTCGAGATATTATGCTGCTTGGTGGTTGGGTAAATTTAGAGTTAGAGAAGAAACAGCGATTGAGGCTTTACTCATCGCCTTAGAAGATGAATCAGATCGCGCTCCTGATGGGGGTTATCCGTTACGTCGTAACTCCGCCAGGGCTTTAGGTAAATTAGGTGATCGAAGAGCCGTACCAGCTTTAATTCGCTGCTTGCAGTTTCCCGATTTTTATGTCAGAGAAGCAGCAGCCCAAGCCTTAGAAACTTTGGCAGATGCGAGTTGTGTTCCAGCTTTGATGCAATTGTTAGCAGGGGGTGTCGCCAAAGCTAAGTTTGTTCCAGGAAAACCGCATTTAGTAGAGCCTTATGAAGCGATCATCGAAGCTTTAGGAACTTTAGGCGCAACAGAAGCGACAGAATTGATTGAGCCTTTTATTAACCATCCAGTAGCTAAGGTGACATATGCTGCTGCTAGAGCTATGTATCAGCTAACTCAAGCAGCCAAATATGGAGATTTATTAATTCAAGCTTTGTCTGGTGATGATTTACAATTACGTCGTTCGGCATTAATGGATTTAGCAGCAGTAGGATATTTGCCAGCAGGAGAGGCGATCGCCGAAACTTTAGCGGAAAATAGCATGAAATTGATCGCTCTTAAAGGTTTGTTAGAAAAAAATTTAGCAGTGAATTCTGGTCAAGATTTATCAGAAGACAATATTAAATTGATGAAATTCATGGATTCATTACTTTAAAGACTTGAACAGTTACTAGTTACTATTTTTAATAGTATGAATTACAAAAAAACTCTAAAAATTGATTCATCTGTAGATAAAGTATTTAATTTTTGCGCATCGGCTTATGGATTTGAAAAACATTTTCCCTATCAAATATATTGGATTAAGAACGAGGAGAAATGGAATTTAGGTTCTATTCTTGAATTTAAATTTCGCTTTTTTTTTACTTGGATATATTGGAAAACTGAGATAATAGCTTATAAAAAAAATGATTTTTTTACTGATATTATGAAGGGAGGATTTCCTTATAAATACTTTAATCATTGTCACTTGTTTAAGTCAGAAGGTAATCAAACAATTTATACAGATCAAATTGAATTTAGTTTGGGATTCGGTGATTTTATAGATAAAACTATTGGCAAAATTATTCTAGATTTAGTATTTAGTCAACGCCATCAAAAACTTAAAAAATGTTTTAATTAATGGAAAAGTCTGCTATTTAACTATTTCTTGAAGTGCTGGTTTTAGCTGAGGATATTGATATTCAAACCCTAAAGCTTGAGTATTTTTCGGTAATACTTGTTGACCTTCTAAAACGACAATCGCCCCATCACCTAAGATGAGTTCTAAAACAAAATCAGGAACAGGTAGCCAAGAAGGGCGATTCATGACTTCTCCTAAAGTTTGGCAAAAATCTTTCATCCGTACAGGATTGGGTGCAGTAGCATTATAAACTCCTGTCATATCGGGGCTTTGAATCGCGTTGATCATTAGATTTACCAGATCGTCGCGATGAATCCAGCTAAACCATTGACGACCGCTACCAATAGGACCACCAGCAAACATTTTGAAGGGATTGATCATTTTGCCCAATGCACCCCCATCACCTAAAACAATCCCAACACGAAGAATCACTAATCTGACACCAAATTCTTGAACTTTTTGGGCTTCCGCTTCCCATTGCTGACAAACTTGCGCCAAAAAATCATTCCCTGAAGCACTAGTTTCATCAAAAGCTGCGGTTTCGCTAGTGCCATAGTAGCCCACAGCTGAACCACTAACTAAAACTTGGGGTTTGACATCGGCTTGAGCGATCGCCTCTACTAAATTTCTCGTTCCTAACTGACGGCTTTCTAAGATCGCTTTTTTATGTTCTGGTGTCCAACGTTCTGATATTGGTTCACCAGCTAGGTTAATCACCGCATCACAACCTGAAATCGCCTGTTGCCAACTTCCTGCTTGGGTCGGAGTATATTCAACTATTGCTAACTGGGGAAAAGCGGACTGAGGAAAAGTTTTTTGAGCTTTGAAACTATTGCGGGTGAAAACTAAAATTTGATGACCTTGATTACTTAATTTGGTGACGAGACGAGTTCCCACAAATCCCGTTGCGCCAGTAATTGCGATTTTCATAAAATTTCAACTGATAAACTTGTCAAATTATTCACGGAATTGATGATTCGTCTTTAAAGCTTACACCCCTTAAAACTGTCATCGGACGCAACTCTTTTAATAATTCCAAAGAAGCGCGATCGCGGACAAACATCGAACCAGCAAAGCCTAGAGAATTAATCGAAATTGAGGCAAAAGCTTCTTGGAATCGTGGAACTAAAAGCATCCAATGACGAGTCACTAATAAGTTGTAAGCTCCTGGTTGTAAAGTTTGCTCTGGGTCTAAAGACAAACCGACAGCTTCGAGTAAACAATAGTAGCAATCTAACATTTGTTGAGCAGCAGCTACAGGATTATCTCGGTCAGTCGTCTTAATTTTGGCGATCGCATGACGAAAAGCAAAATGAGGGATGATCCCTAGAGAGTTAGTAAATTTTACTTGATTAATCGCTGGTTGAATTGGTAAAAAATCTTGGTCGGGAACAAAAGAAAGTGGTACTAGTTGCAGATGTTTGTGTCTTTGAGATGCACCTGCAATTTTACCGCCATTATAAAAAGCTAAACCCTCAATTTCTCGCATACAAACCCATAAAGCAACAAAGTCATCGAGATCGAGTAACTTATCCTGTTCTTCAAAGGCGCGAGTCACAATCAATAAGTGATGATCTACTACATTAAATTTATTTAATAAGCAAAGATGAGTCGGCGAAATATCGCTAACAAATAAATCCGTTTCATAAGGAAGAAAAGGATCGAAATATTTGCCTGTATTAGTTTCTTTTTGCTTTTGTTGTTGTTTAGCTTGTTCTTTTTTGGCGAGATTAGCGACAGTGCGAACTAAAAAAGCAATATCTTCTTGCTGAATAAAATGATAATCTGTAGCAATCGATTGTAGCGCGCCAGTTTTACGAGCATATTCGGTTTGCTGGCTCAATTTTTCCCCAAGAGTACCTGGTTTAAATAGCAGTTTTTCTGAAGTATTGCTGATTTTTTCTGCCATGATTTTTTGGAGTTTAGCTCGCCCACTAAGTTAATCGTGATTAACTATGACTAATCAATAAAGCTATTTTAACTTTTAAATTATGACCAGTTAACCCAATCTTGAGGTTTCAAAAAAGTTTCATACAGTTCAGCTTCAGGTGTATTCGGTTCGGGTTGATAACCGTATTCCCAACGCACTAGAGGCGGTAAAGACATCAAAATTGACTCAGTTCGTCCATTGGTTTGTAAGCCAAAAATAGTACCGCGGTCGTAAACTAAATTAAACTCCACATAACGCCCTCGACGATAGAGTTGAAAATTTCTTTCGCGATCGCCATA
>DAXETX010000217.1:0-4964 GCA_051155735.1 Xenococcaceae cyanobacterium
TAAGTATAGTCTATATGAGGTAATTGCTACAAGATATTTTGAGCCAATAATTTTTTGTGACTGAACCCATTTTAAGCTACATATTTATTTACTTATTCAGCAACGCCTATTTAATTAAATAAAATATTTACCTGACAAAAGTAGCGGAGAAAAAGCGATCAGTTAACCCTAAGATTAAAATAGATAACTACATTGCTGAAAAATTTAATTTTATTAATAGCTGATAACCATTGAGTAATATGACTGTTGATTTCCAAGATTTCTTTGATGTCATCGTAGTGGGTGCAGGACACTCTGGCTGTGAAGCTGCTTTGGCTGCTGCGCGTTTAGGCTGTCGCACTCTGATGCTGACTCTTAATCTCGATAAAATTGCTTGGCAACCTTGTAATCCTGCGGTAGGAGGTCCAGCTAAATCTCAGTTAACCCATGAAGTGGATGCTTTAGGGGGAGAAATTGGTAAAATGGCAGACCGCACCTATCTGCAAAAACGGGTCTTAAATTCTTCCCGTGGACCTGCTGTATGGGCGTTACGGGCGCAGACTGACAAGCGTGAGTATGCTGCGGTGATGAAAGGAATTGTCGAAAATCAGCCCTTACTGAGTATCCGTGAGGGGATGGTTACAGATTTAGTACTGGGAAAAAACGATGAAGTTTTAGGCGTAGAAACCTATTTTGGTACTTGTTTTGGGGCAAAAGCGGTAGTTTTGACTACTGGTACGTTTTTAGGTGGACGGATTTGGGTTGGAAATAAATCGATGGAAGCAGGCAGGGCGGGAGAATTTGCAGCTATCGGCTTGACGGAGACTCTAGGTCGTTTGGGCTTTGAAACGGGAAGACTGAAGACTGGTACTCCAGCGAGAGTCGATAAGCGGTCTGTAGATTACCGCAAAATGGAAGTGCAACCAGCAGATCGAGATGTACGGTGGTTTAGTTTTGACCCTGAAGTCTGGATAGAAAGAGAACAGATGAATTGTTACTTGACTCGGACTACTGCCGAAACTCATCAGATAATTCGGGATAATTTGCATTTGTCTCCTGTTTACGGTGGTTGGATAGACGCTAAAGGTCCTCGTTACTGTCCTAGTATCGAAGATAAAATAGTCCGCTTTGCGGATAAAGCGAGTCATCAAATATTTATCGAACCTGAAGGTAGAGATATTCCCGAACTTTATATTCAAGGATTTTCGACAGGATTACCTGAAAAATTACAGTTAGCAATGCTTCGTACCCTTCCTGGGTTAGAAAACTGCGTGATGCTGCGTCCTGCTTATGCAGTAGAATATGATTTTTTACCTGCAACTCAATGTTATCCGACGCTGATGACTAAAAAAATTGCGGGATTATTTTCCGCAGGACAAATTAACGGCACAACAGGCTATGAAGAAGCAGCAGCCCAAGGTATTGTGGCAGGAATTAATGCTGCAAGATTAGCTAAAGGTCAAGAAATGATTATTTTTCCGCGGGAAGAAAGCTACATCGGAACGCTAATTGATGACTTGTGTACTAAAGATTTACGCGAACCCTATCGAATGCTAACTAGTCGTTCGGAATATCGGTTAGTATTGCGTTCGGATAATGCAGATCGCCGTTTGACGCCTCTGGGTAGAGAAATTGGCTTAATTGACGATCGCCGTTGGCAACTCTATTGTCAGAAACAAGCCAAAATCGCAGGAGAAAAAGAACGGTTATACACTACGAGAATTAAGGAAAATGAGTCAGTAGGAATGACGATCGCTGAAGTGACAAAACAAAAAATCAAGGGTTCAATTACTCTAGCAGACTTGTTGCGTCGTCCTGGGTTTCACTATGCTGACTTGATCCAATATGATTTGGGAGATGGCAGTTTAACTCTGGCTGAAACCGAAGGGGCAGAAATTGATCTCAAATACTCTGGTTATATCAAACGCAAAGAATTTCAAACCGAACAGCTTTCCCGCCATACTAATCGTAAATTACCTGTAGCTATTGATTATATGGCGATCAATAGTTTGCGAATGGAAGCTAGAGAAAAATTGACTGCGGTTCGTCCTCTAACTATTGGTCAGGCTTCTCGCATTGGTGGGGTTAATCCAGCAGATATTAATGCTTTGTTGGTTTATTTGGCAATACAATCTCAAAAACAAAAAGCAGCAAAGTCTTTGGTTTAATTAGGCAGCAGGAGTTAAATACTCCGCATTGACAACTTCACGATAATAACTCTGTAACTGTCTAGTAGCAGCAGCCCAACCCCATTTTTCAGCTTCGATCCGCGCTTTAATTCTTAACTGTTCTCTTTCTGCTGTAGCTTCTAATAAACGCTTGGTGGCGGTGACTGCACCATCGGGGTCGTTGACCTCAAATAAGTAGCCATTTTCAGCATCAGTGACAATATCGGGTATGCCACCAGAGTTAGCTGCTACTACAGGACAACCTGCTGCCATCGCCTCTAATAGAACCAGCCCTAGGGTTTCAGTGCGTGAGGGAAAAATAAAGGCATCAGCAGAAGCATAAGCAGAAGCTAATTCTAAACCTTGTAAGTAACCGACAAAATAGGTATTTGTTCCAGCAAAATGCGCTTCTAAGGCTTCGCGGTTAGGACCATCACCAACAATTGCTAGATGGGCTTCAGGAATAGCTTCTAAAACCGGTTTGATTTGATCGATTTGTTTTTCGGCTGAGACACGACCGACATATAATAATAAGGGACTATCAGGATTGCCTTGAGACAAGCGCGATCGCATTTGCCCTGATGCTAGATGGGGCTGAAACATTTCGGTATCGACTCCCCTTTGCCATAAATCTACTCTTTCAATCCCGTGATTGATTAGTTCTTCTACCATAGCGGTTGAAGTGCAAAGGTTTAATTGGGCTTGATTATGGGCTGCTTTGAGTAATTCCCAAAGGACTCCTTCTAATGCGCCCAAACCATAATGTTGCAGATATTGAGGCAAATGGGTGTGATAAGAAGCAACTAGGGGAATATTGAGAGTTTTGGCGTAATATATGCCTCCTACTCCTAAGACAGCGGGATTTACTACGTGAATCACATCAGGCTGAAATTTTTCAATAACTTCTTTAGTGCCAATAGGCGGAAAAGCTAATTTTAATTCTGGGTAGAGAGGTAGCGGTAAGCCAGGGATACCATGAACTCTTGCCCCTTTATACTCAGTTAAACCACCATCGGGGGCTACCACTAAAATGCGATCGCCATTACGTTCTAGATGCTCTATTGTATGGCGTAAGCGAGTTACAATTCCATCCACTTTTGGTAAAAAAGTCTCTGTAAATAAAGCGATACGCATAAGAAATCAAAAAATTTAAATATCGATTACAACTACAGAATCTACCATCAAATTGGACAAAAATTCGACTAATCTCATCGCTCATCGCTCCATGATTATATGACATCGTGCATTTAGTCATTTTTCGGAGTTTCAAGGTTAATCGCCGTATAAATAGCAGAATAGTCGGCATTTTCTAAACCAAGGGCGATCGCTGTTTGGACGATTTGACGGATACCTTGTAACCCGCTAGTATTTAGCCCTAGTGTTTCGGCTTGAGCTAAAAATAACTCTGTATCTTTGAGTAGATGCTTAGTCGGAAAATTAGGATTACTAAAATCGCGATCGCACATTCGCGATAGTTTTTTATCAAAGGTAGGAGCGTACAAAGCACTTTCCCGTAAAATAGCCATAAATTGCTCTACATCTACGCCTTCTCGTTGCACAAAACCTAAACTCAGGGCAAAAGCTGCGGTTAAACTAGCAATTAACTGATTAAGCGCTAGTTTCAGGGCTGCTGCTGTTCCAACTTCTCCTATATATGTTGGTTCATTACTAAAATGCTTGAAAACACTACACCACTTAGTAAATTGCTGCGGTGTACTACCAACCATGACAATTAATTCTCCTGTTTTCACTTGCGGGATACTGCCTAAGACTGGTGCTTCTAAATATTCTCCTCCTGCTGCAATAATTCGCTCTTTGATGGCTCTACTTTCTTGGGGTGCAATGGTTGCCATCTGAATAATCGTGTGATTTAGTAAATAAGATCGAGTTTGCTCTGTCAGGATGTTTGTGGTAATCGCTGCTGCATCAGTTAGCATCAAAATCGTGGCATCAGCTTCTTGAATTACTTTTTCTGGTGTATCTGCAACTATTCCGCCAGCCTCTACTATGGGTTGTAATTTTTCTGGGGTGCGATTGTAGGCAATAACTGAAATATTAGCCTTCAGCAATCTTAGCGCCATCGGTTGACCCATCAAACCAGTTCCCATTAGTCCGATTTTCATTCTTCAACTTCCCTTGCTTTAGATACAGCTTTAATCTACCAAACCAGTTTTGCTCAAAAATTACTGATTTCCTAATCTGTGATAATAATTGCAGCATGATTATTTTTGGCTGGAACAATAACAACAATATTTAAACCTGCAAAAAGTATTGTAAAAATATCTTACAAACTGCAAAAAACTGCATATGATGCTTTGGTTAAACCTAAGTATTTATGGAAGATACTTTATTTAACTCCATTAAACCCATGCAAGAATCAGAAATCTTGACCGAAGCTTTAGGCAAAGCAGATATGCTATTTGGCATGAGAAAAATGTTACAGCAATATGGGATTCCCTGTACCGAACCAATGGTAATTAGTCTCAAGTTTGCCGACAAAGAGATTGAAACAAAAAAATTTCCCAGAATGCCCAAACCTGTAAAAGTAGCAAGTACAGAAGAAGACATCAAAACAGCTATTACAGACATATTAAATAAAGCCAATATTATGTATGACTTTATTGAAAAAATCGGTGCATCAAAAGGAAAAAACCCTATAAAAGTCTCATTTAAATATGGCGAAGCATTAAACAATGAAGTTGCAATAACTTTAGATTTATGTTGTTTTCCTTGCCCTCTTAATCCCGCTGTGTCTTGTTGTTTTTGTTAATTAAAATCTCAAAAATATTCAAGATATAAATTCTTAGTAGCGTAGTT
>DAXETX010000218.1:0-3883 GCA_051155735.1 Xenococcaceae cyanobacterium
AAATCAATAAACGTTTTCCTGCTTGACGATATTGTATTTTCAAAACAGCAGCAAAAATTGCTAATAGCAGTAACATAAGAGTTAATGCCACAGCTATATTATCCAACATCCAATTTTATTTAACTTTAATAAGGAATACAAGAGGCGGGAATGAATTGAATTCAACTCCCGCCCACTTATATTTTTTAACAAAATTAACGCTAAAAACTAGCGAACTTCTTTTTTAGTTTCGTCAACAATAAATACTTCTGCTTCGCCGTCTTTATCAAGGTCGATTTTATCGCTAGCATCTACTCTCGATACATCCCGTTTATTAGTAACGACTTCCTCCCGACTGGCGATAGGTCTTTCCTCGCCGACAAATTCGGTTTCGCGGTCGTTACGCGCTAAATCGGGGGCGTCATAAATTTCAAACTCTTGAATATGGCGATCGCGTAAAATCGAAGCAGCTTTTTCGACATGATCTTCAGTACCAGTAACCATTAATAAATAGTCACCAGCTTTAATGCGATCTTCATAAACTTTAGCTTTTTCTTCAGGAATACCCAAACCGACTAAAGCCCCAATAATTCCACCTGCTGCTGCGCCAATACCTGCACCTGCTAGAGTAGCTGCAATTTCTGAGATTCCTACACCAGCAGCCAGAACTGGACCAACACCAGGAATAGCTAATACTCCTGCACCGACGAGGAAGCCACCAATACCGCCTAAAACCGTACCAGTAGTTGCGCCAATCCCTGCTCCTTCGGAAGCTTCGTTACCTTGTTTTTCCGTAACTTCGTCAGCACCTTCGACACCTTCTAAATCTCGTGCGAGTAAAGATACATCATCCATATTAAAGCCGTTGTCTTTAAGGGCGCGAAGTGCGTCTTCGACATTTTCCCGTTTTTCAAAAACTCCTACGGCTCTTTTGTAGTTAGTTGCGTATTCTTGTTCTCTATTCATGTTTTCTCCTTTTAAGTGTTTACAATTGTTTTCTTGCTTGCGCAAAATTTAGTCGTCCAGTGCAGACGGATAAATATCATCAGCAACAATTACAGGTCGATCTGTATATCTCGCCTCAAATTCGCTAATTTCGGTTTCGTCCCATCCCAATTCGGAATCTTGTTGAAGCAGGTTTACATCCAAAGGACGCGCCATTCCCGTAACGACTACCATTTCTCCTGATTGAAGTGGATTGCTTTCGGCATTTAAGTCGCTATTAACACCGACAACAATTAAACCGATATCATCAATCCAACCTTCTTCGTAAAGAGACATTGTGTTAGAAGAAAATAAGTCTCCAACTTCCCCTTCAACAGCGATCACCTGATCGTAAAAAGCCGAGGGATTTTCTGCCAACTCTTCAGGAGTAGGAGCTAAAGCTACAGATTCGGCAATTACCACGGGTCTATTTTCGTAGTCTATATACAGTTCTTCATCTAAATCTATGCCATAATCCCTTTCGATATCGGCAATGACAAATTCTCTAACTGTTCCTGTTCCTTGAACTGCGATATCTTCACTAGGACGAGTCACAGGGACAGCACCAGCATTAAGTAAAAGAAATGGTTCGCCACCAAAAAACTCATCAGCCTCTAGCACAAATCCCGACTCGCCCAACTCTTCTTCCACTTCGCTTCTAACCGTTACCATTTGTCCGACATAATCTTCGATATTGCCAGTAATTTTTTCGATGGTGACGTTAGTTCTCCCCTCTTGAATTTCTTCTTGGGCGATATTTTTCAGTGGAAGTAGGGTTGTAGCGGTTAATCCCAGGGCGATCGCACCTACATAAGCTGCAATCTTTTTGGTTGTAGGATGATGCCAGTAATTTCGATTAGTCATAATTTAACAAATTAATAAAGTTGTTATTAGCTTGGCTATAGTTCAAACTAGTTTCCGTTAAGAGCAGAAGTTGTCGATCTTGCAACTACCTATTAACAAAATTTTGCTCAAAGGTAAGTATTTTGAACCCCAAAAACTTGCTTAATTACTTGCAAAAAAGCGAGTAATTACATCCTTACCCTTGATTGATGATTATTGAGCCACTTTTTTTCAGCATAAATAAAATCTGGCTTTATTTAATCTATCTAAAGTTTGTTAATTAAAAAATTTTTGATAACTAAGGGCGATCGCTAATCAAACTCAGCGATGCTTTCTCGATCTAATTAATTCAGATTAGTCTTTGCCCACAGCCATTCAAAGTTCGATCATCCAAATGGAGTAATCTCTGACTCAAACTTATCACCGCTCATCGTGTCCGTGCATGATTTCTGTTGAATAATCAGGTGTATTTTGTGAGTTTCTGTCTCTACATCATAGGTTTTTTCTGCTTCTGACAATTGTGGTGCTGTTGCAGGGGTGACAATTCGATTATTGCCATAGTCTGTCAAGATTCGGATTGAGTGTTCGTCAACAATTTCTAAAAACCAGCCAGGCTCATTCCCTGTAGCACGAAAATCGACAGGTCTTTTATCCTGAGTATCTCGTGATTCACGTTGGGGATCGCGTTGGCAATTATTAAAAGTCTTTCCTGCAATCTCAAGCAACGCGGTGTCGCCTTTATGCCAAAACAAAACCTCAGAGTTTTGATATTTCACACCAGAAGCTGCACGTACTTGGTTTAGAGTAATAGTACGCTCTGGTAAATAGAGTGTCACTTCGCCTGAATCTGGATTGTTTGTTTCAACACTAAAACTATAGTCATCGCATTCATACACCTGAGTTTGAGAAACTGTAATTGGTTCAATATTTTCTACCTTGGGTTGTTCTCTAGATGATTCGCTAAATAATAAGTCACAACTTGTAAGGATTGAGACAAAAAAGAGTAAAAAAATAGTTTTCACGTCAAATACTTTGCTAGTAATAAATTAATTAGAAGTTTATTGATTGTTAAACAAGCCAAAAAAGACTTTTTAAAATTGATATTTTCATAAATCTAGATAAATTTTAAAACTATGAAAGATATGTCTGTCAAACTTAAATATACAGTTTTGGGTCTAGTAGGAGCGATCGCCTTACTAGCAATTTGGAGTTTTATTGAACCGCGCATCCTTAATACAGAGAACGAAACAGCAACTATTCCCGATCTTCCTGCCTCGTGGGAAGGCAAGCAAATTGCCCAAATTTCCGATTTTCAAATTGGATTATGGGGCGATAATCGCGGTACTGTGCGTCGTAGCGTGGCTAAAATAGTAGAAGCTAAACCGACTATTGTTCTTATTAGTGGCGATTTTATTTATCATCCAGGAGACAATCCAGCATCAGAAATAGCTACCGCAGTCAATATAGTTCGTCCTCTAATAGAAGCGGAAATTCCTACCTATGCTGTTTTAGGTAATCACGACTATGGGATGAGTGGCAAGAAAAAAGAACCAAATGTGAACAGTACCCCTCCTTTGAAAGGAGGGGCTTGCGTTCACTTCGTCAAGTTAGCCAACCAGCTAGAAGCAGCATTAGAATCTGCTGGAATAGAAGTATTAGAAAACGAAGCGATACAGTTATCACCACCAGAAAGTAATCAACCTCTTTATCTAGTAGGAGTCGGTTCGCTGTGGGCAAACCGCGATAATGTTGACCAAGCTTTAAATAATGTTCCTGATGATAGTCCGAGAATTATTATGATGCATAATCCCGATACCTTTGAGCAGTTTCCTCCCGCTGCTGCTTCTTTAGCAGTGGCAGGACATACCCATGGCGGACAAATAAGAGTTCCTGGATTACCCCAATGGTCGTGGTTAAGGTTTACCCAGAAAGACAAAGTCTATGCAGACGGTTGGGCAAAAGGTTTTGGCAAAGCCAACAATCAACTTTACGTTAATCCTGGCATTGGCATGAGCTTAGCACCTATACGTTTATTTTGTCCGCCAGAATTGACCTTTTTTACCCTAGAGACTGATTA
>DAXETX010000219.1:0-6274 GCA_051155735.1 Xenococcaceae cyanobacterium
TGGGAAACATCGAAATCGCCATATTGGTTTGCCTAGCTGCTTGGCGACGCGCTCGTTGATAACTTTCTTCAAGTTGCGCTGCGGGATAATATTTTAGACTAGGACTATCTTCAATAGTCAATTCAATCTGGGTACGTGCATCAGTGATAGAATCGAGCCAACTATCTGAACGACGTTGAGGTTGATACTGCCACTTGAGCAAATGTAGTAAAAGACGGGTTAGCTGACTGGTAATCCCTCGTCTTTCACTTTTCCCCAAGTCTTCAACCTCTTCAATTAAATGTGGCACATCAATTTCATGCCAACGACGCTCCCTTAACAGGTGGGCTGTTTGGTCAATCCACGAACTAAAATCTGCTAAATACTTTTCGCTCATGTTTCTATTCATACTTTAGCAGCACTCAGTACAAGACTAAGAAGCACCTTGATCGTATTTGAATAATAACATTTCAATTTTGATAATAACATTTCAATCTTGCTTTTCAGTGGCATCTTGAAGGTTATTAAAAGCAATGCAGCGGGGTTTTGCAGATTTTTTTCTTAAAGCAACTGCATTAATAAGCGATCGCTTCAGCCTGTTCAGCTATAAATTTTATTGACAAAGAAGCACGAAGACAAGCGAAGCTCGAACAACAGCAACTGAAACAAGAAGCTAAACAAGCGCGAAAAAGAGAAAAGTTGGAACAAAGACAAGCTAAACGAGAAGCTAAGTTGCAGCCGAGCGAATCAAAGGTTAATTCACTTAATTAAATTAAATTGATCCACTTTTAATAGAACTTAATAATGTGTTTGCTGTTGATTGTGCCATTTTGCAGTGCGATCTGCTGATCGCAGCACTGCGCGATCGCCTGTATTAACTTTACCTTTAGAAGCGATCGCCAGATAATTCGCAAAACCAATATTAATGATTAAGGATTTGAGCCTACCGAACCCTTTAAAATATTGCTTAAATTAAACTAGCAGCGTCTCGATCTAAAAATAAAGTCGCTTGAGATTGCTTTCTTAAGATCGATGCTGGACAGGCTGGAGCGATCGCACCTTGTAACATCCGTTTGATAATTTTAGCTTTTTTCTTCCCTGAAGCTAAACAAAAAATTTGCTTTGCCTGAGAGATAGTAGAAATAGTTAAAGTATAAGCATATTGAGGTACTGCATTGAGATTAGGGAAATAACCACCAGCTACTTGCTGTTGACGAGTTTTTGTTTCGAGTTTGACAATTTTAACTACTTCAGTATCTTGAAAATCAGCTACCGAAGGTTCATTAAACGCGATATGTCCATTATCGCCAATTCCTAACAGACAAAGATCGATCGGGTATTGTTGCAATAGTTGAGTATAGCGATCGCATTCTGCTAGAGGTTGTAAAGCATCTCCTTGAATATAATAAAATTGCTGGGGTTTAATGCGCTGTTCTACCTTAGAAGCTAAATAGTAACGAAAACTCCCTGGATGGCTAGCAGCAATTCCTAAGTATTCATCCAAATGAAACAGGATAATTCTCGACCAATCTAAATCACTAGTTACTAAAGCCTCTAAAAATTGTAACTGGGAATTACCAGTCGCTAAAACCATACTAACTGTCTCTTGTTGAGCCAAACAGGTTTTAAGATAATCTAAAGCTAAAATTGCAGCATTTTGACTCAATGCTTCGGCTGAAGCCAAAATTTTTACTGATAAATTATTCACCATTCCACCCTGATGAGACAAAAGTGATAAAGTACGATCTAGCATATGGCGTAAATTTTGATTGAGAGAGCAACTGGATATGACTGCTACTGTATCTGATATTACGGTTAAAACTATCGACGGCACTGCAAAAAAGCTATCTGAGTATCAAGGCAAAGTATTATTAATTGTTAATGTAGCTTCTTATTGTGGTTATACACCTCAATACTCAGGATTAGAAGCCTTAAATCAGCAATACGGCGATCACGGATTAGAAGTATTAGGTTTCCCCTGTAATGATTTTGGCGCACAAGAACCAGGAACTAACGAACAAATTGCCCAATTTTGTGAAACTAAATACGGCGTTACTTTCGATCTGTTTGATAAAGTTCACGCTAAAGGCACAAATCAACATCCTTTATATCAAACTCTAACTCGTTCTGTCGCGCCTCAAGGAGATGTGGCTTGGAACTTTGAAAAGTTTTTAGTTAACAAGCAAGGAGAAATCGTCGCTAGATTTACCAGTGGTGTTGCACCCAACGCTCCTCAGTTGATTCAGGCTATTGAAGCAGAATTAGCTAAGTGAAACTTGTTAGTGGTTAGTAGTTATACCTTGCGGTTTCAAGGGCGAAGCCCTGGTCAATCATCGGCATCTTTCTGTCTTCTTAACTCATTAGAGGCAATAACAAAGTCACGAAATAATAGACTAATGGTGCAGTAAAAACATAACTATCAGTGCGGTCCAAAATTCCGCCATGTCCTGGGATTAACTGACCCGAATCTTTTACCCCTGCATCTCGTTTCATCATCGACTCGGTTAAATCGCCTAAAAGACTAGTAACCCCAATCAAGCTACCTAAAATAATTCCGCTGAGTTGCCAAGCAGGAAAATTAAAATACCAAGTTCCGATCTCTGCCACAATTAAACTACCCATCACGCCAAAAACTGCCCCTTCAACCGTCTTTTTCGGACTAATAGCGGATAATTTAGTGCGACCAAAAGTTTTGCCCATAGTATATGCGCCAATATCTGCTGCCCAAATACAAGCCATAACCAAGAAAGTTACAATCAAAGCTGGGGGAAAACTCCGCCAATCGAGCCAAGAAGTGGGCCAATAACCATCTAAAGGCAAATTACTCATGGTTAGCGCATCAGGTAAGCCGACTCTGAGTCTGACCCAATAAGTAGGAAGATAGCCACAATAAAATAAACCTAAAATTGAGCTAGAAATATCGGCAATAGTTGCCATTTTAGGTTGAAATAACAAATAAAAACAAATGATCGTGCCTCCCAAACAAAACATCGCATCGGTAATGTTGGGAGTAACAGTAGAACTAATTAATAATAATTGGGAAACTACCATCGTAGTCTTGGCTGCTGGTTCAATACCTTTAGCGCGAACGAGACGAAAATATTCAATCTGCGCCAAAAAAATCAAAATGCCGATTCCCACAGCAAAATACCAGCCTCCTAGAATAATCATTCCCAAAGCTAAGGCGATCGCAATAATGGCACTAATAATTCGGTTTAAGGACATAACGCGCTATGCAACCATAGGCTAAAAAAATGGGTAAAACTAAAATTAAAATAACCTTATCAAAGGTTAATAAAATGCTAAAGAAATTTTAACTTGTAATTTCAAATAGTGCTGCAATTACCTTAAATTTTAAAGCTTTTCGCCACTGAGAATGAAGATCGGATTAAGGGCTGCAAACGTTTGTTGCATCCCCCTAGTTTCTAAACGATTTACTGCTGATTGTACTACCTCTATATTACGAGCCTGTAATTCGGATAATCCTTCTGAGATCGTATAAAGGCTTTCTAAACTGCTAGCAGTAGCAATTACCCGCCCTTCTGGTTGCAAAAATTCCCAGGCTTTTTTGAGAATTTCTTTGATCGGTTTGCCTCCTTCCAAACAAATTCGATCGGGTTTTGGCTCTAAAGTTGCGAGACAGTCTGGGGCGCTACCTTCAATAACTCGCACATTTTTGACTTCAAAGCGATCGCAGTTATGACGAATTAAATTTGCGACTTCGGCATCTCTTTCGAGTGCCACTATTTGGGCATCAGGACATAATAAACCAGTTTCTACGGGAATTGTGCCTGTTCCTGCGCCAATATCCCACAGTACCGAATCTGACTTCATTCGCAAAGCAGCAATTAACAAAATTCTGACTTCCTTTTTACTTAAAGGAATACCAGGAAGCCTCTCAAATAGCCAATCGGGAATACCAGGAGTCTTATAAGACCAAAGCATAAATATTATTAAAGGTTGTCAATTCAATTTTATGCGCCACAACAGCGATCAATTCCTAAACTATCTAAAATCAAATCGCTTACGGCATTGGCGATCGCAAATTCACTGTAAAAACTTTGACTAAAATCAAAAGCTTGCATCTCAGTTACAATAGCAATTACCAAAGACCCCAAATCGTTTTCGCCTTCTAAACGCTGACGCACAAAGATTTCTGAGGCTCTAATTGCAATAGTTTCATTGACGGCTTCGGGAATAAATTCACGATCAAGCCATTTGTGTAATGATGTTTTTAACCATTGCTTTTCTAGTTCTGGGTTTTCGATAGAAGGTAAAGTTATTGGTGGTATGGGTTGAGCTTCTTGAGTCATAGTATTAGCTGCAATTACTAGTCTTGATCGCAATATTAAAACATTGATTTAATGTCCCACTATTTTCATTATGAACATAAATGTACCTTCAATCATTGATGGCTACAGTCAAGGTTATTTCTTAATGGCAGATGATCGCAATCTCTTAAGTTGGTATTCGAGTAACCAAAGAACGCTGATTCCTTTAGATAAAAGATTCCACTATCCCAAATCATTAAAGCGGGTTTTAAATCAAAAACGGTTCTCCGTTGCAATCAATCGCGCTTTTGAATTGGTGTGTTACGGTTGTGCTAATCGCGAGACTACTTGGATCTCGGCAGAACTACAAGAAATTTATCTTAGTTTATATCAAGCAGGATATGCTTATAGTTTTGAAACTTGGCAAGGAGAAGAACTCGCTGGCGGAATTTTAGGCATTGCGATTGGTGGCTTATTTATTGGCGAGTCCATGTTTTATCGGATTAGTGATGGCTCGAAAGTTGCTATGGTAAAATTAGTAGAGCATTTGCGGAGTCGAGGTTATCTATTATTTGATGCCCAACTGCAAAACCCCCATCTTGAAAGATTTGGCTCATATACCATCAAGCCTTCAGAATATCAAGCCTTGCTAAAAACGGCAATTACCAAACCCTGTGATTTTTTGTAGAGCAAAACTCGGTAAACGAGTATAATGATCTATTTGGGACTATTTTGTAAAAGTATAAAATTAACATTAGGAGCGTATTATATGTCTCGATATAGAGGTCCTCGCCTGCGCATTGTGCGTCGCTTGGGAGAACTACCAGGTTTAAGTCGTAAAAGCCCCCGCAAAAACTATCCTCCTGGACAACACGGTCAATCTCGGAAAAAACGTTCTGAGTATGCGATTCGCCTTGAAGAAAAGCAAAAACTCCGCTTTAATTATGGCGTAACCGAAAAACAGTTGATTCGTTATGTCCGTAAAGCTCGCAGAGCTACAGGCTCTACAGGACAGGCTCTACTCCAGTTGTTAGAAATGCGTCTAGACAATACGATATTTCGCTTGGGTATGGCAGGAACAATTCCTGGCGCGCGCCAATTAGTTAACCACGGACATATAACTGTAAACGACCGAGTAGTTGATATTGCTAGTTATCAATGTCGTCCTGGAGACGTAATTAAAGTGAGAGATCGCGATCGCTCGCGTCGTTTGGTAGAAACTAATATGGAATATCCTGGTTTAGCCAATCTTCCTAGTCATTTAGAATTTGACAAAAATACTTTAACTGGTAAGGTTAATGGCGTTATTGACCGAGAATGGATCGCGCTTCAAATTAATGAATTATTAGTGGTTGAGTATTATTCTCGGATGGCATAGACCGCAACATCTATCCGCCAATTTGGGACATGGTACGAGTGTAAAATCCTGTATTAGTACCAGCGTCCCTTTGCCTAAAGTTAATTTCGGGTTTGAGTGCTAAAAGCTGTTGCACTTGCCTTCTTAATTCTGTCTCAGCGACTCCCTGGCGTAAAGCGGTTTTTAAATCTATCTGACCGCTTTCATTGAGTAGGCAAGGACGCAACCAGCCATCTGCTGATAGACGGACTCGATTACAGCGATCGCAAAAACATTCTGACATCTGAGAAATAAAACCGATAGTTCCTTTAGCACCAGGGATTTGAAATACATCCGCAGGACCATTCCCAGTTATTTGAGATGTTACCAAACCCCACTTACTGCGGATTTGTTGTCGTATTACCTCAGAATCAATCCAAGCCTTGGCAGTAAATAAGGCTGGGTTACCAATTGGCATAAACTCAATAAAGCGCACGTGCCAATTACGCTCTAGGGTGAGGGCTGCTAGGTCTAAAATTTCGCGATCATTAACGCCTGGAATTACTACTACATTGAGTTTGAGGGGGTCGAAGCCGACTTCATAAGCGGTTAAAATACCTTGCCAAGTCTGTTGCCAACGACTGCGATTCCGATTGCCGATAATTTGGTCGAAAGTTTGAGGCTTGAG
>DAXETX010000220.1:0-7472 GCA_051155735.1 Xenococcaceae cyanobacterium
AGTTAAACCCTGCGCATCAGTAAAAACTGCCCCTTCTACATGACAATTATCAAATATAACCTCCTGCCAAACAGTGTTTTCTAAGTTGGCATCTTGTAGATTAGCGTTGGTAAAGTTAATTTTAATTAGTTTCGCTCCTTCCAAATTTGCTGATAAAAGATTACTATCACAGAAATTAATCTGCTTTAAATGAGCCTTACGTAAATCGGCTTCTAATAATTCTGTCTGGGTAAAATCGATCTTGTTTAATTTTGCTTGTCTAAATTTTGAGTTTACTAAACTCGCATCAATAAACTCCGCATTGGTAATATTAGTGAAGCTAAAACTTGTATTGTGTAAATTAGCTTTGTGCCATCTAGAGTCATTAATTAAGGCACTACGAAAACTACTATTAGTTACAGTGGCTCTCTCGAAATTGATTTTTTTGAATACAGCTTTTTCTAAACTAGCTTTACTAAAATTTGCGCCACTAAAGTAAAGATCTGTTCCTGAAGCTTCCCGCAGATCTGCTAAAGAAAAATTGGTATTGGTTGCTCTAAGATCATCTAATTGGGCATTAAATAATTTAATTTTATAACAATTAGCATCATCAAGAATAGTCTTATTTAGAATCGCACTATTAAGCTCAGTTCTTTCAAGGTTAGCGTGAGATAAATTTGCATAACTTAAATCAGCAAACATTAAATTAGAACCGATAAAATTAGTTTGATAACCAGAAGCTCGAACTAAACTCGCTCCTCGCATATAGCATTCATTAAATACGGCTGAATCAAGATTGGTATTTTCTAAATTAATTCTGCTTAGTTCTGCTTGTTTGAATCTATATCCTGTTTGAACTTTTTGTAAAACAATTTCTCGCTTCAATAAAGTCATTTCTATTGATAAAAATAAGCTAAAAATATATGAAAACCCAGCATCACAAAAAAGATACTAACTAAAATTATATGAGTGTTTAACCAAAAAGCCCGCATCCCTTTGATCATGTTTCCTTTAGTTATTCCTGGTAAAGTTTTGCCATCAGGAGTTTTTTGGGTTAAAAATCGTTTCTGCGATGACTCTAAAACGCCAGCTTCTGCTACTACGCCAAGTAAAGCGGAAAGACTCACAGCAAAAAATACCCACAAGAAAATTGCATTAAAATTTGAGCCAGTTGACCCGACAGTATGAATTAAAACTATACTTAATAAACCAACACCCAGAAAAATATGTAGGCTACGCCAAAACTGCATAGAACCAGGAATAGTTATTTTAATCATCCAACCGCGCCCTCTTTTCCGAGCCGTTAAAACCATTTCTAAAATGACAAATGTTAGAGCAATATAACCAGTAATTTGTTTATAAAGATTGTCTTGAAGAAATAATAAAACAGTAAAAGCTTTCTCTCTTAATAGGGGAATATAAATAGAACTGACAGCAAAAGGTGCAAGAATTGCTGCTGAGAGTAAAGTTAAAATAATTAATGTTGAAAACTTAGGCTTCATCGCTTAAGAAAAGCTATTAATAGTTAATTGTTAATAGTTAATTGTTAATTGTTAATTGTCGAGTGTTACTTGCTACTTACTACTATGAAGGGTTGACATTGCCAACCCTATCTAAACTTAACTTTCATTAATCGGTAAATTGATAATGACTCCTCCCATCACATCATCTAACTGAAATTTCTTATCGGGATAGCGTTCGAGATGAACAGGGTGAGTATTATGACAAGTAACACAAGCTTCAGCTACCGCTTTGTCAGGATAAAGTGCCGAAAAGTATTTCTGACCACCAATTTCTTGATATTCTTTGTAGGGTTCGCCCGTTTTATTGACTTCTTCCATGGCTCTTTTTTCAAAATCTGACCTGGGTGCATGGTTATCATTAATATTCCAAGTAGAAATCAAATTATAAGTAAAGCCAATTCCTTTTTCATCCGCTGTCTCGGCTGCAACTTCTGAACCTAAACGGAACATTTGTGCAGGAAGCGGAATACCGCCAGTTTCTTGCCAACCTTCGGTAGCTTCAGCATTCACTACCCCTGTTTCTTTAACTTTTCCCTCTAGTTTTTTGAGTCGGTTAACGACGTGTTTAGTGTAGGCAGTTCGATCTGCTAACAGTACGGTGTGAACATAATCTACAACTAGTTCGGGTGGAATGCCTGGCGTCGCTTGGGCGGTATTACCACCTCCACTACAGGCGATCGCCGTAAAGCAGATAGTGACAGCTAAGGCAATTAAACCGATGGTTTTAGTTTTGAGGTTCAAGATGAGATTTTGCATGATATGAGATGATTTTGGTTAATTATTGGTATTTCCGATAACTCAGTTATTGAGTTGCTTGGCTCGATCTTTTCGCTTCGAGATCGCGGACTAATTTAAAAGTTGGCAATTCTTGATTGGGCGGACGAACAAAGTTGGCTTCGACTAATTCCGCATCGAAAATACTGTTGTAAGCGTGTTCTAAACCATGACAGTTCAGACATACCTCCTTAACCATGCGATCGCCTGGTTTGAGAGTATAAGTGTTGTTGTGATTGACAAAAACAGTCTCTCCAGCTATTTCTCTTGGTAAGTGACAGGTAGCACAAGTTACAGAACTACTACTAGGTCGCGGTAACACTCCGAGATCGGCAACAATTTGACTATGGGGTGAGTTGCGATAGTTGCGAGAATGATTGTCATCATGACAGGCTAAACAAGAATCTACCGCTGCTTCGTAGGTATTAACCGTATGGACATTGTGGCAAGTATTACAGTTCATCGGTTTATTCAATGCCGATTCTTGCATTGGCAAATGCGCCATCGCAGGAGTTAGAGGCGATAAACCTTCGAGAGTCCGAATACCGTGTTTTCCCAACAGAAAAGTTGTGACGCTATTTTCGTGACAGCTTTGACAACTTGTTTCGGTAGGTTTAGCAATAAAAGCTTTAGTGTTCTCCGCCAGATGGCAGCTAGAACAATTCACTTCATTTAAAGCATGAACACTACTTTGCCATTGTTGTTCGATTTCTTGTAACTGGCTTTGAGAAATCCTATCAGCGATCGCAATTGGCGCAAAGACTGAAAAAACAACTAAACAGATACAAAACCAAGATGTGATTATACTGAGATGCGGTAAGAACCAACCAACCTTTGATTTTTTTTCCATATCAAAAATCATGACTTCCCTCCCAGAAATTCCTTGCCTAAATCTGGCTGGGGAGCAGTATTAAGTTTAGTTGTCACGACAATATCTGGTAACGCTGGTTCAGGTAATAGCCAGGGTTGGTCGAGATTTTGGCGTAAAAAGCCAGTAGAAATAGCACGATGATCGTGAAAATTATGACAGCCAGCCGTCCAACAGCCATCAGGAGTAAACCCATTATGACTGACTAGATCTCCTTCAATTACCCCTTGATGACAAGCCATACACAAATCTGGTTGTAGATGTACTCCTCGACCAAACATATGGGTATGTTCTTCATGACAAGCAGTGCAAGTCAATACATCAATTTTTTCCCGTAATTCAGCCCACCGGGGGTCGCGAAACTTTTTCGTTCCGTGAACATCCTCTGCCATTTCCGCTTCGTGACAGCGATTGCAAGTTTCATTGCTAACTGGCTGAAAGCCTTGATGACAAGAACTACAAGAAACTTCAAACAAGACATGACCTTCCGAAGTTTCACCAGGTAAAAATACACTACGACGATCTAAGGCAAAAGCGGAACTTAGCCATACCAAGAGCAAAATCATCGCCGCAATGATGGCGAATTTAGAATTTAAAAATGCTATTGGTCGAAAACCACTTCCCAAATTTCTTGCCATGAGCTTTTTCTATAACAGCATCGTTAAAATCACTGCGATTATCGCCATAATCCCACCTCCAGCAAAAGCATAAATTCCCGCTTGGTTTTTATGCGGTTGCAGCGTTATTTCTGCCGTTCCGAAAGAATTTAAATTTGATGGAGAACTATCAGCCACCAAAGTTATAGGTTGTGATCCTGATGTCGAATTTGCATAAATCTCACTCGACGTCGGTTCTAAAGCAATTTCGACTTGAGAATAGTCAGCCCCATCAAGCATAATCTGGCTAATCGCCCCATAAGCGTCGATCCAAGCTTGCTTTACTTCTAGTGTCCACTTGTCTCCTAAATACTGCTCAAAAGTAGTAAGCAAGGCACTTCCCACCAAAGGATAGTGTTCGGGTAAAGCTCCATATTCAATGTGGCGCGCTCCTAAGCCTCTTAGAGCATTCTCTAAGACATCAGGCATTCTTAGATTTTCGACAACTAAAACTAGAGATTTAAGTAGTTTCTGCTTTTGCGCCTCCATATCAGTCGTAGTAAATAGAGGCTTGGCTTCAGGGTTGGCGGTGAACAAATTGTCATAAAAGCTGCTCACAAAGGCATCAGCATTAGGCTTAATCGCCTCAAAACTCTGTTCTAGTAGTTCTACTTTTAAAGACATTGCTATCAGTTTTCCTCTCTGACTATTAATCAATTGCTTTCGATACTAATTGTCTTAATTGAAAGTTTATCAAGACGGTTTTAATTGAGTACTTTTCAATTAAACTTTGATGAATTTTGCCGTTTTTATCTAAAAATTAAGACATCAGTAAATTTGCTTATTCACCGATATATATATATCAGTCTATAGGTTTATAAAACATCTATTTATGGTGTTTTGTAGCAAAGTTTACGAACTTTTCCTCAAAATACAGATTAAGGATAGCTTCAATGCTTTTTTTGTATAGTTAAAAACCAAGCTCATTTTTGGATTACATTAATATACAAATAAATTACTCTTGATTTTTGGTAATAAAAAAACTTTCCAAACGCAGCTAAAAATCTCAAAAAGATCAAAATATTTTTAAGTCTCAGTAACAATTATTTTCTTTCTCTAAACCAACCAGAATAATAACCAACACCAACAAGCCCTTCGCGGTCTTCTTAGCGACTTAGCGACTTAGTGAGAGAAAAAAAACCTTAGCCCAAATCCCCACCGAAAACCTCTTAAACCCAAGAAAAAAATAATCAAATCCTGAAAAACCTCATAGCCAACAACCTGCAATCCTCGATACATTAGAAGAGGATAAATAATTCTACTTCCCTCTTGCTGAAAAAACTCCCTTACCGAAGAGGATTAAGGAAATCCAATGAGACAATAAATACTCTAATACTCTGCAATAAATATTTTATAAGAGGAGAACCAATAAATGCTAGAAGCCTATCGCCAACATAAAGCAGTCAGAGAAGCCCAGGGAATACCGCCACTTCCCCTCACAGCAGAACAAACATCCCAACTCTGCGAAATGCTCAAAAATCCCCCTGAAGACCAAAAAGCAGAATTACTAGCACTTTTAAGAGATAGAGTCCCCCCAGGAGTAGATGATGCAGCCTATGTCAAAGCTGGTTTTTTGACTGCGATTGCCAAAGGCGAAATTGAATGTCCGCTTATTTCTCCTCAAGGAGCAGTAGATTTACTCGGTACAATGGTAGGAGGTTATAATGTGCAATCTTTAGTGCAATTACTCAAATCTCATGAACCTGGTATTGCAGCAGAAGCAGCCAGCGCTTTGAGTAAAACCCTCTTAGTATTTGATTCTTTTAACGATGTCTTAGAATTATCTGACACCAACCCCTATGCCAAACAGGTAATTGACTCTTGGGCGAATAGTGAATGGTTTGTGGCTCGCCCTAAAGTTCCTGAAAGTATTACCGTTACAGTGTTTAAAGTACTAGGAGAAACCAACACCGATGATTTATCTCCTGCACCTCACGCTACTACGCGTCCTGATATTCCCCTTCATGCTTTAGCGATGTTAGAGGCAAAAATGCCTGATGGGATAGAAACTATTGCTAAGTTAAAAGAAAAAGGAAATCCTGTCGCTTATGTTGGTGATGTTGTCGGTACAGGTTCATCTCGAAAATCGGCAATTAATTCTGTATTGTGGCATTTAGGCAGAGAAATACCTTTTGTTCCCAATAAAAAAGCTGGTGGCTACATCTTAGGCGGAAAAATTGCCCCTATCTTCTTTAATACCGCCGAAGACTCTGGCGCATTACCTATTGAGTGCGATGTTTCGGTAATGAATACAGGTGATGTGATTACTATTTATCCCTATAAAGGAGAAGTCACTGATGAAAACGGCGATGTAATTAGTACTTTTACTCTCAAACCTGAAACTATCCTCGATGAAGTCCGCGCAGGTGGTAGAATTCCTTTACTAATTGGTCGGGCTTTAACCGATAAAACTAGAGAAGCATTAGGCTTAGAACCTTCTACCCTATTTGTACGCCCCATAATGCCAGAAGATACAGGCAAAGGCTTCACCCTAGCACAAAAAATGGTCGGAAAAGCTTGCGGTTTACCTGGTGTTCGTCCTGGAACTTCCTGCGAACCGATTATGACTACTGTTGGTTCTCAAGATACTACTGGTCCGATGACGAGAGATGAGTTAAAAGAATTAGCTTGTCTGGGTTTTAATGCAGATTTAACTCTGCAAACCTTCTGTCATACCGCAGCCTATCCTAAACCAGTAGATATTGCCACCCATAAAGAGTTACCAGACTTCTTTGCCACTCGTGGAGGGGTAGCCTTACGCCCTGGTGATGGGATTATTCACTCTTGGCTTAATAGAATGTTATTACCCGACACTGTAGGTACTGGTGGTGATTCTCATACTCGTTTTCCCCTCGGTATATCCTTTCCTGCGGGTTCTGGTTTAGTGGCTTTTGCAGCAGCATTAGGGGTAATGCCTTTAGATATGCCAGAATCAGTTTTAGTCCGCTTTACTGGAGAACTACAGCCAGGAGTTACCTTAAGAGATATTGTAAATGCCATTCCTTGGGTAGCGATGCAAGAAGGTAAGCTTACTGTGGCAAAAGAAAACAAACAAAATGTTTTCAACGGGCGCATTATGGAAATGGAAGGCTTACCCGACTTAAAAGTAGAACAAGCTTTTGAACTAACTGATGCCACAGCAGAACGTTCTTGTTCTGGCAGTACGATTAAACTAAGTGAATCAACTGTCGCTGAATATTTACGTTCCAATGTAGCGTTACTAAAAAATATGGTAGCCCGTGGTTACGGAGATGCCAGAACAATCATGCGTCGCGTTGCTAAAATGGAACAGTGGTTAGCCAACCCCGAACTAATGTCAGCCGATACCGATGCGGAATATATAGACACCATTGAAGTCAACCTCAATGAAATTACTGAACCCATCGTTGCAGCACCCAACGACCCCGACAACGTAAAATTAATGTCAGAATGTGCGGGGGATAAAGTAGATGAAGTTTTTATCGGTTCTTGCATGACCAATATCGGACATTATCGCGCTGCTGCCAAAATCTTAGAAGGTGCAGGAGTCGTTAAAGGCAGACTCTGGATATGTCCCCCGACACGCATGGATGAAAAACAACTCCGCGAAGAAGGAGTTTACGGTATCTTTGCTGCTGCTGGGGCGCGTACTGAAATGCCTGGCTGTTCTCTTTGTATGGGGAATCAAGCCCG
>DAXETX010000221.1:0-4887 GCA_051155735.1 Xenococcaceae cyanobacterium
GAAAAATCTTTGATATATTCTTTAACATTAGTTCCAATAAAAAAATTGGCTGGTTGCTTCTAATTCTAAACAAAGTACTGCTGGCTTCGCCAACTAACCTAGTTTGGGATCGAAGTTGAGGCTAAGCGTTGGACAACGAGATCATTTGAGCGGAGAAAAAACGGAAAAGAGGGATAAAAAAATTGGACTCAATCTTTATAATCGAGAAGAGGTTTCTTATCTTCGATCCTTGTCTTGTATAATTCACTCTAGATTAACATCTTATGTCTGACGAGCTAATAGGAGGACGTTACCAAGTAGTCGAATGCTTGAGAACAACTAGCTTTTGCAAAACTTTTTTAGCAAAAGATACTCAACTTCCTGGTAATCCACGCTGCATAGTCAAAAAACTCCAGCCTCAGTCTAGTGAAGAATTTATCCTAGACACTGCCAGAAGATTATTTGGCAATGAAGCCAAAGTTCTTTACAAATTGAGCGATCACCCGCAAATTCCTCGTTTATTAGCTCACTTGGAAGTAGAAGAGCAGTTTTATTTAGTCCAAGAATTCGTTGAAGGACAAGATTTAAGTCAAGATGAAAGATTTAAAGATGGCAATTGCTGGAGTGAAGCTGAAGTCAAACTATTTTTAAAGGATGTCTTAGAAATTTTGGCTTTCGTGCATCAAAATAACGTAATTCATCGCGATATCAAACCTTCGAATATTATTCGCCGTAGTAACGATGGCAAAATGGTTTTGATTGATTTTGGTGCAGTTAAAGAAATTACTAATATGACCTTAACCGAAGGACAAGGTAATCTTTTGACTGTCGCGGTGGGAACTCCTGGCTATATGTCTAGCGAACAACAACGAGGTGATCCTCGTCTTAACAGTGATATCTATGCTTTGGGAATGACGGCAATTCAGGCTCTTACTGGATTTCATCCCGATTTATTACCCCGCGATCGCGATACAGGAGAAATTAACTGGCGCGATCGCGCTCCTAATTGCAGCCAAGCTTTGGCAGATATCATCGATCGGATGGCGCGTAATGATTTTACCCAACGCTATCAAAATGTCAACGAAGTTATTGAGGATTTACAAAGATTACAGGGAACGCAGCGTCCAACTCTGGCAAAGTCCCGTAGTACTCACCTGACTTTTAAGGCTCGATGGCTTTGGGTGCTGTTATTTCCTGTAGTGGCAATTTTGGCAATTTTAGCACCTCGGATTTGGCGAGCAGTTGAAGCTCTTGGCTACTACAATCAAGGTAATGCCATGATTAAGGAGGAAAAATATGAAGAGGCGATAGCAGCTTTTGAGCAAGCTGTAACCATTAAACCTAATTTTGTCGAAGCTTGGACGAATCAAGGATTTGCCCAAGGAAAACTCGGCAAACACTTAGAAAAATTTTCCTCTTGCGCTCGCGCCACTAATATCGCTCCTGATTTTGCCGAAGCTTGGAACTGTCGGGGTTTAGCCAGAGCCGATCTAAGACAGTATGAGTCGGCTTTGATTGAATTTGATAAGGCGATCGCTGTAGATTCACAATTTTACAACGGTTTTTTTAATAAGGGACAGGTTTTATTAAAGATGGGAAAATTAGAAGCGTCTATTGACACAACCCGTCAAGTTATCTCCATCGACCCCGATTATTTTTTTGCTTGGACACAAATTTGTCAAGCTTTGTATCAATTACAACAATACCAAGAAGCACAAGCTCACTGTCAGGAATCTTTAAAGATTAACCCCAATCATCAGCCGACAATTGAGCTATTGAATAAGGTTGAAAGTGAGCTTAATCAGACATCAAAGCTGAGTTTTGAGGTTAAATAAACTTGATTTTCGCAAAACTCGCGATTATTATTTCACTAATTTTCTGCCCAACAATAATTGCAGCAAAGGAACAGGATAAGCTGTAGATTGAAAGCCTCGATTGTTTAATTCCACCTTACTTACTTCTAGATCTTTATCAATAATCGAACTTAGTAATAGACTTGCTGTTTCTGGCGGTTTGTCGGTAGGTGCTAGTGTTAATAACACTAAGCTACATTCGCGCATCGTATTATGAGTAGCACAGATAGCTGGCAAATCACCTTGTTGAGAGCCAATAAATCTTAAATCGGTCATATCATAACCCATTTCTGTATGCTCCCCTAGTTTTATTGCCACCTCATTACAGGTAGTTTCGGGATCGACAGAATCTGGTAATTTTTTACTATCCCAATGAAAAATCGCTTGTTGATTACCTTCGGCTTCGGCTATCGTAACGGGAATTCCCTGGTTAATTTGACAAGAAAAACTCAAATCAGATGCTAACTCCGATTCTCCCCAAGCTGGAGCAGAACCGATGGCAATTACACTGGTTGCAATGATTGGTGACCAATATTTAAAATTCATAAACACTTCTCCTGCCTTGTTGATGCCCCATCTTGGATATATTTTAAGTATATTTACGATCTAATAATACAATATATGCAAAATTACTAAGTAATTTTGTAGTTAAAGCTTTGTGATTTTGGAACTACAAATGTTAACTATTTTTGCCAATTAATCTGGGTTAGTTTGCCATAATGACTCAAAATATCTTAGAAGTTAAAAATGTCTATGCTGGCTATATACAAGATTTGAATATCTTACAAGGGATTAATTTTTCCGTTGCGCCAGGGGAGTTAGTTGCTGTTATCGGTCCTAATGGAGCGGGAAAATCAACTTTGGCTAAAGCTATTTTTGGCTTATTAACGCCTAATCAAGGCACAATTAGCTTTCACGGGCAAGATATTACGGGTTTAAAATCAAATCAAATAGTTAAAAAGGGAATGTGCTATGTGCCACAAATTTCTAATATTTTTGCTGCTTTATCAGTAGCAGAAAATTTAGAAATGGGAGCATTTATTCGTCAAGGCTCGTTAAAGTCCCTTAAAGAATCAATTTATCAGATGTTTCCTCGCTTAGCAGAACGCCGTAATCAAAAAGCTGGAACTTTATCAGGAGGGGAAAGACAAATGCTGGCGATGGGAAGAGCTTTAATGCTCGATCCTGACTTACTTTTGTTAGATGAACCCTCTGCTGCTTTATCGCCCATTTTAGTTAATGACGTTTTTGGGCAAATTAAAGCAATTAATAACTTGGGAAAAGCGATTGTTTTAGTCGAACAAAATGCCAAGAAAGCTCTGATGATGGCAGATCGAGGTTATGTATTAGAAAATGGCTGCGATCGCTTTGAAGGTACAGGCGCAGCATTACTTAACAATCCGCAAGTTGCAGAGTTATATTTAGGTTCAAGAAAAAATCACTGATTGATTCAAAAAAATATGCTAGCTAAAAGAATTTTGCCTTGTTTAGATGTTAGAGCAGGAAGAGTCGTTAAAGGGGTTAACTTTGTCGATCTCAAAGATGCTGGCGACCCTGTAGAACTAGCCAAAGTTTATAATGATGCGGGGGCTGATGAATTAGTCTTTCTCGATATTACTGCAACTCACGAAGACCGAGACATTATTTTAGATGTAGTTTATCGCACCGCCGAACAAGTGTTTATTCCTCTGACAGTAGGAGGCGGAATTCAATCCTTAGAAAATATTAAAAAATTGTTAAGAGCAGGAGCGGATAAAGTCAGCATTAATTCGGCAGCAGTTAAAAATCCTAACTTGATCAACCAAGCTAGCGATCGCTTTGGCGGACAATGTATCGTCGTAGCGATCGATGCTAGACAGCGCAACAATCCTCAGAATCCTGGTTGGGATGTTTATGTTCGAGGTGGCAGAGAAAATACAGGTTTAGATGCCATTATGTGGTCAAAAGAAGTGGCATCTAGAGGTGCAGGGGAATTATTAATAACTAGTATGGATGCGGATGGAACACAGGCAGGATATGACTTAGAGCTTACTCGTACCATTGCTGAACAAGTAGAAATTCCCGTAATTGCTTCTGGGGGAGCAGGAAACTGTCAACATATTTATGAAGCATTAAGTAAAGGGAAAGCAGAAGCAGCATTGTTGGCTTCTTTATTACATTATGGTCAATTAAGCGTAAATGAGTTAAAAAACTATCTCAAAGAACGAAAAATAGCAGTCAGATCGAGTTAATTTTTATTACTTAATAAAATCTAAAGTCTTAAATAACAGTCACCAAATAACCAAAAATATGTATTAAGATAGATAAAGTTTTACGTTTTGTAAAAAATGCTGATTCCGATTCTCATATTTGATGTGGCTTTAGTAGCTTGGTCTTTGCATCTGATGCAAGAGGCTCTAGAGCGCAAAGAGTTTTCCTTTATGTTGGCAGGGACGTTAGTCGCTGCTGCTGCTGCTGCTATGCTTGTAGTTTATTTTCTCATGGGCAATTGTCTAAGTCATCTTATATAACTATGAAGTTTTTTATCAGATGAATTAATTTTTTACAAAATACTTTATTGTGTTATCTTGGGATTTTATAAGGGGCATTGGCGCAGCTGGTAGCGCGTCTGAATGGCATTCAGAAGGTCACGAGTTCGAGTCTCGTATGCTCCATAGCTTTTAGATGTTGATCTATCAAGAGTTTCACTCGTGACCTTCTCTCATACCATTGACGCTTATACTCAAAAATTACTCACTTACCCATTATTCCCATACTCCTAAATGAGTAGTAAACGGGTAATATAAGTGATTCATCAACTCTTTAGACAAAAGTAAACAGAGTGTAAAGCATCAAAAAAGCGACGTATTATATAGCATCTAGTCAAATACGTCAAAACTGTGATTGGATATGCTCTCGGCTAGAGCATCCCAGATTTATTGAGTAAAAAGTGAGTCAGAAAGAGCGATCGCTTTTATGAGTGTTTCTAGAATTGTTGTAATACAACAAAAAACCAGACATCATAGAACGTCTGGTTAAAACTGTGAAGTAAGAGTGAAAAGAGCGATCTCGCGAA
>DAXETX010000222.1:0-2270 GCA_051155735.1 Xenococcaceae cyanobacterium
CACGAATCTCTGGCGATCGCCATGAATCGGATTGGCGGGAAATCTAATACAGGGGAAGGGGGAGAAGACCCCGAACGCTACACCTGGACCAATGAACAGGGGGACTCGAAAAACAGTGCGATCAAACAAGTGGCATCAGGACGTTTTGGCGTTACCAGCCTGTATCTCTCCCAAGCCAGAGAACTGCAAATTAAAATGGCACAGGGGGCAAAACCAGGGGAAGGAGGACAATTACCAGGGAAAAAAGTTTATCCTTGGATTGCTAAAGTCCGCCACTCCACCCCAGGAGTAGGTTTAATTTCTCCCCCACCCCACCACGATATTTACTCCATTGAAGATTTAGCCGAGTTAATCCACGATCTGAAAAATGCCAACCGAGAAGCGCGGATTAGTGTCAAATTAGTCTCGGAAGTAGGGGTAGGTACGATCGCTGCTGGAGTAGCCAAAGCCCACGCAGATGTAGTATTGATCTCTGGTTTTGACGGCGGTACTGGCGCATCTCCCCAAACCTCCATTAAACACGCAGGCTTGCCTTGGGAACTGGGTCTAGCCGAAACCCACCAAACTTTAGTCTTAAATAACCTCCGCAGCAGAATTGCTGTCGAAACCGACGGACAAATGAAAACAGGTCGCGATGTGGCGATCGCCACTTTATTAGGTGCAGAAGAATTCGGGTTTTCCACTGCCCCCTTAGTTACCTTGGGCTGTATCATGATGCGGGTTTGCCACATGAATACCTGTCCTGCGGGAATTGCCACCCAAAACCCAGAATTACGGAAAAACTTCATTGGTAATCCTGATTACACCGTCAACTTTATGAAGTTTATCGCCCAAGAAGTGCGGGAAATTATGGCGAGTTTGGGCTTCCGTACCCTTAATGAAATGGTAGGACGTACCGATGTTTTAGAAGCGAAAAAAGCAATCGATCATTGGAAAGCCAAAGGCATCGATCTCTCAAAAATTCTCTATCAACCCAAAGTTGGATCGGATGTCGGTCGCTATTGCCAGATTCCCCAGGATCACGGTTTAACTAAATCTCTGGATCTCACCACCTTACTCGATCTCTGTCAGCCAGCAATTGAAAAAGGCGAAAAGGTTAAAGCCACTCTGCCCATTAGAAATATCAATCGCGTAGTAGGAACGATTTTAGGTAACGAAATCACCAAACGCCACTGGGATGGCTTACCCGAAGATACGGTACATCTGCATTTTCAAGGAAGTGCGGGACAAAGCTTTGGTGCATTTGTACCCAAGGGCGTAACTTTAGAACTAGAAGGTGATGCTAACGATTATCTCGGCAAAGGTTTAAGCGGAGGAAAAATAATTGTTTATCCTCCTCATGGTTCTACCTTTGTTCCAGAAGAAAACATCATTATCGGCAACGTAGCATTTTATGGCGCAACGGGGGGTGAAGCCTATATCAATGGTGTCGCGGGAGAAAGATTCTGCGTCCGCAACTCTGGAGTTAACGCTGTAGTAGAAGCAGTGGGGGATCATGGTTGCGAATATATGACTGGTGGTAAGGTGGTTATCCTGGGTAAAACTGGACGTAACTTTGCTGCGGGCATGAGTGGCGGAGTAGCATACATCCTCGATGAACAGGGTAACTTTGCCACCCGTTGTAATACCCAAATGGCAGACATTGAATCTTTGGATGAAGAAGATTTAGAAACTATTTACCAAATGATCCAAAAACACGCGGATTATACCAACAGTCAAAAAGCAGCCAAAATACTGTCAAACTGGCAGAAATTTGCGCCTAAATTCGTCAAAGTAATGCCCAGAGACTACAAGCGTGTCTTGCAAGCCATCAAACAGGCGATCGCTGAAGGTTTAAGCGGTGACGATGCCCTAAATGCAGCCTTTGAAGCCAACGCCCGCGATGCTGCCCGAATTAGTGGTAGTTAATTTTCAGTAACCAGTTATCAGTAAATAATTAATAATTATCTTTCTGACTCCCATATCTCCTTACATCAAGTCCCCTTAATTACCTCCTAGTAAAATCTTTGTGTTTTTCTTTGCGTCTTTGCGTCTTGGCGCGAGACAAAAAAATAAAAATACTTGATATCACTAAACTTCATTATTCATCACTTTATAAACATGGGAAAACCAACAGGCTTTATTGAATATCTCCGTGAAGAACCCTCTGAACTAGCACCGAGAGATCGCATTCGTAATTGGGATGAGTTCCATCTCCCCATGCCAGAGGATCATCTTAAAACCCAGGCTGCCAGGTGCATGGACTGCGGTACGCCCTTTTGTCATACTGG
>DAXETX010000223.1:0-8303 GCA_051155735.1 Xenococcaceae cyanobacterium
CCAGTCTCCACATACAAGCGATCGGCGACATTACTCATGCGCTTCCAGGTAGTATAAAGTTTGCCGACAATTTGTTCGAGATTAGTCGCTTGCTTGACTAAATCCGCAGCAGTGTTGACACAATCTAAACGCATTGCTTCTTCTAAAGCCAATTCGAGATCGATATTACCATCTCTAATAGTTTGCACTTGCGCAGCCGAATCGAGATATTTCGCCAAATTTTTGGCTTCTGAGGTCATCGACTTCACCGTATCGATATCGGGACTCTCCGCAACTTCTTGTTTAATTCCTGCCAAATGTAAATCGGGTAATTTTGCCATTTCTCGCACCAAAGGTGCTAAATGACGGGGTGGTAATACACCTGCTGCTGCTTTTTCTTTAACTGGTTCGGGCAGTAACTCAGAAGTCATCGCTGTCCACTCATCAGCAAGTTGCTTCACTTCACGGCGGGTAATGCGATCGCCTTTTTGGGCAGCCTCACTCACTAGTTTTTGGACTTCTGGTTCAGCTTTAGCTGTTTCGACAAAAGCACGTTTACTAAAATTATTAATACTTCCAGGGTCTAATTGTCCTGCTGCTAAAAGTGTATCAGCACTATTTGCCAGTTGAATTAAAGCATAGGCTTGGGACTTAGTAATTTCGCGATTTTTGAGCCAATTGAGAAAACCTGAACCTCTTCCTTCGCCTCCTTTCTTCTCGCGATCTCTTACGGCTCTAAGAATTCTACCGCGCCAAATATCAGTTTGCAGATCGAAGCGATCGCATATCTGCCATACCGCATCTAATTGTTGCTGAAAATCAAACTCTTCGATGGCTTCATCTTCAGGATCGGGAAGCTCAAAATTAAAATCTACAGGGGTTTCTAGCGCAGCAACTATTTCTTCTTGAGATACGGTGGGGCTATCCATAAATAAATTGTCAATCAATAATCGGGTGATCGAGATACAGCCTACCTATAATCTCATATTTGCCACCCGACTAAATAATCAATCACCAATCGTTGCTTGTCTCTAATCTTTTAGCGCATAAATCTGCTTTGCCCACAGTTGAATTTTCTCGGCAAATCTGTAGTGATAGGCTTGCAATTCACCACCACTAATTCCTTGTGTCATGGCTGTTTGAAAAATCTCACGTAGCGATTGTACAGCATTTTGAGCTTCATTGGGTGATTGAGGTTCAGTTTTTAATAAAAATTCGAGTTTATTGCGGATTTGCGCAGCATTACTCAAACTTTGCCAATACATCTCCTCTGACTGGGTCGATGCTTCGATACTAGGTAACAGTTCACAAGCCACAGGCGGAGCATTAGTACTAGAATAGACGACCCCTACTTCTTGGTCACTATCTGGTGCTAATTGAGTTTGGGGCGAAACATAAGTATGAGTTGTCGGATCGTAAGCCAAAACCTCTCCCGTTTCGATATGATAAATCCAGCCATAGATTTGGAGTTGACCGCGATGCATTTTGGCTTGAATTACTGGGTAGGTTTTGAGGTTAGCAATCTGAATCAACACATTTTCTGCGACCAAAATCTCAATTAATTCTTCATCTGAGTAACCCCGATAATTTTCTGCAACTAGACGGCGGGTTGACTCTGCGTGCCTGAGCCAATCATATACTAAAGGCATATCTTGTTGCAGTTGATTCAGCTTTAATAGCCCCTTCATTGCGCCACAGTGAGAATGTCCGCACACGACAATCTGTTGAATATCTAAAGCATGAACCGCATATTCTAAAGTCCCGCCTTCTCCTCCGTTAGCTGCGCCATAAGGAGGAATAATATTGCCAGCATTACGAATGACAAACAACTCTCCCACATCAGCATGGGTAATTAAATTCGGGTCAATCCGAGAATCAGAGCAAGTAATAAATAAAACTCTTGGCTTTTGACCGTGAGAAAGTTCGGCTAAAAGTTGTTGATGAGTCGGAACATAGGTATGGCGAAACTCATCGATACCACGAATTAGTTTTTTCACTGTAGTCGATCTCCCTTAATACCAACTAAGGATTTATTTATTATCTAGCAACAATAACCCACAAAAAATTTAAATTTTAAATCAAGTAATAAGTAATAGTTAATATGTAACGAGTTAACTACTAACCATGAACTACAAGCTTAATCCCCCAAACAAATGCCTAAACCTTTGGCTGTCTTAATTAAAGTTCCTTGCGGATCGACAACACGATAATGTTTAATCGCTTCTGCTATGGGTACAGCCTTAACCGAACGTTCTTGCCAGGTCACCATATAATCATATTTTTCTTGGGCAATTAACTCTACTGCTGCGATGCCAAAAGCCGAAGCCAAGATTCGATCCAAAGGCGAAGAAGTACCACCCCGTTGGGTATGACCTAAAACCGTAACCCTAGTTTCTGCACCACTAATTTGACTAATCTTTTCCGCAAGATATTGACCAATACCCCCCAAACGACAATCCGCAAAATGTCCCTGTTTTACTAGCTTTCCAGTTTCGGTACAAACGGCTTCGGAAACTACCGCAATACTATAATCTTGTCCTTGAGACTGTCTTTGCTGAATATGCTGCCAAACTTTCGCTAATTTATAAGGAATTTCGGGAATTAAAATAATATCTGCTCCCCCAGCAATCCCTGCATTCAGGGCAATATGTCCCGCATCTCTGCCCATTACCTCGACAATCATCACTCTACTATGGCTAGCAGCGGTAAAATGGAGGCGATCAATTGCTTCTGTGGCAATATTAACTGCCGTATCAAAGCCGATAGAACGTTCTGTAAGATCCACGTCATTATCAATAGTTTTAGGAATTCCCACTAAATTAATTCCCCCTTGTTGGGCTAATTTCCGCAAAATTGCCAAACTACCATCGCCACCAATGCCAATCAACGCTTCTAAACCTAATTGCTGATAGCCTTCAATAATTGCTTTAGAGCGATCGCTTAATCGACCATCTGCCATGGGAAAGGCAAAAGGATTGCCTTTATTAGTCGTACCGAGAAATGTTCCGCCAATAGTTAGCAGCGGATCGACTTTTGCCACGTCTAACTTGATGGCTTGGGGGGGACGACTCATTAAACCGTGAGTTGCTTTACAAATTCCCCATACTTCCCAACCATAGACGTTAATCGCACAACGAGTAACCGCCCGAATTACGGCATTTAATCCCGCACAGTCACCACCACTAGTAAGAATCCCAATTTTCTTTTTGTCTGCCATGGCTCTAGCTGCAATTATTTCAACTTAAATTGTTGAGGAAATTGGACAAAATCCCTTGAGAGTTACACAATTCTCTACAATTTGCCCTGAGAGAATCAATGGCTTTCCCTCAACATCTGGAGCGATTTATGTTAGAATCCCTGGAAATTTACCATGTTGTCCTTAAACATTGGCTATTAGTTGTTCTAATTTTGCATCAGATAAATATGCTCTAGTCCATGAGTGGTTTACCCCAAAAGCGACAGGGGGATCGGAGTTGGTAGTAGCAGCAATTCTTCAGTTAGTCGATGCTGAGCTTTATGCTCTAATTGATTTTGAATCAGTTAATCCCAATAGCTATCTTTATCAAAAAAAAATTGGTCATACCTTTTTGCAACATTTTCCCTTGGCTCGCCATGGTGTTCAAAAATATTTACCGCTAATGCCTTTGGCGATCGAACAGCTAGATTTAAGAGCTTATCAAGTGATCCTCTCATCTTCCCATGCCGTAGCTAAAGGCGTATTAACTAGTCCCGATCAGTTACACATCTGTTATTGTCATACTCCAATGCGCTATGCTTGGGACTTGACTTTTGACTATCTTCAAGGAGATCGCCGAGGCTCAGGGATTACTGGTATTGCCACTAGATATATTTTGCATCGACTACGTCAATGGGATGTCATTTCCGCAAATCGCGTCGATTACTTTATTGCCAACTCCGATCATACGGCTCGTCGGATTTGGCGTTGTTATCGTCGAAAAGCTAAAGTAATATATCCTCCAGTAGCAGTGGAGCGGTTTCACAAATTCGCCTTAAGGCGATCGCCCAAAGCCGAATTTTATCTGACAGTTTGTCGTTTAGTTAGCTACAAAAAAGTCGCTTTAATTGTTGAAGCCTTCAATCAGCTACAGAAACCGCTAGTAATTATTGGTTCTGGCTCTGATTTGACCACAATCCGTCGCTTGGCTCAATCTAATGTGCAAGTTATGGGCTTACAACCCGATAATGTAGTAGAGGAGTATATGACAAAAGCTAAAGCGTTTGTTTATGCTGCTTGTGAAGATTTTGGTATTGCTTTAGTAGAAGCTCAAGCTTGTGGAACACCAATAATCGCCTATGGAAGAGGAGGTGCTTTAGAAACAGTCCAAGATATTCGTCAAAATCCCCAAACTGGTACTGGTTTATTGTTTGCGCAACAAACTGTTACTGCGATCGTGCAAGCGGTTGAAACCTTTGAACAAATTGCCAGTCAAATTAGTTCCGAACAATGTTGCTTACAAGCAACCAAATTTAGTACTACTATATTTCAAAAGTCTTATCAAGAATTTCTCGATCATTGCTATCGTGAATTCTCTTCCCATAATTAGCAACGAGAAACTGAAAAATCACAAATTTCTACTAACTTTAGTTGTGATTGCTCTTTCTCGCTTTATTATTGGGATTGTGTGGTGTGATGTGATGTGAAGGAGTAAGATGACTGCTACTAACAGCCAACTTGACTCCGTCAAAGTCTTAAGAAGGTTTCTCAAAAAAGGGGGTCAACCCCTTGCTAATCCGAGAAAGCCTCAAGGTTTATCCTTAAAAGCTCTAGACGGAGACGTTGCTAAACGTTTATTTGATATTGTTTTTTCTTTATTGATTCTGATTGTCTTTTTTCCTGTATATTTGGTTCTGGCAATTTTAATTGCCTTAAGCTCACCAGGACCAATATTTTACGTTCAACAGAGAATCGGTCAAGATTTTCAGCCTTTTAACTGTATTAAGTTCCGCACTATGGTAAGCAATGCAGATGAAATGCTAGAAATGATGATGGCAGAATCTCCCCAAATGCGTCAGGAATTTAGGGACAACTTTAAGCTAAAACGCGATCCCAGAATTACTAAAATCGGATATTTTTTACGTCTAACTAGTTTAGATGAATTTCCCCAATTCTGGAATGTTTTAAAAGGGGATATGAGTGTAGTCGGACCAAGACCCCTCGTTCCTGAAGAACTATATAAGTATGGTCGTCGCATTAATACGGTTTTAAAAATCAAACCAGGGATTACTGGCTTATGGCAAGTATCGGGTAGAAACGATATTCCCTATCCTAAGCGAGTGCAAATAGATGTCTATTATGCGACTGAACATAACTGGCTACTAGATCTTTGGCTGATCATCAAAACTGTCAGAATCGTCATTTTTCCCCATAATAATGGTGCTTACTGATACAGTAATCTGATTGTTTTTCTCAACCCGATTGTTACTGACAAATTCTAAGTACTAATGCTTAGGAATTTCACTTTTGCCAAGAGCAATCGGTTAACATTTAGGTTAATTTATTAGAGAAGAACTGATAAGTTACACTAGGTTCACTTAGTATTACAATTGTAATGCTTACCCAATATAGCTGGTCTTAGCTAGATATTTCAAAGAACGAAATTATCAGCACTACTCAGAGATCAAGAACCGATACCAAACGCATTCCGCGGTCAGAAACATCAATATATATCTATCAGAGCGAAAAACAGAGTATGACTGAACCCAAACGAGCCTTAATTACAGGTATTACTGGTCAAGATGGTTCTTATTTAAGCGAATTGTTGTTAGAAAAAGGATATGAAGTTCATGGTATTATTCGCCGTACTTCTACCTTTAATACAGATCGAATCGATCACCTCTACATTGACCCTCATAGTCCAGATGCCAAGCTATTTCTCCACTATGGTGATTTGACTGACGGGACAACACTGAGAAGAATTTTAGAAGAAGTTAAGCCAGTAGAAATTTATAATTTAGGGGCACAATCTCACGTTCGGGTTAGTTTTGATTCTCCAGAATACACGGTAGATGCTGTGGGAATGGGAACTTTGCGTCTGCTAGAAGCAATCCGTGATTATCAAAAGCGCACTGGCATTCAAGTCAGATTTTATCAAGCTGGTTCTTCGGAAATGTTTGGTAAAGTCCAAGATGTACCACAAAAAGAAACCACGCCTTTTTATCCTCGTAGTCCTTATGCCTGTGCTAAAGTTTATTCCCATTGGCAAACTTTAAATTATCGCGAATCTTACAAGATGTTTGCCTGTAACGGTATTTTATTTAATCACGAATCTCCCAGACGTGGAGAAACCTTCGTCACCCGCAAGATAACTAGAGCTTTAGCCAGAATTGTCGCTGGCACTCAGAAAAAACTTTATCTCGGTAATTTAGACTCAAAAAGAGACTGGGGTTATGCCAAAGACTACGTTCAAGCTATGTGGTTGATGCTGCAACAAGACGAGCCAGAGGACTATGTAGTAGCCACAGGAGAAACCCACTCAATTCGCGAATTTCTCGATATTGCTTTTAATTATGCCAACCTCAATTGGCAAGATTATGTTGCTTTCGATCAACGTTATTTACGTCCAGCAGAAGTAGATTTGTTAATTGGCGATCCGAGTAAAGCCAAAAAACAATTAGGCTGGAAACCTACAGTTACTTTTGAAGGATTAGTTAAGCTAATGGTCAACGCGGATTTTGCAGCTATCGGATTACCTACTCCTGACGGAAAAAAAAATAATTTAGACAGCACCGATAATGCTCATATTCGTCAAGGTATTGCCTTAACAGTAGATTAGAATATGATTGCTTTGGTGTAGTCAATTAAGTCAAAACCATGCTGAATTTAAACGATAAGCGTATTCTCGTAACTGGTGGCGCGGGATTTCTCGGCAAACAAGTAGTAGCCCAACTATGTCAAGCAGGTGCGACTCTCGCCAAAATTACCATTCCGCGATCGCGTAATTGTGACCTGAGAGATCTCGATAGCTGTCAAAAAGCGGTAGCGCAACAAGATATTGTAATCCATCTAGCTGCTCATGTCGGAGGGATCGGACTCAATCGCGAGAAACCCGCAGAGCTATTTTACGATAACTTGATGATGGGCGCACAGTTGATTCATGCTGCTTATCAAAGTGGAGTTACTAAATTTGTCTGTGTCGGCACAATTTGTGCTTATCCCAAATTTACTCCTGTGCCTTTTAAAGAAGATGATCTTTGGAATGGCTATCCTGAAGAAACCAACGCGCCTTATGGCATTGCCAAAAAAGCACTTTTAGTCCAGTTAGAATCTTATCGTTTGCAGTATGGCTTTAATGGGATTTATCTCTTACCTGTAAATTTATATGGACCTGAAGATAATTTTAATCCTCAAAGTTCTCATGTAATTCCTGCTTTAATTCGTAAAGTTTATCAAGCACAGCAGCGAGGTGATCAGCAAATTCCTGTGTGGGGTGATGGTAGCCCCACTCGTGAATTTTTATATTCTACTGATGCAGCACGGGGTATTGTCATGGCTACGCAAAAATATGACGAATCTGCCCCTGTAAATTTGGGAACTAATGCTGAAATTTCCATTCGGAATCTAGTAGAACTCATTTGTGAACTAATGGAGTTTGATGGCGAAATTGTTTGGGAAACCGAGCAACCCAATGGTCAACCTCGTCGTTGTCTAGATACCCAGAGAGCGCAAGCCAAATTTGGTTTTGTTGCAGAAACCGATTTTCGTCAAGGATTAAAAAATACTATCGATTGGTATCGTAAACATGCTGAATAGGTAAATTTTACAAAGTCAGAGTCAGCGGGAGTCGTTAAGGCGCGGGGTGTCTCTGACTCGGTAGCAAAGCGACGATTTAGCTTAATCTCGCAGAAGCCCCAGACTATATTGCGTAGCAGTTAGTGTGGGACGGGGCTTTTAAACGCCAGGAAAACCACTGGCGACAGCCCCTCATGAATGCGAGTCAATTGGTTGGTTTATCTTGATTTTCTAGATATTTTTTAAGTGTTGAAATAGTAACCCCTCCCCATGAAGAAAGGAAGTAGCTACTATTCCAGACTACTTTCTTTTCATAGTAGATTTTTTCTAGTTCTGGGAGGAATTCTTGTCTTAATTTTCTACTAGAAACACTTTTCAAGCTATTGACTAATTTACTTAATTGTATTTCAGTGTAACTATATTTGACACGCCAATTGTGATTTATAACTATCAATATCGACTAAGACCGACTATAGAACCCATTTGGTATCTTTATAAAAAAGGATATTAAGCAAGATGGGATATTCAAGTGATTTGACGGATCGAGAGTGGGAACTGATAGAACCCTTGTTAC
>DAXETX010000224.1:0-18222 GCA_051155735.1 Xenococcaceae cyanobacterium
TTGGCGACGCAATGAGGGAGAACCAGGGTCTGAGGAATTATTTTGAGCTAGCCAAAGTTGTGAAGATTGTTGAGAAGATGGCGATAAGGCGGTTTTAGATTCTGCGATTTGAGCTTGAACAGCAACACTAAAAAATAGTGATTTGAACAATATAATATTAGTAAGAAGTCCCCGCACCATTTGAAAGGACATTATTTATCTAGGATTGTTTGGTAATCAAATTATTAAGTGGATTTGGCATTGAGTTTTATCAATCGAGCCTAATGTAAGTAGCCTTTTTGGTTTGAGCGCGCTGCTTTGTAGGGTTGCTCAGGCTGATAAACCCACGCTGGTAATGTGGATTTCTTGATAAAACTCATTTAGTGATGCTACCAGGGCCACCACATAGGTTTATAAGGGTCGTCGGGTACACTAAAAACGCCTCTGACTTTTCCGACTGCTACACATTCTAACGGTTCTCTACGGTCTAGAACACAGCTAGCATCATAATTAGGATTCACGCTGAATAAAGCTTCGCTAGTTTGAGAGCTACAGGTGTCATTTTCTTGAGTAACCATACAGACCAAGGTATGATCTTCTCTAGTTTCAGTAGTAATAAAGCGTTCTTGTCTTTGTTGGGATAAATCTTGCAGTTTACCAGCTACTTGTTGACAGACTTCTATTCCTGATTGTCCAGGTAGCAGATATTCTTGATGCCAGCTAATTAGAGGAGTTATGGTAACTTTCCCTGGTGTATAAGCATACATAGTGGGTGCTGCTGATTCTGTAGCACAGACAAAAAGGGCTTCGGAAACACTCTGGCTGTAACTTTCTTTAGCATTAATCGAGGTACTACTTAATGCGATCGCCCCTAATGTGATTGCGGTTAAAAAGTACTTACTCATAGTTATTGTTTTAGCTAAATTTTATGTAAAGTTTATAAAAATACTCAATACCTAAATTATCTCATCTTGATGATTATTTCATGAAGTTTACCTATTATATGTCAGCAATTGTACTTAAGGTAATTAAGCTGTTGAACCGAAATTTGCAGTTTAGTAACCGTAGAGTACCAGTCACTGCATTCTGCTGTTATCGAGTAATCTGGGATCATAAAAGATTAGAAAACTTAAAGACGGAGAAATTTCATGCTGCAAGTTAAAGATATTATGACTCAAGAGGTGATTATGATTAGTGGTTCGGCAACAGTAGCCGAAGCAGTTAAACTCATGAAAGAGCGAGGTTTACGGGCTTTAATTGTCGAACCGAGAAGCGATCGCGATCCTTACGGGATGGTAACAGAAACCGACATTGTTTATAAAGTCGCTGCTTATGGCAACGATCCTAAAACCATCAGAGTGTTTGAAATCATGACTAAACCTTGCATTACCGTTACTCCTAATTTGGGGGTAGAATATGCAGCCCGTTTATTTGCCAACACTCGGATTCGTCGCGCTCCTGTGATTGACGGAAAATTAGTCGGGATTGTTTCAGTCAGCGATCTTATGCACAAAAGTAATTTTGTCGAACAGCCGATGCCGCTTTTTATTGAAGATCGAATTGATGCTGCTCGTGAAGATGCTAGGGCTATTTGTGCCGAAAAAGGAGCAACTGCTCCCGAATGTGCTGCTGCTTGGGATGTAGTAGAAGAATTACAGGCTGCTGCTGCGGATAAACGTGCGGATCAACGTCAGGTGACTCCCGAAAATTTTAATTCTTTCCAAGATTATTGTGCAGCTAATCCCGATGCTCCAGAATGTCGTATTTATGATTCTTAATTGTTCACTCAAAAAATGCTTACCCTGATCCTAGCCAAAATTCATCAGCGGTCTGATTTATTTTTAGGGCGGGAATTTTGCTGTATGGCTTCCCCTACTACCACATTGAGTTGATCTCCCAACAGCATGACCAAAGAACTGAGATAAAGCCACAACATTAGCACAATTACTGTTCCCAATGCGCCATAGATGCGATTATATGCACCAAAATGAGTCACATAAACCCGAAATAAAAGTGAGACAATTGCCCAAGAAATAGCAGCTAATATTGCTCCTGGGATCAAAGGAGTTTCTTTAGCTCTGATACTTGTGCCAAACTGATAAATAAAGGCAAAAGCGATCGCAACTACGGCTAATGCCATCGGCAGACTTAATAATCGCCAAATGCTAATTAAAAGATTACTTACCGTTACTTCTACATTGGATTCCACAATTAATTTTTTGACGATCACAAAGAAAAAATAGACAATTTGAATCAAAATTGTACTAATTATAATGATAAATCCTGAGAGACTACCGTGATATTTTTTGGATTTTTTCTTGGTATTATTATTATTGACTTGAATTAAAATTAATAGAGCGGTAACAACGATAGAAATAGTGACAATAACGCTAAAAATTTGCCAAGTCAATAACAATAACTGACTCCAGTTTTGTTGAAGTGCTAATTCTAAAAGAAAATCACCAATTAATAATAAGAAAGAAGCAATAAATAGTAATATTATTGTTCCAATTGTTAATAAAATAGCAACTAACTTGGTATGCCAAAAAGGCTTTTTAGCTCTAGCAGGTACTTGATTGATATTATCTAAGGCATTACTAGCAGAGCCAATTACGCCAGAAATCACCCAAATAGTAGCCACAAAGCTTAAAGAAAACCAACTTTTCCCTTGAGAAACTTTAACATCTTCTGTAAAGTTTAAGATCAAATTCCAGACTTGCTGAGGAATAATTCCTGCAAGATGTATGGCTAAATCTCCTAAAGTTTGGTCGATTGAATTTTCAAATAAACTCATCGCTGTTAGCACGGCAATTATTGCAGGAAATAACCCCAACATAGCGTTAAAAGCCATTTCTGCTGCTAAACCAGTTAACCGCTTTTCTACTGTCAAAGCGAAAGTTCTCTGAAAAGTTTTCCAATTAAGCCAACGTAAAAAGCGAATAAAATCGAGCATCTCCTTTGCCCTAGTATTTTAAGTTAGTATCGCTAACAAAGTAAAATATTTTAGTTTTCTCCTTTACAAAAAATTAATATTTTCTTTACATTTTAGTTGTAATTTAGTACCGAAGGTATTCTAGACTGTTTTAATAAAAGCGCACCCTACGATTTAAAAGCTTTTATTGCCTGAGTTTTTACTATTTATTACTAAACTAAATAAAAAAATATTGCTGTAGTTTATTCCATAAGTTTGGTTTAGAGTGCCAGCATCATTGATAAAAAAATCACTTTATAGTCTATATCAAGTTTTTTAATGATTAATTGTGGGATAAAAATATTATTACTGACTGCTGTTAGTCTGACTGGAATCAAATTTTATGGGATAAGCCGAACAGCGAGAGCTTCTCATGATGAGCCAAAAAATCCTGTTTTAACCAATTATCAGGTAAATTTAACCTCTTCTCAGGTTTCCGATCAAGCTAGAAGAATTTGTCAACGATTAGGACAGGGTTATGAGGAGGTACACAGTTTTTTGACCTACAATTTTTATATTGGGATTTGCCGTCAAGGCGATCGCTTTTACTATTTTCGTCAGTCTAAATCTAATCCTGAGCAAACAATTATTCTTCGGGCTACCACCGTTTTTGGTGGTGAAGTGTTTAAAGCTGTTAAAGGTAGAGTTACCTATTTTGTTGGGGTAAATGCTAACGGCTATTATTCTTCGGTGATGCAACCCAATCACGAAATTATTGTAGAACCTGAAGTCAAATCGGAAACTTTTAATGTTAATCACGAAAGCAGCGAAACTACCTCCAATGTGTTCCCAATTTTATCTGAGCCTAGCCAACTGAATCAGCTTTTTTGCGATCGCGAAGAGAAGGCTAGCTCTTTGACAAGCGATTATGAAATTAGTTTTATCGAAAATAGTAGTTTGTTCAAGCTGATCGAAAATAATTTTGCCCTAGAGTCAAAAGATGCAATTCTTTACAGTTCTTTCTGTACCTAAAGATTTTCAGGTATAAATACTTAGAAAAACTAGTTTTTTAGGACTAAAATCCAAAAAAATTGTTGAAATCTAGATAAAATAGTGGTTTCCGCGTTCCATAGTCGGCAAGGAAAGCGTAGAATAAAGCAGTAAAAATTGTAGCCTATGGTTATTTGAGGATTTTTAACCTTAAATATTGTTGACTTCATTAACTCAAATGCTCTAGAATTCCGAAGTTTCAAGACATAGGCTCAATTTTTCAAACTAGTCCTAATATTTCGTCGTGCCAGGACGAAGTTGGCTAGAACTTAATTACTGCTATAAACAAGGAGATTTTTCATGAATAAAGGTGAATTGGTAGATCGCATTGCTCAAAGAGCTACTGTAACCAAAAAACAAGCAGACGCAGTGCTTAGTGCTGCGATCGAAACCATTATGGAAGCTGTATCTGAAGGTGATAAAGTTACCTTGGTCGGGTTTGGTTCTTTTGAACCTCGCGCTCGTAAAGAACGCGAAGGACGCAACCCCAAAACGGGGGAAAAAATGTCCATTCCTGCCACCACAGTACCCGCTTTTTCACCTGGGAAGCTATTTAAAGAAAAAGTAGCTCCCAAATAATCTTAACAATATTTAATCTGACTTTGGGCAGACCCCAACACGGTGGAAATGTAGTTTGGGCAGCTAATATTGTAGGCTGTCCTGCTGCTTCGATTTTGGATTTTTCTGCTAGTATCAATCCTTATGGCATACCTAAGACGGTATCAAATGCGATCAAAAATAGTATTGCCCAACTTAAGCACTATCCCGATCCAGAATATTCTGAGTTGAGAAATTGTTTAGGACAATATCATCAGACAAGTCCTGACTATATTTTGCCAGGAAACGGGGCAGCAGAATTGTTGACTTGGATTGCTAAAGAGTTAGCTCAATGTCAAAAAACTTACGTAGTTGCTCCTGCTTTTGGGGATTACTATCGAGCATTAACCGCTTTTGCTGCTAATGTTACTAGGCTGACTAATCCTCTACCGTTCGAGAAGTTAGCTTCTTTAATTAGCGATCGCTCTGCTGTCGATAGTGGGTTATTGTTAAATAATCCTCATAATCCGACAGGCAAACTTTGGGAGCGAGAAGAGATTATTTTTTATCTAGATAAATTTTCGCTGGTGGCGATTGATGAAGCGTTTATGGACTTTATCCCACCAGCAGCACAACAAAGTTTAATTGACCTGGTTTCAAGCTATCCTAACTTAATTGTTTTGCGTTCATTGACTAAGTTTTATAGTTTACCTGGATTGAGAATTGGTTATGCGATCGCCAATCCGCAAATTTTACAACAGTGGCAAAAATACCGCGATCCTTGGTCAGTCAATAGTTTAGCAGTAGTAGCTGCGATCGCAGCTATTCAAGATCGAGAATTTCAACAATTTACTTGGCAGTGGTTAGCAAGTGCTAGAAATGAGTTAAGTCAAGGTTTAGCTAATATTCCTCAGTTTGAACCTTTAGCTAGTGCTGCCAATTTTATATTAGTTAAAAGTCGCGTATCGGTGACGCAATTGCAAAGAAAATTATTGCAGCGATACCATATTTTAATTCGCGATTGTCTCAGTTTTTCTGAGTTGGGAGATCGATATTTTAGAATTGCGGTAAGAAAGCCTGAAGAGAATCATTATTTGTTAAATTCATTAATTAGTATCTTGGATGATTGGTAGTTAAAGGTTAAAAACTAGAAACTACTATTTCACACTCAACTAGAGTCAAAATATGGAATATGATTTGGTAGTAATAGGCAGTAGTAAAGTAGGAATAGAAGCTGCCGAGAAAGCGACTTTGTTAGGAGCAAGAGTAGCATTGGTTACTCTAACCTCAACTAGAATAATTAAGCAGCAATTAGCTAGTAATTGTTTGATTTTTCAAGCAGCAACAAATTTAAGAGAACAAGTTAATTATAGTACTTGGCTTAAACAGAATCAGTTGGATTGTCAATTAGCAATTGATTTTGAAGCGATTAATAATATTGTTAACAGTGATTTATTGTTGGATAATTCTCTGGCTAATTTAGAAGCTTTGGGTGTCGATATTGTTTGGGGAGAAGGGGAGTTTTGTCGTCTGCCTCAACAAGCTTTTATTGCTGGCAAAAGAAAACTGCGATCGCGTAATTATTTAATTACAATACAGTCTGAATTTAAAATACCTACTTTTCCAGGAATTGAGTTGGTAAAATGCCTAACTTATCCTGATGTTTGGCAACAAAAAAATTTAACATCTTTAGGAAATAATGTAGCTGTAATCGGAAATTCTGCTGCTAGTTTAGTTTTAGCACAAGTTTTAGCAAGACTCAGAAAAAAAGTTACTTTAATAGTTGCACAACCGAGAATTTTATTGCCAGAAGATTTAGCAGCAGTAAGACTCATTCAAGCCCAGTTAGAAGCTGATGGCGTAGAAATAATTCCTAACTCTCCTGTAAAGCAAATCAAAAAAATTGTTGATGAAACATGGCTACAAGCTGGAGACAAAGCTTTAGTAGTAGATACAATTGTTTTTGGCGATTATCGAGAATTAAATTTAACCAAATTAAATTTAGCAGGAGTTGGAGTTAAATATGACGACACAGGTATAACTATTAACAACAAGTTACAAACTACTAATAAAAGTATTTATGCTTGTGGTGATAGCACAAGCGCTTTTACTACTGAGATGGCGCAACAGCAAGTTAATCTCGCTTTAAAAAATATCTTACTTTTGCCCTGGTTTGCGACAAATTATGCTTTGATTCCTAGAGTCGTATTTACTACTCCTACTTTAGTAAGTGTGGGACTTAATGAAATAGAAGCTAAACAAAATTATCAACATCAAATATATATTGTTAGAGAATATTTTAAAAATATTACTCAATCTCAAATATCAGCACAAAATACTGGCTGGTGTCAATTTATTTTAACTGCGCCAGGAGAAATATTAGGCTGTACAATTATCGGCGATCGCGCTGAAGAATTAATTACTACAGTTATTGTTATGATGCAAAATAAAATTAAACTGAGTAATAATGCAATTCGAGGCTTACTTAAAACTGAAATTGCTACTCTTGACCCTAGTTTTTCGGTGATTCTAACTAAAATAGTTGCAAAATTTTATCAGCAAAAATTACAAAAACAACCTCAAAAATACCGTTGGCTAAAAACTTGGTTGAAGCTTAAAAGAAATTTTAGTAAGTGAACTTAACTAGTTTAAATTAATAATTCAAAAATGAATCTAAATCTTAAAAATAATCAGAAAAAACTTTTTATTGTGCTCGAAGGAATTGATGGAGCAGGTACATCTACTCAATCAGAATTACTGAAAAAAGCTTTAATTGCTCAAGGAGATAAAGCTGTAATTAGCCCAGAACCTTCTAGCGGTATTATTGGAAATCTGATTAGACAAGCTTTAAAAAAAAGAATTTTATTTACAGAAGATGCTGATTTATTCGATGAACAAATGGCGTATTTATTTGCAAGCGATCGCCATGATCACTTATACAATGATATTGACGGAGTTTTTAAATTAATTCAAGAGGGATTTCATATAATTAGTACTAGATATTATTTTTCTTCTCTAGCCTATAATTGTCAAACTCCAGAACAATTTGACTTTATCAGTAAATTAAATCATAAATTTCCGAATCCTGACTTAGTAATTTATCTCGATCTTCCTGTAGAGATATCTCTAGCTAGAATTAAAGAACGTTCTTTAAAAGAAGTTTATGAAAATCAAGCCAAGTTAACTAGAGTTAGCCAAAATTATCAAACAGTTTTTCAAGAGTATGCCGATCCTCTTTTAATTATCGATGCGACCGAAACTCCAGACCTAATTCATCAGCAAATTCTTAATTTTATCCACAATCAATTTTACTAAATTAGCTTAAACAAATAGCTTTACTCAACTTCAATAACTTCAATATCTTCAATTAATTGTCCTTGGTACATTAAAAATTCGTGACCATTAGTATTCAGACTAACTTTAATTTCATTTGTCCCTACAGGTAACTCCTCTAAATAATACCAATTACTATAAAGACGAGTTATTTTTTCACCATTAATATATAAATGAGCGTGTCCTTTATTTAGCTCATTTGCTTTGTTAACCATTTCTGGCGCAAACTCAAAATTGTTTAATTTGACTTCTAGATTCCAACCTTTCATACTATCTTCATATATTACTAAATCTACACTAGGAACAGGCTGATCTTCAGAAATCATTACTGTTTGGTGATGAGAGGAATCAGAATGACCGCCTTCTATCTGTTCGTGAGCATTTACTGAAGTTATAGTAAGACCAATAATCAAAGAAAGTAAAAGCTGTTGTTTCATTGCTAGTTGAGACAAATACGATTCTTAGATTAGTAATTATCTCAGTAACTATAACTGTTAAGCAAAAGACAGCCTGTCATACTAATATTATTGCTCGTCCATTAACAAGAAACTTAGTCGAGAATAAGCTGTCACGCATTTAATCTTACATCAAAATTTGAAAAGCATTTTTACCAATATTTTTTACTGAGTAAATTGTCTATATTTTGGTCAAAAGAAGATGTACTAGGAAAGTTTATCTCAGGATAATCATCTTTTACATTTTCTAAAGCCTTTTGATAACAATAAGACTGCATTTCAGCTAAATAAGCCTTGAGACTAGGAGAATCAATTAAGATTTCTTCGATTTCATTTCTAAAATTTCTAATTTCTTTTTCCCAACCTTGATAACAATCTGGCAAATTAACATAGCATCTTTTTAGCAAATGCTCTAATAATCTAGTTAAATAACTTCTTAAGGCTCTACGTTCCTTTTTGCCCAAAGACTTAACCTCTTCGATTAAATTTTCCCAATCTACTGCCTGAAAATTTTGCTGACTAAGTTGCTCAACAGTTGTTTGAATCCATAAGGCATAATCTTGGGCATAAAGCGATCGCTCTGAGCTTTCTTTTGAGTTTATCGATTGTTCTAAATGATAGTTCATTTATTTCTTAATTTTTTGTTGATTCAACTCTAGCTTTTCTTTCATACAAGAAATCACAACACACAATCCATAACAAGCCACATAGACTCGTTAGCGAACCAGTTACAGTTGCAGCAATGCCCCAACCAAGTAAGCCGAAACGGTTAGCAATTTCTGATAGTACTGCAGTACTGCTTTTGGCGACAACATATGCCGTTCCCGCAGCAGCTAATGTAATCAAGCCTAACTCTGCCATCATTTCTAGCAATGTTTGCTGAGATATTTCCTCCTCAAAGTAAATGCGCCAAATCGCAATATACATAAAAATATCAGAGGTAGTTAACACAATTTGTTTTGGAACTTCGCCACCAGGAAGTGGTGCAGCAGCTAAAGTACCACCACTGATCGCATAACGAGCGATCGCAGTTAGAGATTCTAATCTTTTTTTACCTAAGTTACCCATCTTCTAATTAATTTTGCTGAGATTCAAGCCAAAGTTAGTTGCTCCAGAATTCGCTTTTATTGTAAAAGAAATTTTGACACCCAAACCAATTTAACTTCTACTTTTGTTAGATGTTTAACCCATAGTTTTTAGGGAAAATAAACCTATCGAATGGAGTATAGCTTTATGGTTTCTCAAAAACCAGGTCATCCTAATGACCAACAATCAGACCAATGGCAACAAGATTTAAATCCCAATCCGATGGCGGGGCAAAATGTTGGGATCACCGCCAATCAAACTGATAGATCCGAACAAACTGCTAGTGATTTTCCTGAGTTGAGCGATCGCCTAACCGCATTTACCGATGAGGAACTGCAACAAATTCCGATTCTCAAAGCAGGAACTCGTCTTAAACAAGGTGCAGTATATATCAATCTTCAAGATCCACTGCGTCAAGAATTTACCGCGATGGGAGATATGTCAGTAGCAGCAGATGAACTAATCATTCCCAAAAGCGAAGTTAGTTATATACTATGGAATCGTTTGATCGGGGTTGAGAATCCCGAACGTCGCAGTTAAACTCTGGCGATTAGCCTGGCTGAGTCAAGCACTACAGGTAGTGTTTGACTAATTTAATCAGACTATATATATAAGTTAAGCTTGATTTCAAAGCGATCGCGCCAAAAGCTAATAGCTAAAAGCTAAGAGCTAAAAGCTAAAAGCTAAAAGCTAAAAGCCAAAAGCTAAAAGCTAAGAGCTAAAAGCTATAAACCAGTTGACAAACAACACAAGCCCTTAACTTGTCACGATTGCTCAATGCCCTTTTCCCCAAAAAAATAACGAAACGATAAGATGAGAGAAAGAGCTATATCCTATTTTGTTTCGAGTAACTAACTCACATCATGACTCCTAACCCACAGATTCTCCGTTCAGTAGAACAATTAAACTATCGTGTCACCGTAGGTGATGTGGCAGCACAAGCAGGACTAGAGTTAAATCTGGCACAACAAGGATTACTCGCCCTGGCTTCTGATGCAGGAGGACATTTACAAGTTGCTGAGTCGGGAGATATTGTTTATTCTTTTCCGCAAAATTTTCGCACGATTTTACGCAACAAATACTGGCAATTACGTTGGCAACAGTGGTGGTCAAAAGTCTGGCGCGTCTTATTTTATCTAATCCGCATTTCTTTCGGCATTATGCTGATTGCCTCAATTATTTTAATTTCTGTGGCAATTTTAGCAATAATTTTTGTTAGTTATAGTTCTCAAAGCGATCGCGATGACAATGGTGGTGGTAGCTATGGCAGAGGTGGTGGTATGGTATTTCTGCCCCGCTTCTGGATTAGTCCTGATATTTTTTGGGTATTTCAACCCAATTATTACCGTCGTCGTCAACAAAGAAAAAGTCCTTCAGCGGATGAGATGAACTTTTTAGAAGCTGTCTTTTCTTTCTTATTTGGTGATGGCGATCCAAATCCTGATCTAGAAGCCAATCGCAATGCAACTATCGCTCAAGTAATTCGCAATAATGAAGGAGCAGTGACAGCGGAACAAATTGCGCCCTATGTGGATCGAACTGATGCTGATGAAGACTTTATGATTCCTGTTTTAGCTCGGTTTAATGGCTATCCTCAAGTGTCTCCTCAAGGAGAAATTATTTACTATTTTCCTGAACTGCAAGTTATGGCAGATCGTCGCAACAAGCGATCGCTTCGAGTCTACCTACAAGAAAAACTTTGGCAATTTAGTCAAGCTAGTAGCGGACAAAAAATGCTGGCGGTAGGATTGGGTGCTTTAAACTTGGTCTTAGCCTTAGTCTTGGGTTCTCTTTTACGAGATGGGGCAATCGCAGCTTCAGGAGGGATTATTGCGTTTGTCGGTTCGATTTATTGGCTACTTCTCGGCTATGGTTTAGCTTTTCTCGTTGTACCTCTGATTCGCTACTTCTGGCTGCAAAATCGGAATCAAAAAATCGCGACTCGCAACCAAATACGCCAAGAACGGGCGATCGCTTTAGAGAATCCCGATCCTAAATTACAAGCAAAAATACTTTATACTCATCAATTTGCTCAACAAAAAATCATCGACCGAGGCGATACTGCCTATACTACTGAAACCGATCTTTTAGACCAAAATTTGGCAAATCAAGACAAAATTGACCAAGAATGGCAAAAAAGACTAGAATCAGGTTCTTGAGCGATCTCAGTAAAAATCTCTAACCAATTAAGACCTCTCGACAATCTAGTAGATTATGGAAGAAATACTGGAGTTAAAGAACTGTCTGTTAAATCATCAGTATGAACGGGCGATGACTATAGTCGAAGAACTAGAACTGATGGGCAGACAGGATAAAATTAACAACTTAGAATCTTTTTTGGTTATTTTGTTAATTCATTTAATTAAAGTCCAAGTAGAAAAAAGAGTAACCCGAAGTTGGCGTAGTTCAATTCTTAATAGTCTTCGAGAAATTCAAAAACGCAATAAGTTAGGCAAAAAATCACAATACATTAAAGCCAATCAATGGAGTGAACATTTTGCTGCTACTTATCCAGATGCTATTTTTCAAGCTGCTGATGAAGTTTTTGGGGGAATTGAAATTAAAGAACTTAGGTCTTTAGTGAACTTGAGTTCTTTGCAAAACCTGACTTTTGAATTATTAGAACATACTTATAATTTAGATGCAGATAATCTAGTTAAGCTAATTTGCGATCGCTTTCCCATAGGGCTTATAGAATTAAGCAATTAATTTTTTTTCCTATAGGGCGATCGCTCTATCTTGAGTCTTTAGCGGGAGTGTCAACCGCTCAACTTACTCTTAACTATTTCCTGAATTTTTTTACCGTCGGCTTGACCTTTTAGCTGTTTCATCGCTACTCCCATCACTTTACCCAAGTCTTTAGGAGAACTTGCGCCAACATCGCTAATAATTTGCGCTAGAGTCTTTTCTAATTCCGCAGCATCGAGTTGTTGGGGGAGATAAGTTTCAATAATTGCTAGTTCTTGTTGTTCTTTTGCTGCTAAGTCGGTTCTGCCCGCATCTTGGTACTGGGCAATAGAATCGCGACGCTGTTTAGCTTGCTGGGCTAAAAGTTCAATTTCTTGTGCTTCTGTCAGACTATCCTGTCCTTTGGGGCGCAGGGCAACTTCTTTTTCTAAGATCGCTTTTTTGATGCCTCGCACTGTTTCTAAACGAATTTTATCTTTGGCTTTCATTGCTGATTTGATATCTTCGCCAATTTGTTCTTTAAGACCCATAAGTATTTATTCCTATTAAATTAGCTAAAATACTATAACGAAATTAACCAATTGTTACATCCTCTAAAACTAGAATATCTTACTCATAAAAGTTTTAGATTTGCTTAAAATATCTAATGTTTAGCTAACTCCCTACGATCCCAATAGTAAGTCCTAAAAGCCAATTAATAAAAATTGATTTTGCTAAAAGTAGCTTTTTACAACTTTGTCGGCAGCAAAAGTAGGATAATTTATTTTAGAACGACAATAGACGATTTAAGAATTAAAAACGGTAAGGTATGCACTTAAGCGAAATAACTCATCCTAACCAGTTGCACGGCTTGTCAATTCGACAGCTAGAAGACATTGCCCGTCAGATAAGAGAAAAGCATTTACAAACAGTAGCCACTAGTGGCGGTCATTTAGGACCTGGATTAGGAGTAGTAGAATTAACTATTGCTCTGTATCAAACTCTCGATTTGGATCGCGACAAAGTAGTTTGGGATGTAGGACACCAAGCTTATCCCCATAAACTACTTACTGGCAGATATAACCGCTTCGAGACTCTAAGGCAAAAAGACGGTATTGCTGGTTATCTCAAGCGTTGTGAAAGTAAATTCGATCACTTTGGTGCGGGACACGCTTCTACTAGTATTTCTGCTGCTTTAGGTATGGCTTTAGCCAGAGATGCTAAAGACGAAGATTATAAATGTGTCGCGATCATTGGCGATGGCTCTTTGACTGGGGGGATGGCATTAGAAGCGATTAATCATGCAGGTCATTTGCCGAAAACTAACCTGATGGTGATTTTAAATGATAACGAGATGTCGATTTCTCCCAATGTAGGGGCAATTTCTCGCTATCTTAATAAGGTGCGTCTTTCTGAGCCGATGCAGTTTCTTTCTGATAACTTAGAAGAGCAATTTAAGAATTTGCCTTTTGTAGGCGAATCCCTAACTCCTGAGATGGAGCGGGTTAAAGAGGGAATGAAACGTTTAGCCGTGCCAAAAGTAGGTGCAGTAATTGAAGAATTGGGCTTTAAATATTTTGGTCCAATTGATGGTCACAATTTACAGGAATTAATTGCTACCTTCAAACAGGCTCATAAGGTAGCAGGACCAGTACTAGTGCATGTGGCAACTGTTAAAGGCAAAGGATATGCGATCGCCGAAAAGGATCAAGTAGGTTATCATGCCCAAAATCCCTTTAATCTGGCAACAGGAAAAGCACATCCTGCTAACACTCCCAAACCACCCAAATACGCAAAAGTTTTTGCTCATACTCTAACGACCCTCGCGGAAAGTAATTCTAAAATTGTCGGTATTACTGCTGCGATGGCAACAGGTACGGGTTTAGATAAACTACAAAAGAAACTACCAAAACAGTATGTAGATGTCGGTATCGCCGAACAACATGCGGTGACATTAGCTGCTGGCTTAGCTTGTGAGGGAATGCGTCCTGTAGCTGCGATTTACTCGACTTTTCTTCAGAGAGCTTACGACCAAGTAATTCATGATGTCTGCATTCAAAATCTTCCTGTTTTCTTCTGTTTAGATCGAGCCGGAATTGTTGGTGCAGATGGACCAACTCACCAAGGGATGTACGATATAGCTTATCTACGCTGTATTCCTAATATGGTTGTTATGGCACCAAAAGACGAAGCGGAGTTACAGCGCATGGTAGTAACAGGAGTCAACTATACTGCTGGTCCAATTGCAATGCGTTATCCTCGTGGTAATGGTGTTGGTGTACCTCTGATGGAAGAAGGTTGGGAAGCGATTGACATCGGTACAGGAGAAATTCTTCGCAATGGCGATGATGTCTTACTTCTCGGTTATGGCACAATGGTACATCCTGCGATGCAAGTAGCAGAAATTCTCAGCGAACATGGTATTGAAGCTACTGTGGTGAATGCTCGTTTTGTCAAACCGCTAGACACAGAATTAATCCTACCCCTAGCACAACGCATTGGTAAAGTCGTTACCTTAGAAGAAGGCTGCGTGATGGGTGGTTTTGGCTCTGCGGTACTCGAAGCATTACATGATAACAATATCTTAGTACCAGTGAAACGTTTTGGTGTCCCAGATGTCCTCGTAGATCATGCTAAACCAGATGAATCTAAAGCAAGTTTGGGTCTAACTAGCCCTCAAATGGCAGAAACAATTCTCAAATCTTTGTTTAGTAGTGGCAAAGAAACGGCTGTTATTAGTTAGTCGCTTACTCAGGGGTGAGGAATAAATACCTCACCCTTTTTTATTGTTTAATATATTTTTTCACAGGCAAGCGATCGCTTTTAAGTCTATTGTTTTTCCTGAACTTGAGTGAACTACCAGCGAATATTTACTCTCCTAGATCGATAGGAGTACCATTAGTAAGATTTAAGATACCAGAAGTAATTAACAGATCGCCTGATTTTAAACCAGAAATGACCTGATATGATCGTCCTTGAATTGCTCCTAATTTAACAGATCGTTGTTCGGCTACTAGGGCTTTTTTGCCATCTTCTTGTTCTTTTGCCACATAAACAAAGGATTTTCCTGCAATACGCGATACTGCTTGGGTAGGAATCAAAATTCCTAGTTGTTCTGACCAAATAATTCTAGCTCTGGCAAAGCTGCCATCTTTAAGTGTACCGTTATTCTTAAATACTGCTTTCACTAAAATTGTCTGTGTGCTACGATTTGCGCTAGGAGATATAAAGCTAATGTCACCTTCAGCGATCGCTTCACCTTGACGGTCAATAATTTCAACAGGTAAACCGAGTTCTAATCGATCGGTTTGCTCTAGAGGAACACTCATATTTATCTCTAGGACACTATTTTGAGTAATAGTAGTTATTGGCTCTCCAATCCCGATGAAATCTCCAACGTTAGGCTCTATATTGCCAATTATTCCGTCAATCGGTGCAGTAATGCGATTCAAATCTTGATTGTTTGTAGCACTATCTTGACTTGGTTGGATTCGAGCAACTAAATCTCCTTGTTCAATCGCACCTCCCTCCTGTACGGCAATTTCAATTATCCTACTGTCAACTATTGGAGCCAATGTTGACTTCTCTTTGGCTTCTAAACGACCAAGAAACTCTGAGCTTAATTGAATATTGTTGATGTCTAAAGTTTGAACTTCTACAGAAACTGCTGGCTGTTTTCCACAACTAGCTGTAATAAAGAGTAAAAATACAATAAAAGCTTTATTTTTCAAAATATCTTTGTTTATCACAATACAAGCCACACTAAATTATCAAGTTCATCATTAACCACAAGAATTGCTTGAATAATAACTAATATTTTCTTAGTTTCCTGATTAGACTTCTTGCACGAATAATTTTAATTTTATAAATGCCCAGATGTAATTTAAAAGATGAAAATAGTTTTATCCTAACTCCTGACTTCTATTTTCAAGACAGGTGTAGTGCATTATTTAATCTTGCTACTTCTACTTGAAATAGCAAATATGGGGAGAGCAATCGCTCTCCCCATCCGATAATTAATATTATTTACCTTATCTACTATCTTGCAGCTAAATACTGATACATTTGCCAACGTGTATCAATATCCTCTTGGAACTCTGCTAGAAGCTCTTTAGCATGGTTTGGATCGGATTTAGTTAACATTTTGAAGCGGTTTTCCGCATAGACAGATTTATCGATCTTCTCTTTGGGTTGTTTGCTATCTAGTCTTAGAGGGTTTTGACCAGATTCTTTGAGATCGGGATTATAACGATAGAGCAACCAACGACCACTATCAACTAGAGATTGTTGATGAGTCATCGCTGTGGTCATATTGATGCCGTGGGCAATACAGTGACTATAAGCAATGATTAGGGAAGGTCCTTCGTAAGCTTCTGCTTCTAAGAAGGTTTTGAGAGTTTGTTCTGGTTTCGCCCCCATCGCGATACTAGCAACATAGACATTACCGTAAGTCATGGCAATTAAACCCAAGTCTTTTTTGGCTGCTGGTTTACCACTAGCTGCAAACTTAGCTACCGCGCCTCTAGGAGTGGCTTTGGAAGATTGACCGCCTGTATTGGAGTAAACTTCGGTATCCATGACCAGAATGTTGACATTACGTCCACTAGCAATAACATGATCTAAACCACCGTAACCGATATCGTAAGCCCAACCATCACCGCCAATAATCCAGACGCTTTTCTTAACCAGGTAGTCGGCGAGGGTTAAGAGTTGTTGAGCGTTGGTTATTAGTTGTTCATCGTTAGTAGTTAGTCGTTGTTGGAGTTGTTGTTTGAGTTGAGTAACACTCTCTCTTTGTTGATAGATATCTGCTTCGGTTTTTTGGGGATTATTGAGTATATTGGTAACTAAGTTATCTCCTAATTCTCCCGCTAATTTTTGTAAGAGTTCGCTCGCAAAGTGAGTGTGTTTATCGAGGGAGACTCGGAAGCCTAAACCAAATTCCGCGTTGTCTTCAAACAAACTATTAGCCCAGGCTGGTCCTTGCCCTTGAGCATTTTGCGTCCAGGGAGTAGTAGGCAAGTTACCGCCGTAGATAGAAGAACAGCCAGTAGCATTTGCTACTACCATGCGATCGCCAAATAGCTGCGTTACCATTTTGAGGTAAGGGGTTTCGCCACAGCCAGCACAAGCCCCAGAGAACTCAAATAAGGGTTCTTCTTGCTGTTGTTGGCGAATTTGGTTAAGTTTGAGGTTACGGCGATCGGGGAGGGGTAAATCGAGGAAAAAGTCCCAATTGGCTCGTTCTTGTTCCCGTAAGGGTAATTGGGGTTCGAGGTTAATTGCTTTGCGTGTCGGGTCGGTTTTATCTTTAGCAGGACAAACATCGATACATACTGCACATCCCGTACAATCTTCTGGGGCAACCTGAAGGCTAAAGTTTTGACCTTTAAAGTCTTTATCCCGTGCTGCGATCGCTTTAAAGGTAGCTGGTGCTGATGCTAATAGTTCTGGTTGATAGGTTTTACTGCGAATGGCACTATGGGGACAGACAGTAACGCACTTATTACACTGAACGCAAGCATTTGTTTCCCAAACGGGAATAAATTCGGCGACATTGCGTTTTTCCCATTTGGTTGTGCCAGTGGGATAAGTTCCATCACAGGGTAAAGCACTTACTGGTAGTTCGTCGCCATGATGCGCCAGCATTTTACCAGTAACTTCTTGGATAAATTTAGGTGCAGTGTCAAGAGTGGAGTTAGATACTGGAGTATTTTGATTAGATGTGGGTAAAACTGGCGGAACAGAAGTATTAACCTGATAGAGATGTTCTAAAGTCGCATCTACAGCTTGAAGATTCTTTTGAACAATCGCTTCTCCCTTTTTACCATAGGTTTTCTGAATCGCTTGCTTGATTTTAGCGATCGCTTCTGCTTGGGGTAAGACTTCTGCTAGGGCAAAGAAACAGGTTTGTAAGACAGTATTAATCCTGCCACCCATCCCGCTATTGAGTGCCACACGATTGGCATTAATCACATAGAATTTAAGTCCTTTGCGAACAATTTGTTCCTGTAACTGAAGCGGTAGATGCTGCCAAACTTCATCAGGTTCGTAGGGGCTATTGAGTAAGAAAGTTGCTCCTGTAGCAGCATTTTCTAAGATGTCTAGTTTCTCGATAAACGTCCACTGATGACAAGCGACAAAGTTGGCGCGATCTATTAAATATGGGGAACGAATTGGTTCAGCACCAAAGCGTAAGTGAGA
>DAXETX010000225.1:0-20822 GCA_051155735.1 Xenococcaceae cyanobacterium
TTCGCTTGGGATTGGGCGTTAGTGGGATCGGAGGATTTTTTGATGACCAAGTAAATCAAGTCTTAGGAATTCCTGAAGCTGAAGCAGTGATTTATCTGACTACTTTGGGTGTTCCTGTCACCGATCAATAGTTCTGGAGAAGGTAGTAGGTAGTGGTTAATAACTAATAACTAATAACTGATTACTGACCTTTGGTGCTTTCGTTAATTACTAGAGGCAGACCTGCGCAACTGGCGATTACTAACCAATCTAAGGGGTCGAGGGGAGCGAGTTGTAGAATATTGCCCAAGCCTGGAATAAATAGCGGTAAAAGCTGTAAGCCCGCAGAGCCAACTATTGCCCCATCAACATAGGGATTAGGGGGAAGTTTTTCGCGATCAAAGATGCTATGAGTTTCAGAACGACAGCTAACTGTATGTAGTACTTGACCCAAAGTCAGGCTCATAAATAGAATGGTGCTTGCTTGGGGTTGTTGTCCGTATTTAACTAAACCGTAACTGTAAGCTGTTAGCGCACTGGCAGAAATTACACCCGATTCTAGGGCAATTCGTTCAAAGTCAGACCGCTTGATAATAGGTTGGTCAGGATCGCGGGGCGAACGGTTTAAGATTTCTGGTTCTGGTGGTTCCATCGCTAGGGCTAGTCCAGGGAAAATATCTGAGACTAAATTTAGCCAGAGTAATTGCATGGTATTGAGGGGTTCTCGTAATCCGATTCCTGTAGCGATTGTCGTTACCATGATTTCACTGAGATTGGTCGAAAGCAAAAAGTGAACGGATTTTCTGATGTTGCTATAAATCGTGCGTCCCCGACTGACTGCATTAATCATGGTTTCTAGTTGGTCATCTTCGATGACGACATCAGCAACTTCTTTAACCACATCTGCTTTGCCCGAACCCATAGCTACGCCCACATTAGCAGCTTTAAGGGCAGGAGTATCATTAATGCCATCACCAGTCATCGCGACAATTTTGCCTTTAGCTTGTAACGCCTGAACAATTTGCAATTTATCGGCGGGGCTAATACGGGCAAATACATCGACCCGTTCGCAAAGAGCTTGCAGTTTATCAGGATCAACTTGAGCTAGATCGGAAGAATCGAGAATTTCTAGCTGGCGATCGCGACTCAAATTTAATTCTTTGGCGATCGCATAAGCTGTCGGACTCTGATCGCCTGTAATCATTACAGTATCGATACCTGCGCGATGAAAACCTGCTATTAAGTCCCCTACTCCTTCACGGATTGGATCTGCCATTCCCGTCAAACCGAGCCAAATTAGGTTATGTTCGGGATTTTCCTGCAAATTTTCAACATAAGCATATGCCACTCCTAATACTCTTAGGGCTTTGCCCGCCATGCGTTCATTTTCTAGTTCTAAGTCTTGTTTATCTGCATCGGTCAAACTTACTATCTCGCCATTTTTGAGTTGCGAAGTACAGATGGCTAATACTTCTTCAGGACTTCCTTTAACCGCGACAAATTTTTTCTCTCCCTCAGTTTCGTGAACCGTAGTCATGATATTACGGTCTTCATTACGAGGATAAGTTTTAATTAACTGATGCTTGTCTCTAAGTTCGGGGATATCGATTCCCGCAGCCATTGCTAGGTAAATTAGGGCGTTTTCGGTCGCAGAACCTTTAACCTCATAGGCTTCATCTTCCCCTGGGCTTACTTCCGATTCACTACAGAGAGCGACTACTTGCACCAGTTTAGTTAAAGCTTCCGATTCATCGGGATTAAATTCTGTATCATCTTTGATCAAGCGATCGCCTTGAAGCTTCAGAACCCCAAGACCAAGATGCACCTCAGCTACAACCATTTGATTTTGAGTGATTGTCCCCGTTTTATCAAGACAGATGGTTTGAACCGAACCTAGTGCTTCTACCGCATTAAGACCACGAATTAGAATATGACGCTTTCTCATATCCTGCATTCCCAAAGCCAGAGTGGTTGTAGCAATAGTCGGTAAGCCTTCGGGAACAGACGCTACAGCGAGAGAAATAGCTGTTTTGAGCATTGGCAAAAAGCCATAACCTCGAAATAAACCCAGACCAAAGGTCAGTCCACAAACTCCGCTACAGAGCATTACCAGTTGAGAACCAACCTCATCTAATTGTTTTTGCAAGGGGGTTTCGCTAGCTTCGGCTTCGCTAACCATCCCCTGAATTTTGCCCATTTCAGTAAATTTACCCGTCGCTACCACTACCGCTTTACCACTACCTCCTGTAACAAATGTCCCCTGATAAACCATGTTGATCCGTTCACCCAAAGGTATTTCTTCTCCTGTCAGGGTTTTCGCTTTTTTGGTAACGGCAATACTTTCTCCTGTTAGGGCTGATTCATCAATGCTGAGGTTATTACTCTCAATCAACCGCGCATCCGCAGCAACATAAGTGTTGTTTTGCAGAATTAAAATATCTCCTAAAACAATTGCTTCACTCTCGATTTCTTGCTGCTGACCATCGCGAATAATTAAGGCTGAGGGTTTATCATCACTTTGTAGCGAGTGGATGATCTTTTCGGACTGACTTTCGGTAGTGTAGCCAATCACCGAATTAGTTAAAACTACTCCTGCGATCGCCACTGCATCGACAAAGCCTCCCGTTGCGATCGAAATACCCGCAGCAACACCTAGTAAAGCCACGGGTAAGGATTGAAACTGAGCAGCAAAAATATCCCAATCAGAGCGAGATTTCGATTCAGTCAGAGTATTTGCTCCATAGCGATTATAGTTTTGGTTAGCAGCATCGCGGTCTAATCCTAATGTTTTCGAGGTTGAAAATTTAGCTAAAACTGAATCTAACTCTAGTAAATGCCATTTTTCTTGTGGTTGTGCTTCTCCTTCAGTAGTTTGTGTTGTTTTTTGGGCTTGAGATTTTCGATCTTGTTGACGGTAATTAGTTAAACTTTTTTCAATCAGAGTCGCAATTTCATCAGAAGTTTTATCTGGATTAAATTTAACTAAAAGATTTCCCGTAATCGAGCTAGCGGTTACTTGAATAATGCCTGTTTGTTGAGGTAGCGATCGCTCTAGATAGATTTGTAGCGATCGCGAACGATAGAGAGGTTCTACCTGATACCTAGCTCTGCCTTTAACCGTAGTGTGTATTGCCTGAATCACAAAAATTTATCTCTCATTGAGCTAAGAAATTATAGTTGTTAGTTATTAGTTATTAGTTATTAGTTATTAGTTATTAGTGGTTAGTTGCTACTTGCTACTTGCTACTTGCTACTTGCTACTTGCTACTTGCTACTTACTACTTACTACTTCCTACTTCCTTGATAATTAATCGTTACCATTAGTCAGTTCATTTTCTCTAGATAACTGGGCTGGTGTTAAAGCGGGTCTGACTTCACGGGGCGATCGCTCTGAGGTTTCTGGTCGATTAAGCTTGTGAAAACTATCGAAAGCATACCAAGCCAAGTTATACCAGGGAACTTTATCCAACTGCGCCCCCTGAGTAATCAATTGCCCTAAAGCCAGAGTGCCTAACCCTAAAGGCATTAGTAAGCGCAAATCTACATAACCCTGAGTCAGCCAGCCAAGTTGAGCATTTAACTCCGATACCGCATCGAGTATTTCGCCTGCTACTTCGGAAGTTCCTTGAGCAACATGGGTGCGTTGTTTAGGACGTAGTGGCTCTGAATTGGCTCTCGACTGGGGTTCTTGGTCTATTTCTGCCTGGGCTTCGGCTAAAACATCCTCAAACCGTTCTCTCGCATCTGCTACCGCCTCTTTACATCTCTGGGAAAAAGCGATCGCTTCTTTCAGAGTCTGTTTCGCTAATGGCTGATTAATTCCTGCTGCTAGAGGTAACACTATTGGAGCAAGCATTACTGCTGTCAACCCTTCGATGATTTCTGATACTTCAATTTCGTCCCAGTCAAATTCTGCTGTCATTGTTTTTGCTACTGATAATTGCTTTGGGGGAAAAACCACCCTCAAATAAATAATAGAAAAGCCAAATTACTTAACAGATTAATTTTTGTTTCCAGATTAGGCTTCTTTCTGAAGACAGATAAGCGATGAGATATTTTCAGAGAACAAACAGAGAAATAAGCGCGATCGCCGTACCAATCAACTCTAATCCATATTTAGTGTTGTCCGAGATATAAGACACTATCTGTAGTAGTTGACTAAAACTGTTTTTTCTTACATGAAATACCAAAATGAATGCTACACATAAATCTCCACGTCTTTGCGTCAGCCATCGGTAGCAAACGATAAAGTATTTCATATTAACTTGTCACCAATGCCCATCACTTACTTCCAGCCCATTGGTTTTTCTGCTTCCGAAGGTGCAGACTCAGCATTAGTAGCAGAACTTTGTCGGTCAATTACCTGTACAGTAGTAGCTTGAGGACCCATTTCTCCTTGAGTTTCTTTAAACCTTACGCCGTTACCTACTTCTAAATTGGCAAAATCCTCATTAACGACGCTGTTGCGATGAAAATAGACTTCTCTACCAGTGTCAATTGCCTTAAGAAAACCATAACCTTGTTCAGCAAATAACTTAGTAATGACAGCACTTACTTCTTGTTCGGGATGAAATTTTCTTTCGCCTTTTTGCTCTTTAGTTAGTCCGACTACTTGGCGACGTGCTGCTTCAAATGCATCTCGAATTACTGCTTCTAGAGGTGGATATTGTTTACCGACATCAGGATTATAATTTACCGCTAGTTCCCGTCCGTGAGGAATAGTCAGATCGATACTTACTTTATAGGGCGAGCCACTATTGGGATGTTCATGAGCTTTTTCTACTATGACGCGACAACTATTAATGTAATCACAAAATTTTTCTAATTTAGCAATTTTTTCTTGAATTAAAGCATCAAGTGCTGCTGTTTTATCAATATTGCGATAAGTAATTTCTGGTGGTATTTGCATAGTGATTAATTATTTCTCCAAAACTAATGAACTTAATAAAATTTAACCCCTTTGCTAGGTCAGCATTCCCTTGCGGAGTGCCTGTATGGGCGAGGTTTCCTCCAAAGTTTAAACGGCACGTCCTTCGGACGACGCGGAGTCTGACCTCTTTGCGCAGACAATTTAAACTTTTGAGGAAACCTCAAAAGCCATGTCCTTAACTTTGCGTGAGATCTAAACCTAAAATATTAAGTGCAACTTCAAGGAGAAATGGTATTACCTTGCAGTTTGAAGTAATGGGTTTCTTCATACCTCATACCTCATACTCAGTAACGCTTAAAAACTTAAGTTCATTAGATTAAAGTCTATTAAAAGTAAGCAAGCAGCTTCAACTATCTTTAGTTATAAATTTTCGGATTTTGTATTACTTCTTACTTCTTGCTCAGAACTGCTGTAGCTAAATCTTACTTATGACACATTTTAACTGGGCGATTTTTTTCTAAATTAACAATAGCTGAACCTAACTCCTCGGAGCATATTTTTAGGGTTACTACAAAATAAAATCCCGAAGTTGCATTTGACATAGCCTCAGCTTTCAAAAATTTATTACACACAATCAATAAGGAGAACGAAGATGACGATTTCCGCCGATCAAATTCCTGCTCAGTCTCAGGACAGACAGCCTGCATTAGAATCAGAAATGAATCCTAAACCTCAGTACGATCGCGATAGTTATCAGGGTAGCGATAAACTAAAAGGTAAAGTGGCTTTAATTACTGGCGGTGACAGTGGTATTGGTCGCTCGGTAGCAGTGCTATACGCTAAAGAAGGCGCAGATGTGGCGATTGTTTATCGCGACGAGCATCAAGATGGGAAAAAGACGCAAGAATTAGTTGAGGCACAAGGACAAAAGTGTATATTAATTGCTGGCGATATTAGCAACGATCACTTTTGTGCCGAAGCAGTCCAAAAAACTGTAGAACAGTTGGGTAAGCTAGATATTCTGGTTAATAATGCTGCCGAACAATACATGGAAAACCCCAAAACTCTAGAAGATATCGATTCAGCACGGTTGGGTAATATTTTTAGTACTAATATCTTCTCGATGTTTTATCTGTGCAAAGCTGCAATTCCCCATCTTAAAGAAGGTAGTTCGATTATTAACACTACTTCGATTAATGCTTATAAAGGTAATGCAGCTTTACTGAGTTACTCAACCACTAAAGGGGCAATCTTAGCATTCACTCGTTCTTTGTCCCAGTCTTTACTCGCCAAAGGAATTCGGGTTAATGCAGTAGCTCCTGGTCCGATTTGGACTCCTTTTATTCCCGATGCTTTTCCTGCTGAACAAGTCGAAGGCTTTGGTAAACAAGTACCAATGAAACGTCCTGGTCAACCTGTTGAAGTTGCTACCAGCTTTGTTTTCTTGGCTTCTGATGATTCTTCTTATTTTGCAGGACAAGTATTACATCCTAATGGTGGTGTAGTAGTCGGAGCATAGATAGTTTAGGGCGTAGCTTTCAGACTTCTTGGCATTGTCAGGAGAAAGGAAAAAGGGGAAGGGGGAAAGGAGTAATTGTTATACCTTTTCCCTAGGCTCAACCAAAGTTTATCGGATTTATGCAAGAGTTCTTTTGGCTACGTCCTCAGAAAATGGGTAAGCAAAAAAGATGAATTTTCGACAATTATTCAATAAATTAATTTTAGATAATAAAGCAACTTGGCGCGGTATTTTAGCGGTTTCGATCATGATCGCTGGAGTATTACACTTTGTTGCTCCCGAACCTTTTATTAAAATCGTGCCGAATTTACTGCCTTATCCTGGCGCGCTGGTTTATCTTAGTGGTCTGGTAGAAATTCTTAGCGGAATTGGTTTGTTAATTCCGAGTGTCAGTCAAATAGCAGCTTGGACTTTAGTCGTGCTATTGATTGCTGTTTATCCAGCCAACATTAACATGGCAGTTAACCAAATTCAGATTGAAAACATCCCTAATAGTATTTGGTTTCAAGCAATTAGATTACCTTTTCAGTTTGTGCTAATTGCTTGGGCTTGGTGGTACACTCGCCCTGAGCATACCTCTGATTATTCTTAAAAATTATACTTTCAATTGAGATTGGGATTTAGCTGGAGGTTGCAACTCCAGTAGCCAGCGACTATAGCTGTAAGAATTAGCTGCTACTAATTTTGGACCATAGTAAGTGTGACAGGCTTGCTCTAAAACTTGTTGAAAGCAGTTATTTTCGTTTTCTTGGTTCATTTCAAAAGCAACACTCCACCAGCGTTCGTTATTGACTTGTAGCCAAGTTAATTCGCTTTTAACGCCTCGTTCTAGTTTTTGTTCTCGGGCTTTAATCACGGAAATCCAGGCATTTTGCGGTATAACACTAGAAGTAAGCAAGCCTATTTCTGATTCGGTTAATTTACGCCACTGTTCGATTATTCCCTCCCACTTCACCAAATTTTTGACATTACCGAATTGTTGAGTTTTCAATTGGGGTTGTCTGAGTTTGAGTTCGAGATTGCCCTCACGTAATTTAAGGTTAATTTCTTCACTATGAGTTATGTGGGGAGCGATCGCCTGAACTTGCTGGAGATCTTCTGGTTTTTTAACAATATATAGGTCTTCTCTAGTTTCTAGTTCTTGTTGCAGTGGTTTTCCTGGACATTCAAACTGAAACCAACGTTGTACCACTGCTGGTGGTACTCCCCGAACAAACCAACGGACTTCTAAGGTATTTTCCATCTCTTTGTCTCATCTCAATTTTGTTGGGCTAAAACTTCGCGAATCATTTGATTAGCATAACCCCATTCATTGTCGTACCAACTCATTACTTTAACTAAGTCGCCATCAATAACTTTAGTCATAGTCAGATCGACAACAGAAGCGCGAGAGTCACCCACAATATCAGAAGAAACAATTTGGTCTTCAGAAATACCTAAAATACCTTGATATCTCTCAGTTTGAGATTCTTCACGAAAGATTTGATTGACGGCTTCAACGCTGGTTGCTTGTTCGGTTAGCACGACGATATCAGTAATTGAACCTACTGGTACTGGTGTTCTCACTGCTACGCCATCAAATTTGTTTTCTAACTGAGGTAAAACTTGGGTAGTGGCGATCGCTGCTCCTGTAGTAGTAGGGACTAAATTTACCGCAGCAGCCCGTCCTCGACGGAACTTTTTACTGGGCTGATCGACTAATCCTTGACTGGTGGTATAAGCGTGAATTGTAGTCATAATTGCCTTTTTCACTCCCAAGCGACGCTGGGCAATCTCCATCACAGGAGCAATACAGTTGGTAGTGCAACTAGCACAAGAAATTAAAGAATTATTCTCGCTAGCTGATGCTTCACTAACACCAGGAACAATAACTTCAATCCCTTCACTTTTGGCTGGTGCTGACAAAACAACCTTTTTCGCCCCTGCTTGTAAGTGTTTTTCTAAGCCTTCCTTTTTACGAAATACACCTGTGCATTCAAACACCACATCAAGATTTAACTCTTTCCAGGGCAGAGATTGAGGGTCTTTTTCTTGAAAATATTTATATTCTTGACCAGCAATAATTAAACTGTTTTCGCTAAAGTCTATTTTTTGGGGATATTTACCATAAACCGTATCGTACCTTAGCAAATAAGCTAAATTATCAGGGGGTACTAAATCATTGATTGCGACTAACTCTAATTCGGGAGTATCCAAAATAATCTTTAAAACTGCTCTGCCAATTCTACCTAAGCCATTAATTGCTACTCTAGTCATGGTTAATGCTCCTAATTTGTTAGTGGTTAGTTACTTGCTACTTGTTCTTGCTACTTGCTACTTGCTACTTGCTACTGATTACTGTCCCCTATCTATCTGCTTCTTCGACGACACCACCTTGTTGAGCGATAATTTCTCTAGCGAGGTTAGTTTCTTCAGGAGTTCCTTTAACCACTACTAAATATCTGGTAGATTTAGGACGCTCTTCGATGTTGGTATCGGATTTAGGGACGCTAGCACCACTACTAGCAGAAATTAAACTGATCCCCGCAGCACCTACTATCGCACCCATCAAAGGAGCAAAATAATGTATGGTTTGAAAGTTGCCTAAAGCTGCGAGTCCGAGATTAGCAAAATCAGTAACTACCAAGCTAATAGATAAGCCAATCAAAAATCCCATTACCCCACCTGCGATCGCTCCAGTTTGAAGATTGGCGATCGCCTGTGTGTCTTCTAGTGGCACTGGGGGGATAAAATCTTCGGCTTCTAGGGTAATGTTTTCCGAAGCAATACCTGCTGCTTCTAATTGAGACTTAGTTGCTGTGGCTGCTGGTTCGTTAGCAAATTTTCCCCAAGCTGAGGATAATGATGCTGAGGTGGAGGGTGAGTGTTGAGACATATTGATCAGTTTAAATTTTTGCGCTAAAAGACTACCGATGGCTAACTTCTTTTATTGCATAGCAATTATTTAAACCCTGCATCTTTCAGAAGTTGTATATGTAGCAGTTAGTGGTTGATAACTAATAACTGATGACTGATGAGGTGATTACTGATTTTGTTGTTCTAAACTAACTTGTAAGGCTGCTTGCGCGGAATGCTGGGAACTGAGATAATTGACCGCTTCTTCCAGGCGATCGCAACAGTAACGCACTAAAGCTAAACCCTCTTCTTGAGAGATTGTTCCTGTAGTGGTAGAAAACTTTTTTAGTAACTTAGCTTCGGTAGTGACATATTCGCCCAGTGCTGTTTTAAAATGAGACAAATAATCTGCAACTTCACTATTATTGTGACAAGAGAATTCTAAAATTGAATCACAGTAAGCTTTAACTGCTGGATGATTAATCCCTTCGGTAACTGCACTGTAGAGCAATTCGTTATTGAGATAGTCAAATTCTGGGACACTTAACTCACTTCCTTGAAGTTGAAAGGTTTTAACTCCAGATTTGGGTCTAACAGTAATCCCTTCTTGACGGACTCGGTTGGCAGCCTCAGAAATTAAAGTAACCAGAGCGAGAATAACGTGAGGATAATTGCTGTCTGCGCCTCTTAATTCTACTGTCCCGATCGCATTAACTCGAATCGGATTCCAACCTGCTTTTAATAATTCCCCGCCAGAGTCAAAAAATATCTGTCGATTGACTCCCGCGCGATCCATCGCTTGTAGCCAGCTATAATAACGCTGAAACATTTGCTCGACTAACTCTTCTACAGTTTCGGCATAGGGCATTAAACCACCTACAGACTGGAGATTAGTATAAACTCCTTCCCAGGCAAACGTGTTACTCCCACGATAGTGAATAGTGCGCATCGCTTTTCCTGCTACTTTCCCATCATAAAAAGGACAAGCGCGAGACAAAGCAATGATTGCTGCATCAAAGGCGATCGCCAAATTATAAGTATTTAGTAATAATTCTCTAGCTTCAGGAGTAGAATTATAAGCTACCCCAACCCGACGATCTACGACATTTTCAGGTAAATCTAAATGAATATGAGTCCCCGTACATTTTGCTGCATTATCAAACCTCCCTTCTCCTACAGTGCAGACCTGCAAATGATAATTGGGTTTGTTGCGCATGATTGCAGTAGTGTAGAGAGGATAAGTAGATAAAGGATAAATTCTTAAATCCAACTCTTGCGCTACTTTAAGTAATATCTGTAGTATGTCGAGGTATTCTGTAGTGAGTTCGGTAATGTTGTTAACAGGAACAGTATTAATTTCGATAATACTCTTGACAAATTCGGGAGCAAAACAATGAGTCGGACGCTGGCGTGCTTTAGCGATACTCCAACAACGTTGCAGAAACTCGTCAGCCTGATGGGATAAAAATCCTTCGGGGTTGACAATAAAAAATTCTTGTTCTAGCCCCAAACGAGAGCAATTAATCGGCATATTTAGCATAATATTTTTATAATATGTTGATTTTCAAAGATACTTTCCCAGATAGATGGATTAAGGAGCGCGATTAGTTATGGTAAAAACCTTAACCCAAACTTAATGTAGAATTGCCAAAATTTTTATGTCTAAATCACCATACTTTTTACTAAGTCGTATCTTACTCAACTTTGAAGCTAGAGCCAGCGATGTCATGGGGGATATTTCTGCTGCTGCTTTTTCCCCTGATGGTAGTTTGTGGCTTGGTTCTGATGAAATGATCGGTGTCGAACGTCTTTCACCGATTACTCATCATAGTTATGGTAAACATCAACGCTTTTTACTGCAAGATTATATAGAGTTATTTAACACTGACGATGAGATGGATATTGAAGGAATGGACTATTCCGCAGGTTACTTGTGGCTAACTGGTTCTCACAGCACCAAACGCAAAAAAGTCAAAGGTAAAAAAGACGCGAAAGATTTAGCCAGACTAGCGACTGTTACTACCGATCTCAATCGCTTTATCTTGGCGAGAGTTCCTATTATGGATGGGAAGTTAGTCAAATCTTGTACGCCAGTTGCGGGGAATAAGTTGACCGCAGCTTGTTTGCAAACTGTTGAAGACCGCAATATCTTATTCGATCTTCTTAAAGAAGACCAACATCTTAAACCTTTTATTACCGCCAGTATTCCTTCTAAAGATAATGGCTTAGACATTGAAGGTTTAGCAGCAGATGGCAATAAATTATTTTTGGGTTTACGAGGTCCTGTACTGCGGGGTTGGGCGATTATTTTGGAGTTAGAATTAACCTCAACCGAACCAGGAACTCTGACTTTGAAAGAGATGACAGATAAGGGGGCAAAATATAAAAAGCATTTTTTCGATCTTAATGGCTTGGGAGTAAGAGAATTGTGTATCCGAGGTAAAGATATAATTATCCTTGCAGGTCCAACTATGGATTTAGAAGGAGAGATGCAAGTTTTTCGCTGGAAAAAAGCGTTAAAAAACTTAGATGATCTAATTCACTCCCAAGACAATGGCGATTTGATCCCCCTATTTGATTTACCATTTACTATTGGTTCTGACCATGCAGAAGGACTGGCTTTATATTCCTATTTGGAAGACCATGATAGTTTGATGGTTTTTTATGATTCTCCAAACGAACGCCGATTGAGAAAAGATAAACAAATCTTTGTTGATGTTTTTCAACTTTAGTAGCGATCGCCAATTTAGTCAACACCGCGATTGGATATGCCGACTGACCATCGGCATCCGGAGCGGTCATAACTAAGCACTAATTATTTGTTGTTCAATATTACTAGTTGCCAGTAGGGGTAAAAATTTACGAATCAAACCAATGGTAACTGCGGGTAATTCTAGCTGAGGGGTAAAGCCAACATCATCTAACTGATAAACAATCCGAATCGCTTGGGGATTCATTTCTTTCAGCCGAAACCCAACTTTAGGTCCTGTATATTCTGATTCTTGACCCCAAATTAAAGCGCTAGGAACTGTTAGCTGCCTAATATATTGTGTCAGATCGAAACAAAGATCGCCTCGAACAAAAGACAATGCTGCATATTCTGCGTTAGGTTGTTGTGCCGATTGTAAATAGGCATTGACTAACTCAGGATAAACTCGGTCTTTTTGGGCAAATTGCCGTTGTTCTAAAAAGCTACGGATGCCAAAACTGGTAGCAACTCCCGCACTATATAGTAGGCGATCAATTATCGGTGTACCAGCCAGTTGCGTAAAGAAATTCTCTTGATAGTTCTTGCCAAATTCATTTAATCCTGCTGCTGTCGTTAGAATTAGGGATTGAAAAAGTTCGGGACGAGCGATCGCCACACGAATAGTAAAGGCTGCTGTCAGGGCTGAAGCAATTACGGTTACAGGTTCATTGCAAGTATGCTCGATAAATTGTTGGATTGTTGTAACATAATCTTCTATTTGATAATTGCGTTCGGGATGGGCTGACCTGCCCCAACCCAACATATCTGGTGCTAAGATGCGATAGTCAGCAGCAAAAGCTGGATAGACTTTTGACCATTCATAAGCCGAAGAACCGCCACCCAAACCATGCAAAAACACTAGAGTTGTAGAAAACTTCTCTGCTACATCGTTCCAAGGTGAGCCTTCATTAGTGTAATAAACCAAATAACCTAAATCGGTTTGGAGCGATTTTTGACTGAAACCAGGTGGGATAAACATTTTAAAATTCTTTAATTGTGATAAATTTTTTACGGATAGTTCATTCAAGATAGGTCAGTAGTTGGGACTTGGCATCTTGCGGAAGACGGACATACTTATTAAAGCAATCACAGTAATCGTGATTAATTTGAACTAGTAATAATTTGACCTCAACAAATATTTTGTTATTTTCGATACTTTAAGCTAGTTTCTAATAGAATCAATAAAAAAAGATGTTATTATATCTTGTGATAGAGTTTTATCTAATACTTGTTTGTTATATTTTTAAAGAACACTTTTGTTAAAGACAATAAAAGAGGTAAATAAATTATGCAAACTCCAACACCAGAACCAAAATTAGGATTTACTAGATTTGCTGAATTATGGAACGGTCGTTTAGCAATGATTGGCTTTTTAGCTGCTATTTTAGTAGAGATGGCTACAGGTCAAGGCATTCTTGGACAACTAGGACTTATGTAGTTTCAAGAATTTTAAGTCAATTTAATTTTTTTATCATTTAAATTGACTTTACTTATTTACTTGAACTAAGTTAAAGAGAGAGTAAGTTTTTTGGCAACAAATCTAACTGAAATCTCTAATTAATTATTAAACAAAAGTTAAAATTAAACTAACTATATTATAGTTTTCAAGAAAAATAGTTTTATTTATTTATCAAAAAAGTCTTGAACTCACTTCAGAAAATACGATCATTTAGTATTATTTTAACTCTTTCACTTAAGTCTATGAATTATTTATGCATAATCAAGTAATATCACGCCAAAATTTTTGTCAACACCGTCAATCATTATCACAATCCATCTCAGGTAAAAGAAGCTTGCAAAATCAATTTGATTCTCTAACAGGGATTATAATGGGCGTAATTTTGATTTCACTATGGTTTTTTAGTTTAGTAGGACTTTTAAGACTCAATTTGGGGACAGTCTCGCCCTTATTAATTATTTTTAGCGTATTTTTGAGAGCTTTTCTTCATACAGGACTTTTTATTACCACTCATGAGGCGATACACGGAGTTATTTCGCCCCAACAACAAATCAACAATCTCATTGGCTATACAACCTCTTTTTTATACGCCTTATTACCATATAAAATTCTAGCCAAAAATCATCAGCAGCATCATCGTTATCCAGCTACAGAAAAAGATCCAGATTTTTACGCTTTAGACACCAACAATTTCCTGCTTTGGTATTGCAGCTTCATGCAAAAATATCAAGAAGGTAAACAAGCCTGGATCTTGTTAATTGGCATGACAATTATTTTTTGGACTTTTATCGCGCTGCACATTGCGCCAAGTAATATCTTTTTATTTTGGGTAATTCCAATTTTGATTAGCTCGCTGCAACTATTTACTTTTGGCATTTTTTTACCTCATAAAAAATCAGCAGCAGGTTATCGCGATAATCATCGAGCCAGAAGTAATAACTATTCAGTATTTTGGTCTTTTGTTACCTGTTATCATTTTGGCTATCATTGGGAACATCATCAATATCCCCATTTACCCTGGTATAAATTACCTCAAGCACATCAGAACCATCAGTTATTAGAGAACAGAGAATAGGGAAAACAAAAACCAATATTTGTAGAATAATCTGCATCTTTTTATAAAACAATTGCAAAAAGTAATTTTGCAGTGATATGGAAATCGAAGACTTCTATATCTCATCTAGTTGTTTTGGCTGTTTGTCACTAAATCTTCTAATAAAATTTGAGATAATTTAGACATTGCTCTTTCAAAAGATTGAGTATTATTAGTTATTCTAACCAACACCAATGCACCTTGAATCATCATGAGGGCATCCTCTGCCCGTAGACGAGCTTCCTGTGGCGTAACTCCAATTGACTCTACCACCTTTGATAATTCCTCAAGCCATTGGTTAAGAGATTGTTTCAATTGCTGATGAAACAAATTATCAGCTTCTCCCAAAGACATCACCGCTAGTAAACAAGGATTTCGACCGCTGGCGTAAAATTCAGCGATGCTCTCACTCATGGCTAAAATGCGCTCATTTGCTGGTTTATCAGATCTAAGAGGTGCAAAAATTTGCTGATCGATCCAATCGCTGATGTATTTTAAGACCGCTTCCGCCATTTGTTCTTTACCACCCTGGAAATGATGATAAAGGCTGGCTTTTTTTAATCCCGTTGCTTCCGAGAGCCGAGATACGGTAGCTCCTTCATAGCCATAATAACGGAATACGGGAATTAGCTTAGTAACTATTTCTTCTTTTGGCATTAGTTTTTAGGGGCAAGAAATTAGTTCAATTGTATACCGAATGTTCGTTAAAATGTTGATATTTTATCTAACGTTCGGTAGAATATTTTCCAGATACAAAACGAACGTTAGGTAAAATTTTATAAAAATGAACATTACAAACTATTTAATTTTTGAACAACTAACCGCAGAAATAAGAAATCGAGCAACTTATCAAGACGTTGCAGCCAAACAAATCATTTTTCAACAAGGTGAAACCGCAGATTCAATTTATTTTCTGATCGATGGTCAGATTAGACTGGCGAGCTTTACAGAAGAAAGGATTATCAATCATTACTTTGTGTCGGCGGGAGAGAGTTTCGCAGAAATAGCCTTATTTTCCGATACCTATTTTTGTACGGCGATCGCCGATCTGCCTTCCCGTTTAGCGAAAATCGACAAAAACATTTTCCGTCAAGCGATCGCCAATACGCCCGATTTAGCTCATCTTTACATGAATCAATTAACCGCTCGTTTTCAAACCGTCAAAACTTTATTGGAGTTAAGAAGCATTCGCTCGGCAAGAGATAGAATTCTGCAATACCTAATCCGTCAGGTTGAACCCAATAATCGGACGGTTATGCTAAAGCGTTCTCTCAAAAATTTGGCAATCGAGTTGGGTCTTTCAGCAGAAGCTCTTTCGAGAAACCTGGCTCGTTTGCAAACAGAAGGAGTAATTAGTCGCAAGCAAAGAAGTATTACTCTCAATGAAGATTGGTTAAGCATCAATAACAACTAATAAGAAATTAATTGCAATCATTACTTGTCATTTTCTCAATTTGTAAGCTCATAACCATATTCTCATTAAGGAGAAAATATCATGACAGATCCTGGCTGGTCGCTGCCTGAATCACCTTTCCATGCAGGAGAATTAGCAATTCAAGCAAGATTGGGAATTCAAGAGCGCATAGATCGCATGGGTAGGCGGTTTATTCGGGAATATATAACCGAACAACTACAACAGTTTTTTGTTCAGTTATCCTACGTCATCATCGGCACAGTTGATCGAACGGGCAATCCTTGGGCTTCAATTCTGGTAGGCAAACCAGGCTTTATGACTACACCCAATGATCGCACCTTAAAAGTCAACGCCAAACCCCTGACGGGCGATCCTTTATTTCATAATCTTGTAGAAGGAAGCGATCTTGGTTTACTGGGAATCGAACTGGAAAATCGTCGGCGCAATCGAATTAACGGGATAGTTTCTGCGATCAATAGCGATGGTTTTGAAGTTAGCGTTACCCAAAGCTTTGGCAATTGTCCCCAATACATTCAAGCTCGTTCGTTTGAATATGTCGAAACTCCAAAAGATCGATCTCAAATTGCTGAAATAAGTTCGTTTGGAGAAATAGAAAGTAATTTAATTGCCAATGCAGATACCTTTTTTATCGCTACCGCCTATCAAAATGAGTCGGTAGGGGTTACTAAGGGTGCAGATGTTTCTCATCGGGGAGGAAAACCTGGTTTTGTCCGTGTTGATGACGGTTGCACTTTGACAATCCCCGATTTTCACGGCAATTGTTATTTCAATACCCTGGGAAATATCGAGTTAAATCCCCATACTGGTTTGCTGTTTGTCGATTTTTTTGGTGGAGATTTGTTATATCTGACGGGAAAGGCAGAAATAATTTGGTCGGGAGCAGAAATTAGTACTTTTGCAGGAGCAGAACAACTTATTCGCTTTTATTTAGAGCGAGGATATTTGGTACGAGATAGTTTGCCTCTACGTTGGACACCTCCAGAATTTTCACCCCACCTCAAAAAAACTGGTTCTTGGCAGTAAAAAAACTTGCTACTTTAGTTTGGAAATAAAAAATGGAACAAGCGATCGACCTTTACACTTGGACAACTCCCAATGGATACAAAATTCCCATTCTTTTGGAAGAATTAGGCTGGACTTACAATGTGATTCCCGTAAATATTGGCAAGGGCGAACAGTTTGCCCCAGAATTTCTCAAAATTAGTCCCAATAACAAGATTCCTGCGATCGTTGATCGCAATACGGCAGACGGTCAAACCTATACCGATGAGGCTTTGAGGCTGTATGGAGTGATGGAAAAACAACTAGAGAATAATTCTTTTCTTGCAGGAGATTATTCGATTGCAGATATGGCAATTTTCCCTTGGCTAGCAGCCTACTCCCAAAGCTTAGATAACTTAGAACAATTTCCCCACGTGCAACGCTGGCTAGAACAAATTGGCGATCGCAAAGCGGTCAAAAGAGGAATGAGTATTCTTCAAGACAAATAAAAATACAAGCATTGATTACTACAACTGGAGAAAATTAAATCATGGCTATCACTAAAGGTTCTCATCATCTCGGACTAACAGTTCCTGATATTACAGCAACGCGCAATTTCTTTGTTGATGTTTTAGATTTTAAGCAGGTTGGGGAAGTTCCAGATTATCCAGCGATATTTGTTTCGGATGGATCGATTATGCTCACCCTCTGGCAAGCAATAGACCCAGATAATGCCACAACCTTTGATCGCAAAAATAATATTGGTCTGCATCACTTTGCCCTCAAAGTCGATAATCTGACAACTTTACAATCTATTCACCAGACTTTATTAAATACTGCTGGAGTAGAAATTGAGTTTGCACCCGAACCGTTAAAAGGTCTACCCGCACATCATATGATGTTTTATATTCCTGGCGGTATCCGCATGGAATTGATTGCCTGAGAATCTTATTCATCTGTAGTATCAGAGGTTGTTCTGTGTGTTTTTTGAGAGTTGTCAGGTTGATTTTTGGCTGGGTCAGAGATTACTCCGTCGTAAGACGGCGGAGTAATCTCTGACCGTTGGTCATGTTGCTCGATTAACTAACTCTTTTTGCTTGAAACGTAGAGCGATCGCCCATATGAAAACCAATTAATCCTTCTACTTCATCATCCCCATTCAATTCTAGCCAACCACTTCCGCTTGCTTCATCCATGTGAATTATTCATATTAATTGACGTTCAATAAATTAGAGTATTTTTAAGATTATAACTCGATGTAGCGATCGCCTGTTGTTTTCGCTGATTTAGGCTTGTGGGTTGAGAGTCAGCGAAATATGTGCGGTAACTTGGAACGATTTGATCCCCCGCGATGAGGGCGGTCAGGCTCTAATTTACGGTAAAAGGCAACAGAGTCGCATCGTGTTGATTCCGACTGGTTTATGGCAGGGGTTGAACCAATTCCCCGTAGCGATCAGACTGATTATGACATCTCAGATAGAGGTCTCAGAGAAGAGCAACCCGATCGGTTCGTCTAGCCCTCTGCTACCAGAAGTGACAAATTCATCTACAAAATTCCCTGTCTCTCCGTCAAAGCGACGAATGCCATTTCCGTCTAGACCAGCAATAAAAAGGTCATCGTCTGGACCAAAAGCTATAGTTTCAGGACTAATCAGCCCACCACCATTAGGAGGAATGAAAGTATCAACAAACTCTCCCGTTACCTCATCAAAGCGTAGGACACTGCTGTTCTCATAGTCTGAGACATATAGGTATTCGTCGTTCGGTCCGTAGGTCAAGCTGGAAGGTGCTTTCAGCCCTCCACTGCCTTCTTCAATAAAAACACCTAAACCATCTCCTGTTTCGTCATCGTAGGCGAGAATCTCATCGGTTTCACGACTAGCAACTAGCAAAGCTTCTTCGGCTTCAAAGGGAAACCGAACGATATGTCTGGTCAGATTAAACTTTGATTCAATGCACTCATGATAATCTTGGAAGGCATATTCTTTAATCAAATTGGGAATAAACATTTTTTTTAAGCCAAAATAATAAAGATTAGTTTAGTAGTTAGAACTTACATGCTTTTGAAGAAGATTGGGCGTGCCAAATTTCCAGACTGCATGTAAGTTCGTCGTCTTAAAAAGTTCCTTCAAGAAGTTCTATGACAGTTCCGTCTGGATCTGGAAAACAGGCAATGGTAACGTCTGTTCCAGGAAGTTTTTGAGGTTCAGAGAAGAAATTCACCCCTTTGGCTTTGAGATCTTCGTACACCTGACTGATGTTATTAGTATGCAGGCAAAGTCGCGCAACTCCAGTATGATTTAAGTATGAATAAGGCTGTCCTTCTGTCTTAGGCTCTTGAAACTCGACCAGATCGATTCGAGGTGCATGGGAATCATCTCCTAAAGCTAAATGGACTCCTCGAAGTTTTGCTTGTGACAGATTAAATGCCTTCGCCATCTCTTTACTACTCATCCCATCTTTAAAGTCTAGTAGAACCTTAAAGCCAAGCATTTCATAGAATGCCAACGAGCGATCTAGATCGGTGCAATTGACGTTACAGTGAAAGATTCTATCAATCATGGTTAACTCCTGTAGTAATATTGATTTGTGCTAGTCAAACATAGTTGGTTATGCTTTTACTAAAAAAATCTTGACTAGATGTTTGGCAAGAAACTAAACTTGAAATTCATTACTGCGTAGCCCCTCACTGTGTAATGTATTTTGAGGCTCTTTGTCTTTAATAGAAAGTATTTAAATTGGCCCAAAAAGAAAAGTTTAGAAAGCTGCTGCTCCTGCTTCTGCTACTAATTGGTCTTGTTCGGCAGTACCACCACTAACTCCAATAGCACCGATGGTTCTACCATTTCGCTTGAGAGGAATGCCACCAGCAAAAACAATGATCCATCCATCGTTAGTACTATTAATGCCGTAAAATTCTCCCCCTGGTTGGCTCGCTTTTGCTAGATCTTTCGTCGGCATATCAAAAGCGCGAGCAGTATAAGCCTTCTTCAGTGAGATATCAATACTGCCTATCCATGCATCGTCCATCCGCACATGAGCTACTCCTCTACCTCCATTGTCTGCTACCGCTATATTCATCGGTCGTCCAATTTCAATTGCTTTTTTTTCAGCAGCAGCAATTACTCTACGCGCATCATTGAGTTTGACTTCATCACTCATTTCGCTCTCCTCATGTAGTTGTTTTACCAGGTTTCCAATAAAGCTGTCAGACCGCCATCAACAAAAAGCTCAATGCCAGTAATAAAAGCAGCTTCATCGCTGGCTAAAAAAGCAGCAGCATTGCCAATATCTTCTGGAGTAGCCATGCGTTTCATCACCTGACGTTGCTCGATTAAACGTCGCTGTGCCAACGGGTCTTTATAGTTGCTCAAGAGCTTTTCAATTAAAGGTGTATCGACCCAGCCAGGTGAAATAGCATTAACTCGAATGGTTGGGGCGTAGTCAATTGCCATACTGCGAGTCAAAGCAGTAGTTCCTCCTTTAGCAGCTGCATAAGGTCCAGTACCGTTAGCTGTCGCATGAGAGTGTACTGATGAAATATTGACAATCGCGCCTTTGCCTAGAGTCTGCATCTGAGGAATGACATACTTAGAGCAGAGAAATACACCTTTGAGATCAACATTCAAACAGCGATCCCAATCTTCGCTGGTTGCATCCACCACTGGTTTATAGACTCCAACACCAGCGTTGTTAACTAAAATATCAATCTGACCGTAAGTATCGAGAGTTTTCTGCACCATTGCTTTTACTTGCTCTTCGTTCGAGACATCGCAGGGAACAAAAGTAGCATCGCCTCCTTGGTAGCAAAGTTTTTCAGCAGTTTCCTCCCCCGCTTTACTACTGCGAGCAACAACAGCAACTTTAGCTCCTTGTTGAGAGAAAACCGTAGCAATTCCCCA
>DAXETX010000226.1:0-8643 GCA_051155735.1 Xenococcaceae cyanobacterium
TATGCGCTTGGTCAGTTATCAAAAAAGAGGACGAAAAGTTTTTTATCGTCTTTTAGATCATCATGTTTTAGAACTGTATCAATCTGTCGCAGAACATCTCGACGAAACCAATTAAATTATTGCCAGAGACTTAATAAACCAGAAAGAGCCTTCGGCAATAATTTTAATGTGTTACTTAAGCGTGACAACTACAGCCATTATGAGAACAGCCACTTCCTTCGGGATGTCCTTTAGCACAAGCATCACAACAGTAGTATTTGCCTTCTTTTTGAATCCCATCGCTTAAGTTCACAATACATAAGCAAGAAGGACAAGCGCATTTCATTTGAGTAATAGTAGCAGCCGTCATGATTAATTTTCTCCAAAAGTAAGTAATATTGACAACTTGGTTCGGATATTTTTATAGTAACCCATGAACAGTTATTCATGGATTAAGATATAAAATTTAGCAATAGCTCTAGTTTTTAAATTTTATGGTCAGAGATGACTCTGCCACGTCAAATAAAAAAGATGGGGAGTACCCATCTTAATCAAGAATTTTAGCAAAATTAATTAATAGTGATTACCAACTTTACGGTGGTGAATGGCGGTTAAAGCATCAGGGGTAGAGACGCGACCCGTAGCTACTTTGCTATAAACAATCCAGTGATCGCTACATTCCATCCGACTAACTACCTCACATTCTAAGTAAGCTAAAGCATCAGTGAGAATCGGTGAGCCATTGATAGCTGTTTGGGTGTCTATTCCTGCAAAACGGTCAGCACCTGGTTTAAACCGCTTGAGAAAGTGTTTCATTAGTGGTTGATATTTACCTTCTTCGAGAACATTTAAAACAAAGCGATCGCCAACCTGCATTAATGATTCAATCGCCCGATCTTTCGCAACAGCAATGGTTAAGCCAGGGGGTTCAAAACTAGCTTGCGATACCCACGAAGCTAACATGGCACTTTTGAGATCGCCTTTGGTAGCAGTGATAATATAGAGTCCCCCGCTGATTCTGCCCATCGCTTTATCGAGATCGCTATCGAGGGATTTCATCTGTTTGACGAGTTTGTCACGGATTAAAAGCTGTCCTAAATCTGTTCCCGACTCTTCACAAAGTTGGTAAACTGCTTCATCAGGAGTATCTTTAACTCGGATCGAAGGAAAAGCTTTTTTTAACCCGACATCTCTAAATTTAGTGAGTAATGGATCGATCGGTTCGTCATCATCTCCATAAGACTCAAACATTCCCACTAGTTGCTTTTCGTTAGCAGCAGCGAGAACAGTTCCGACATTAGCAACTATTTCTTGATGGTTGTTTCCCCCTAAAGGAGGCATCCCCAGAACAATACCAGAAGCACGAGCGACAATTTCGTGAACTTCGTTACTTTCTGCTGATCGCAAATCGACCATTTCTACCGCAACACCAGTTTTGGTAATACCTCTAGCAACGGCTTGAGAAAGGCGATCGCTATAACCATAGTCCGAGATGTAAAAAACAGCAACATTTTTTTCGGCTTTAGTTTGGGCTTTACTCCATTTTTGATAGCGGTCTAAGAGTTCTTGGAGATTGTAACGTAAAATTGGACCATGTCCGTTTGCCACTGTTGCGATCTCGCCTAATTTTTCCATTCGCTTCATCGCCGATAAGACAGAACGAGCATTAGGCGCCATAAGACAGTCATAATAAAAGCGGTAGTCTGGTTCGATTGCGGATAAGTCTTCATCAAAGAACAGATCGGAACAATAGTGCATCCCAAAAGCATCGCAAGTATAAAGAGTGTTTGTACCGCGATCGTAACTAAAAATAGTATCGGGCCAATGTAAGTTGGGTGCGTTAATAAAGTCAATAATATGACCTTTACCTAAATCTATACTGTCACCACTTTTGACTAACTGTTGTTTAAAGGGTTTGTGAACTAAATCTGCCAAAAATTTAATCGCAACTTTCGCCCCGACGACTACTGCTTGGGGTGCTAACTCCAGTACATCTTTGACTAAACCACTGTGATCGGGTTCGGTATGACTGATAATAATGTAATCAATAGTTTTGGGGTCGATAATGCCTGTAAGAGTCGCTAAATATAGCTGACGGAATTTAGCATGAGAAGTATCGACTAATGCTGTCTTGTCTCCCTGGATAATATAAGAGTTGTATGTAGTACCATTTTGTAAACCGAATTCGATATCAAAGCGATCGCGATCCCAATCTAGAGAACGAATCGCTGTAGTATCAGAGGCTATTTCACTAGTTTGGATGGTTAATCCCTTGGCGGTTTTTACAGGCGTTGCTACCATTTCCCAACTCCTTTACTTTATGTTTAAATTATTTACTTTTCTTTATTGTGACACGATTACCTAATACAGTTTCTCTTTAAATTGGCTATAAATGGTTGACGCGGAGATGGGAGACAGCCAGACACGGAGATTTATCTGTAGCGATTATTCAGAGAATTGGTCTAAAAGTCTTCTGGTATTGATGCCAAAAATTTGGGCTGGGTCAAGTAGCAAGTAGTAAGTTAATTGTTTTGATTTTTAACTTAATTGTCTATAGGTCCAAACTTATAGACCTTATTTTAAAAGTAATGATTTTTAATCTATCTAAAGATATAGATGTAGATATTTTTTTGATCGAATTATTAATTGATTCATTATGACTTGATAATTATTTTTGATCGAATCTGCCAAATATTAAAAAAATTAAATTCAATCTTTTTATTTAATTAAATATTAACTGTATCTTAACTTCGTTTAGATACATAGTAAATTAAGTAAGGTTATTTATCTATTGAGTTATTTTTTTTTGAACTATGAAATTACAACAACAAATTTGTTCTATTATTAAAGGTATTGATAAATTGGATAAAATAAAAGCAAAATGTAACTTAATTATTGACTAAAGTATTTATTATGTTGAATTAAAAAAGTCTGAAAAATACTCTGATAAAATTCTAATTTGAGCTAATCAATCTAATTTTTAGTTACTTAGTACTCTTAAATGATTCAATTCAAATGTAAATTGAGATACCAGAATAATTTGTTTGGTTAATTAAACTACCAATTAAAATATTACCTAAAAATTTTATGCTATTTTTTCCAGAAATATGTAATCATTTGGGCAAAAATTCTTTGAGCTTAACTTTAACATGACTCATCCAAACCATTGCACCAAAATTGTCGCTACTATTGGTCCTGCTAGCTGTTCTAGAGAAATGATTATTAAGATGGTACAGCACGGGATGAACGTAGCACGGCTAAATTTTTCTCATGGTAACTATCAAGATCATGCCAAAATGGTTGATTTGTTGCGTTCAGTTTCTGAAGAATTAAATATTCCGATTACAATCTTGCAAGACCTTCAAGGACCAAAAATTCGCGTTGGTCATTTACCAGAAGGAGAACTCAAATTAGAGGGAGGAGATGAACTAATTTTAGTCCCTCAGTCTGAGTATCAAGAAGCGTTTGGGACTGTGGCGATTGATTATCCCTATTTAGGAGAAGAGGCGCAACCAGGAACGCAAATTTTAATTGACGATGGTTTATTAGAGTTAAAAATTGTCGCTATTGAAAACAATGCTGCGATTTGTCAGGTGGTTGAGGGAGGTATTTTAAAAAGTCGCAAAGGAGTTAATTTACCAAGTCTGGATATTAGGCTACCTTCAATAACCGCAAAAGACCAAAAAGATTTAGAATTTGGGATTTCTCAAGGCGTTGATTGGGTATCACTTAGTTTTGTCCGTCATGGGGATGATATTCGCTCTTTAAAACAGTTTTTAATCGAACGCGATGCGGGAGATATTCCTGTGATGGCAAAAATTGAAAAACCACAGGCGATCGCCAATCTCGATGACATTATTGCTGAGTGTGATGGCTTGATGGTAGCGCGGGGCGATTTAGGAGTCGAAATTACTCCAGAAAAAGTGCCATTGTTGCAAAAAGAAATTATTCGTAAGTGCAACCTCAAAAATATTCCTGTAATTACTGCGACTCAAATGCTAGACAGCATGATTCAAAATCCTCGTCCGACTCGCGCCGAAGCTAGTGATGTGGCTAATGCGATTATCGACGGAACAGATGCGGTGATGTTGTCGGGAGAATCAGCAGTAGGAAAATATCCCCTCAAAGCGATCGAAATGCTGGCAAAAATTGCCTCTAGTATCGAACCCGATCTGCAATTTGTGAATAATCCTCCTGCAAAAACCGACCAAACTCACGCCCTGAGTGAAGCACTTAATGCGATCGATCAAATCTTAAATCTGCGCTATATTGTCTGTTTTACTGCTACTGGCTACACGGCCCAAATTGCTTCAGGAGAACGCCCCAAAGCCATGGTAGTTGCTTTTACTCCCAATATTGATGTTTATCACCGTCTCAATTTGGTGTGGGGTGTTAAACCAGTTTATCTCGAAGCAGAAGGCACGACTTTTGAGGAATTAGTAACTACGGCTGAAACTTATCTAGTTCGGCAAAAATTAGCCAACTCAGGAGATCAAATTCTGATCATGGGTGGCATTCCTACCCAAATACCCCAGGGAACTAATTTTCTCAAGATTCACGTAATTCCTTAACTTCTAAATTGTTGAATCAGTAAGCAGTATCTATCAACTAACCACTAATGAAGAACCATGACTATCTCACAAGAACCTAAACCCAGACAAGATATCGGGATCGAAGATGATCGCACTGGCTTAAGTATTCACACTCTCAGAAGAGCGATCGCTGATAATTTACTCTATTTACAAGGTAAATTTCCTGGTATTGCCACCCTCAATGATTATTATCTAGCCTTAGCTTATACTGTACGCGATCGCTTATTACCCCGCTGGTTGGCAACAAACCAAGCTTACTTCCAGCCTGATGTTAAGGTGGTTTGCTATTTCTCCGCTGAGTTTTTAGTTGGACCGCATTTAGTTAATAATTTGATTAACTTGGGAATTTATGAACGGGTTCATCAAGCGGTAACCGAGTCAGGATTGAACTTTACAGAACTAGTTGAACAAGAAGAAGAACCAGGTTTAGGTAATGGCGGATTAGGACGGCTGGCTGCTTGTTATCTGGATTCTTTGGCTAATTTAGAGATTCCTGCTATTGGTTATGGAATCCGTTACGAATATGGCATTTTTGACCAAGAGATTAGAGATGGTTGGCAAGTAGAAATTACCGATAAATGGTTGCAATACGGTAATCCTTGGGAAATTCCTCGTCCCGAAGCTGCCGTATCAGTTAAGTTTGGCGGTCATACTGAAAGTTATACTGACGCAGATGGCAACTATCGAGTGCGGTGGCTACCTGAATATGTAGTTGAGGGAATTCCTTACGATACACCAATTTTGGGCTATAAAGTTAATACTGCTAACACGATGCGTCTCTGGCGTTCTGAAGCTTGCGAATCTTTTGATTTTGATAAGTTTAATGTGGGTGATTATTACGGTGCGGTTGATGAAAAGATCGTTTCGGAAAACTTAACTAAAGTTCTCTATCCTAATGACGAATATATTCAGGGCAAAGAACTGCGGTTGCAACAGCAATACTTTTTTGTTTCTTGTTCCCTACAAGATATGATTCGGATGCATCTATCCCAAGGTAAAAGCCTCGATAACTTTCACGAGAAATTTGCTGCCCAACTCAATGATACTCATCCAGCGATCGCCGTTGCCGAATTAATGCGCTTATTAGTCGATGAACACAATCTAAATTGGGATCGGGCTTGGCAGATTACGCAACAAACATTAGCTTTTACTAACCATACTTTATTACCAGAAGCATTAGAAAAATGGTCTTTGAGGATCTTTGGTTCACTATTACCCAGACATCTCGAAATTATTTACGAAATTAACCAACGATTTCTCAATCGCGTTCGGGTTAAATATCCGAACAACAATGATAAATTAGCCAGACTTTCTCTAATTGACGAAAGTGGGGAAAAATATGTGCGGATGGCGCATCTAGCCTGTGTGGGTTCTTATGCAATTAACGGTGTAGCTGCTTTACACACGCAATTACTCAAAGAAACTGTACTCAAAGATTTTTACGAACTCTTTCCCGAAAAATTTCAGAATAAAACCAATGGCGTGACACCCCGTCGCTGGATGGTGTTGAGTAATCCGCGATTGAGTAAACTGATTACTGACAAAATTGGCGATCGCTGGATTAATCATTTAGCGACAGAATTAAATAAACTCGAAGCCTTTGTCGATGAACCGAATTTCCGACAACAGTGGCAGGAGACTAAATTAGTCGTTAAACGGGAATTAGCTGACTATGCCCGACAAAAAACTGGTATTATGGTCAATCCTGATTCTCTCTTCGATATCCAAGTTAAACGAATTCATGAATATAAACGTCAGCATCTTAATGCACTCTACATTATTACTCTCTACAACCGTCTCAAACAAAACCCCGATCTAGAAATTACCCCGCGCACCTTTTTCTTTGGTGGCAAAGCAGCCCCAAGCTATTATATGGCGAAGTTAATTATTAAATTGATTAACTCTGTCGGTGAGATTGTGAATCATGACCCCGATATTGGCGATCGCTTAAAAGTCGTATTTTTACCAGACTACAATGTGACTTTAGGACAGCGCGTTTATCCTGCTGCGGATTTATCAGAACAAATTTCGATGGCAGGAAAAGAAGCTTCTGGTACAGGTAACATGAAATTTTCCCTCAATGGGGCTTTAACTATTGGCACTCTCGATGGGGCTAATGTGGAAATTCGGAAAGAAGTAGGGGCAGAAAATTTCTTCTTGTTTGGCTTAAAAGCTGATGAAGTCACCGCCCTCAAAGCCCAAGGTTATCATCCTCAAGATTATTACCACAGTAACACCGAACTCAAAGCCGTTATCGATCTGATTGCTTCTGGCTTCTTTTCTTTTGGTGATTCAAATTTGTTTCAACCCCTAGTTAATAATCTCCTTTATGACGATCCTTTTATGCTTTTAGCAGATTATCAATCTTATGTTGAATGCCAAGATCGAGTTAGTCAAGCCTATCAAGATCGCGAAAATTGGACACGGATGTCAATTTTAAATGTTGCCCGAATGGGTAAATTTTCCAGCGATCGCTCTATTGCGGAATACTGTGAAGATATTTGGCATACCCAAGCTGTACCGATAGAGTTGCCAGAATATTCTCAAGCTAATGCCGTTTTGCAGGTCTAATTATACTTGAGAAAATTAATGAATTTACATCTTTTTTTTCTGAGACATGGAGAAACCGTCGCCAGTAAAACCGACGGTTTTTGTGGAACTTCTGATGTGGAACTGACCACAGACGGAGTTAAAATGGCACAAGAATTTGCTGCTGCCTACTCTAGCGTACCCTGGCAGGCAATTTTTTCGAGTCCGATGCGTCGCACTATGGCTACAGCCAAACCTTTATGCGATCTAATCGGGCAAGAAATGCAGCTACGAGATGGGTTAAGAGAAATCGACTTCGGTAAATGGGAAGGGAAAACTCCTGCCGAAGTTAATCAGCAGTTTCATGATGAATTTGTGCGCTGGCAATCTGAACCTGGTTGGAACTCTCCCCCTGGTGGCGAAAGAGCCATTGATGTTGCTCGCCGTAGTTCTTTAGTAATTGAAGAAATTGAACAAACTTATGCTAGTGGCAATGTTCTGATTGTGGCTCACAAAGCCACTATTCGGATTATTTTATGTTCGCTTTTAGGAATTGATGTCGGTCGCTACCGCGATCGCATTTATCTACCCGTAGCAGCGGTTAGTGTTGTCGAACTGTGCGAACAAGGACCATTACTCAAAAAACTCAGCGATCGGTCTCATTTAAGTAGCCCAACCCCATAGCCAATATTATAGGAAGTAACGCAATTATCAATTTTCAACCTTTAGAAAAATTGAATATGAAATATTCTCAACTCAAAAAAAGGTTTCGGTTAGTTACTTATTTAATTTTTGGCGTTACTTTAAGCATTTTATTATTTTCTCCTATATTTAGCTCTACGGTAGGGCAAACACCAGATATTGAGATATTGGCTGAATTTTCCTTAGAAAATCCTCCTGGTAATATTGCCATTACCCCAAAAGGAAGATTGATTATGAGTCAACATCAGTTTTATGGCGCGCCGTTGCGAGTAGTAGAAGTAATGGATGATGGGAGTGTTACCGCGTTTCCTAATCAAACTTGGAGTAGTCAGCCTAATTCTAACGGCGTAGGATTGCACACAGTATTGGGTTTGCGCTCCGATAAAAATGGTGTAGTCTGGATGCTAGACCGTAGCCCTGGCGAGGGTCAACCAGGAAAAATTGTGGCATGGGATACCATAAATGAGCAATTAGAGCGAGTTATCTATATTCCACAACCGATTATTAAAGATAGCTCCTTCTTAAACGATCTGGCTGTAGATTTACAACACAATGCTATTTATATTACCGATACCAGTGGTGGTATTGATTCCGCTTTGATCGTGGTCGATCTCAATACAGGATTTTCTCGTAGAGTACTAGAAGGAGACGCCTCAACCCGCCCCGAAGCTATTGAAATGATTATAGATGGCCGCACCATTACTCTAGGGGGAGAACCAGCTAAAATTGGCGTAAATCCGATTACTATCGACCCAGATAATCAGTGGGTTTATTATGCACCGATGAGTGGGACATCTTTGTATCGTATTAGAACACAAGACTTATTAGATAGTTCCTTATC
>DAXETX010000227.1:0-8468 GCA_051155735.1 Xenococcaceae cyanobacterium
CGCTTCTGCAACTTGGCTAATTTCTTCTGATATTTCCTCTAGTATTTGGGATTGCCAGAACTGAACCCTTGCAACCAAAGGTTTGCGCTAATTGTATGCGCTGTTCCTGATTGGGATAGAATCTAAATTTGTAGGCACGTCTTATTATCATAGGTTGATTGTACACCATCTTACTGAGTGGTGTAAAGACAAAAATAAACGGCATCGAGGAGGGGCTGTGGCGCGAACCTGCGTCGCGCCCTTGTAAGCCCCGTCCATTTATTTTTGTAGGCTTTTCATCCCCTCCCATAAAATGGGAAGGGTATTCTCAGCCTTTTTCTATAAATCCAAAAATAGTTCTCAGGAAATATAGTTATTACAAGCGATCGCTGATTTTTCCCCTAAGTGCAGAAATTGCCACCACTCTAGGAGAAGCTAGATAATTTTGGGCTGTGGGGTCGCCACTACGTCCTTTAAAGTTACGATTAGTAGCATAAATTCCCACTTCTTCTGAGGCTAAAACGCCAATTCCTGCATTAATACAAGCACCACAACCCGATTTAAGAATTTGCGCTCCTGCTTGTTCTAAGGTATCGAGATAGCCTAATTCTTGAGCTTTTTGCTGGATTTCTCCCGAAGCAGGCACAATAAATAAATTTACTCCTGTAGCGATTTTTTTGCCGTGTAAGATTTTGGCAGCTTCAGCTAAATCGTGGAGTTTTCCGCCAGTACAAGAGCCAATAAAAGCTTTATTAATAGTGACATCTCCTAACTGGCTAATTGTAACTACCCGATCTGGTTTCGGAGGACAAGCAATTTGCGATTCTAGATGACTCAGATCGAAGCGATAGATGCGTTCGTATTCTGCATTGGCATCTCCTGTAACGATAGTAAAATCTTTACTGGTGCGACTAGTAACATATTCGAGGGTGGTGCGATCTGGAGCAATTAAACCACACATTGCCCCACATTCTACTGCCATATTTGCTAACGTCATCCTTTCATCTAACGCTAAGCGTTGGATAATCGCACCGCAAAACTCGATAACTTTTCCTGTAGCACCGTTACAGCCAATTTGACCCAAAATAAATAACATAATATCTTTAGCACTCAGGTGTTCGGGCAGTGTGCCTGATAGTTCGAGCAAAATCGTACTAGGAACTCGCAACCACATAGAACCAGTAGCCAAAATATTTGCCATATCGGTAGTGCCGACACCTGTAGAAAAAGCCCCAAAAGCGCCATAAGTACAACTATGGGAATCTGTACCCGCAATAATCATCCCTGGGCGCACTAAGCCCTTTTCTGGTAGCAAAACATGACAAATTCCTGCTGCTTCCCCTGGCGACACGACATCAAATAGGTGACAGTTTTGTTCTTGGGCAAATTGCACCATCTTTTGATACATTTCAATGGCTCTAGCATCTTTTCTGATGTCATTGATTTGAATAAAATGATCCGCTACTAATACCACTCGACTGGCATCCCAAACAGAATTATTAGCACCAAAATGCTGGTAAAACAGTCTTGCTACCTCAGAGGCGATCGCATCATGAGACATTGCCAGATCGACATTGATAAAAATTACTTCTCCTGGTTGAACATATTGATTACCTGAAGCTCTTGCTAGCATCTTTTCCGCCATCGTCATCGGACGACGAGCAGTATTACTAGGTGGTAGTGTAATCTGATTTTTGAGCCGTTGTTGATTAAACGGAATTAAACCCCCTGCTGCTGCGATCGCCCTAATTATAAGATTATCTTGAGTCTCCCCGATGATTGCCAAATCTAGACCGATATTAATACTATTGCGATAAAAAATTTCAGCAAAAGAACGAGCGCATACTTGTTTAATCCCTGCTGCTTGGATCGCTAGAGGTGCATATTCGCGACTCGAACCACAGCCAAAGTTATGTCCTGCTTCAATTACATCGTATTCTTGGAGTTTCCCTGCACCGATAATATGTTCTAGGGCATAATATGCGAGGTGTTCTTTAGCTCCGTTTGTACCTCGTTTAGCAGGAATAATATCATCGGTATTGATATCGTCACCCAGAAAGAGAATTTTAGCAGATTGGTTCATTGGTTAGTGGTTAGTGATTACTAATGACTGATGACTGATGACTGATGACTGTTTACTGCTTACTGTTTTTTAGCCACTGGAGCAAAGCATTTTCTAGCTGAGGGGAAAGGGAAAGAGGTAATTTTTCAGAACGCAGATATAAGTCGCGTTGGGGAAAGGGAATTTCGATGTGATCGGCTCTTAAGGCTTTTTCAATGCGAAAGTAGAGATCGCTTTTGAGAGGAGCTTGGCGACTAGGATCGCAAATCCAAACTAATAATTCAAAATCTAAAGAACTATCTCCTAAACCGATAAAAAATACTTGAGGAGATGGAAAAGTTAAAACTTCGGGATGCTCTTGAGCAACTTTTAAAAGTAGTGATTTAACAGCTTCAGTGTCAGAGCCATAAGCGACTCCTAGAGGAATATGAATCCGAGAGGTAGGGCTGTCGTGACTCCAGTTAATAACGTCATCAGTAAGTAAGCGAGAATTAGGCACAATAATCGAAACTCGATCTAGAGTAGTCAAGAGAATACTTCTTGCTCCGACTCGTTGCACTGTTCCCATATAGTTGCCTACTTGAATAAAATCTCCTACTTGTACCGATCGCTCAAATAATAGGACTAAGCCACTGGCAAAGTTTTTGGCAATATCTTGAAAGCCAAAACCAATACCTACACCCAAAGCACTACCTAAAATTGTTAGAGAGCTAAGGTTAAGACCCCAAACTTGCAGCAAAATAATCGTACCAAAAGCAATTAAACCATAGCGAGTGATCATAAAAATCACTTCTTGCGAACCACGGTTCATCCCGATTTGAGTTAAGATTCGGGTTCGGAGGACACTAGCAACTTTTCCTGTAGCGATAAATAAACCCCAAAACAAGCCAATCAAGATGATTAAATCGATAAAGGAATAAGGGCGATCGCCTAAAGAAAACAAAGAAGTTGTAAAAATACTTTTTAACACTAACCAAGCTTCATAGCGTAATTCTCGCAGCAGCGGAAATAACTCGGTTACAGAGTATAAAGCCAAGCTCCACAAGCTAATTTTGGCTAAAGCCAGTTTAAATTTAAACCAGAAACTTAGCTCGGTTTTGCGATAATTATCTGAAGCTTTTACTCTCGGAATCAGTCGTGATAAAGCTTGCGTTGCAGGATAATGTCCTAAAAGCTGTAAAAATCGATTAATGACCAATGCCCCTACTAAGATTACACCTCCGAAAATAATTCTCCGACGCAGATATTTAGGAGTTCTTTCTAATTGGGCTTGAATAATTGCTTGTTCGATTTTGGCTTGCCAACTTTCGGCTATCTCTTGTACTGTTTCCTCTTTCGAGACATCTCGGTGAGTGACAGTCAGAAGATAATTACCATTTAAATAAAGATTGGATAATTCTCCACTAGTTTGAATTTTTATCTGAGGCGGTTCGGCTCGCTCTACAGCAGTTTCTAAGCGAGAATTGATCGCTTCGGCTCTAGCTTCAGCACTAGATTGATCGGACTTCCCGATAGTAAAAATTTGCCTACCTTCGATCATTACCGCAGCTGGCAGATCGTTGAGTAACAAAGTCGGAAAATTTAATTTCTCATCGAGAAAAAACAGCGGATTATCAGGATCATCTTGGGCAACCGCGCTAAAAGTCAAGACATACAAAAATGACACTACTAGTAGTAATGTTATGAAAGCGAACCATAAAATATTATTTTTGCGCTGTAGAGCCTTGATGATCACTAGCTTGGTTAATGAGGTTAAATTATCTTTCCTAGTCTAATAAACTTTAAGATGAGCCTTAATTACTCACCAGTTCTAAATATTGAGTTTCTAGTAAAAATGCGCCTTGAGTAAAACGAACGCCCCAGTATCCCCCTGGACGACGATCTAAAATCACTCCTGTTTCTCCTACTGTCAAAATATCAGGAGGACGTAACATCGGCATGGGGTCAGCGGTTTTAATATAAGGTGGTAACATGACTAACTTGACGCGATCGCCTACTTTCATCAAACTATTCCTGATTAACTACTTTAACTAACCTCGGTTGCGAGATTATATCTAAGATTAAAAGTAGCAAAATTACCTGGCAAGATTGCCAAATGTGACAAATATGGGTTTTAGCAATGACAAGTGTGAATCGCCAGGAAAAGATTAAGCTCCAGATTAGTTTCTCTCCCTTCTTACTGTTTGTCCTGACTTCGGTAGTAATTCATGGCTTAGGATTAGCGATCTTTGTTTTATCAAATCGCAATCTACCTGCTACACGCCAGAAAACAGAACTCACACCAATTGATTTTGTAGTTATCCCACCAGAAACAACATCAGAAGTACCACCACCAGACACGGAGCGTCGAGCAATTGATCATTCTGTAGCTAAAGGCAAAATAGTCGAGCCAGAATTACCTACTGCTAGTAAACTTGAACATGAAGCTGTTACTGATAATTCTGAGCCAATTTCAGCAGTACCATCCGCTTCTGAGCTACCGCAAAAACCAGCATCACCAAGCATCGCACCTGCGCGGAAACCAGTCGAACCAGATTCACCCCAGGCTTCTCAATCAGCGATCGCACCAGCTACCCCAGAAGCTAACGCTCCTACCGAGCTAGAGAAAGTCCCGAAAAGAGCGATCACACCAGCTACTCCAGAAGCTAATTCAGCAGATAACGCTCCTACCGAGCTAGAGAAAGTCCCAAAAAGAGCGATCGCACCAGCTACTCCAGAAGTCAATTCAGCTACGGCTTTACCAGAAAAACTCCCCCTCAGAGAAACCGAGACAACTACTTCTAAACCAGATTTACCTCCTGTTGCGACCAATGCACCACCTCAGCCAAAACCCATCGAGCCTTCTGTTTCTGCACCAGAAACTCCTGCACCTCCTTCAGAACCAGAAACCCCTGTTGGCTCTGGTGCTGCGAGTTTATTAGGCGGAAGTTATAGCAGGAGTTTAGCTGACGATACTGGTAGTTCTTTTGCCAATCCTCAAGCCAATGCTAGCCAGCAAGCTCTCAATTCTAGTGGCGTAGATACCCAACAAGACCTCGATCTTGGTCCTTATTTAGCCGAAATTCGGCGACGAGTCAAACGTAATTGGCAGCCTTCAGCACCAGGTGATAACCGTCACACGGTACTAGCTTTTTCAATTCAACGCAATGGTCAAATTACAGGACTACGAGTGATCCAAAGTTCTGGTTCAGAAGAGGTTGATCGCGAATCCTTAACAGCAGTCCAAAAATCTGGTCCTTTTGCTGCTTTACCCCAAAACTTTCCCAAGGAGCAACTAGATGTCGAATTTAACTTTAATATATATGTCAACCAAGTAGAGTTTACACCGCAGTTAGAAAACTGGCAAAGATTTTAGTTTAAGTACCCAAATATAATCAGTCATCAGTCATCAGTTATTAAGTAGCAAGTAAATAACAACTAACTACTAACCACTAACCAGTATTACAATCACTTATCAATGGAAACTGTAGCTCAATTGTTTAATAATGGAGGGGTCGTGATGTTTCCCCTTCTAGGACTGTCGATTTTTGCTTTAGCGATGATTTTAGAGCGATCGCTCTTTTGGTTTAAGCTAGCTAGAGGACAAGAAAAAATCCTCAAAAAAGTCCTGACTGTCTATCAAGAAGATGCTGAAATGGCTGCTATGCTTCTCAAGCGTAATCAACATTTACCAATGGCACGGATCTTTTTGGCTGCTTTATCTCTAAAACGCCCAACCCCCGAAAAATTTCGCTTAGCATTAGAAAGTGCTGCTCAAGCGGAAATTCCTGCACTTAAAAGATTTAGTAATTCTTTTGACATCATCACTAGTGTCTCACCTTTATTAGGATTGTTAGGTACAGTATTAGGTTTGATCACTTCTTTGGCTTCTTTACGTATTGGCGAGATCGAAACTTCACAGGCTACTGGTGTCACAGGCGGAATTAGTGAAGCTTTAACTTCTACTGCTACTGGTTTAGTGATCGCGATTATGACACTTTTTTTTGCCAGTACTTTCCGAGGACTATATTTACAACAAATTGCCCTAATTCAAGAGTTTAGTAGTCAACTAGAACTGTTACATCTCGAAAAATACGAACCTACAGGAGAGAGGAATGATGCGATTACCCGATGAACCAGATCGACCTCCCCAGATTAATATTGTGCCAATGATTGATGTGATCTTCGCCATCTTAGTCTATTTTATTGTTTCGAGTTTGTTTTTAACTCGTTCTGAAGGCTTACCTGTAAATCTACCCCAGGCTACTACTGCACAATTACAAGAGAGTAAACAAATTACCGTCAGTCTCGATAGTGAAGGAAGTTTGACTGTTGGCGATGAACCGACGCAGCTACCTCAATTAAAAACTAAGGTCGAAAATCTCATTAAAACCGAGCAAACCACAGTAGTTATTATCAATGCGGATACAGTAGTCTCTCACGGTCAAGTAGTAGAAGTTCTCGACCAATTACGTCAGATTCCCCAAGTTAAATTGGCGATCGCAGCTAAAACCCCAGAGTCAGAATAGTCTTAAAGTATTTCATATTACTCGCGGTATTCAAGAGTTTTAGTTTGGATAGAACTAGAAGAAAGATCGGCTTTTTTGAGCAATTTTTGGGGAGGAAAAGCTAGTAAAGTTAGATGTCCAACAAGTATTAAGATATCTCTTTCTAGTCCTGCAACTTTTTTAGGATCTGCTAAAAAGGCGGGTAATTGAACTGTTGCAATTGCTCCTGCGATAATAAATAATAAAAGTAAATTACTAAATTGCCAAAAACGTCCAATCAATAAGAAAATACTAGCAATTACTTCCGCGATACCTGTAATAGGTCCTAAAAATCCAGGAAGTCCAAAACCAACAAATTTTTCTGCTGCTATCGACCAAAAAATTGCTTTGGGTAATCCATGATAAAGAAAAATTGCGATTAAAGTTAAGCGCAAAATCCATAAAGTATAAGTAGAAAATTTGTCATTGGAAACAGTATTTATCATTGTTAAATCTCCTAATATTAATATTTAAGGTTTTAACGCAAGGATATTTTTTCAAAAAGTATAGTAACCTTTCATAATAGGATTACCCTCTGGCTGTGGAGTGTCTGGTTCGGGTTCAATGGTGATTAACATTGAATTAGCATTACTCAGAGCCTCATTGGATATTTCCAGATGAACTGTCCCTTGGTTATCGGGAGTAAAATTCGCACAGCCAGTTTTTTTTCCCTGAGATATCGCCCACAAACGATATACTTGCTTTTCCGATAAAGGTTGTAAATTTTGCAAAGCTAAAACCGCTTTCTGCTTTTGAGGTGCAATAAATAAGCTTCCTGAAGCGTTAGATAGTGCTTCTAAACCTTGAAAAGAAACTAGACGGTTATTCGGTTGATGTAACAAATTAATTAAGTCTTGATGCTGTTGCAACTGATTGTTAGCTGATGCAAGTTGTTGTCGTAAACTATAATTAGTAACTCCTAGCCAAATAGTACTTAAAGCTGTTACTGCACCAATAATCCAACCTAAACGTTGTAATCTTAGTTTTGGCGAATATTGAGTAGTAGTCTCGGCATTAGCTAAAATTGTTTGACGTAAGTTAGATTGGGCAGCATTTGACGGTAAGCCATAAGGCATCAAGGTTAGAGTTGTTTCTAGTTGTCTAATATCTTTTTTTAGTTGTGGATTAGTTGCTAATTGTGCCTCAAGCCACGCTTGTTCTGTCTCATCGAGATTGCCTAGAACATATCCAGCTAAAAGTTCTTCTAAATTATGAGACTCAAAATTGTTCGTCATTATTGCTAATTAACTAAATTGGATAAATTTTGCCTCAGTTTAAGTAAACCTCTACGACTGTGAGTTTTAACTGTTCCTAAAGGAAGATTCAGGCGTTTGGCAATTGCTGATTGACTTAATCCTTCGTAATAAGAAAGTTCTAATATTTGACGCTGTTGGCAAGATAAACTTTCTAAAGCCTTTCTCACTTGAATCGTTCGCTCATTGTTCAAAACACTTTCTATCGGATTTACTGAGTTGTGTTTAGCCAGTAAATCCTTCATTTTTCCCTTATTTTGCCAAAATTTTCCTTGAGAACGTTTGGTACGAAGACGATCTATCGTTCGCGATCGCGTTAACATCATTAAATAGTTATAAAAAGAACCCCGTTGTGGGTTGTAATTAGGACGTTCTTGAAGACTCAGAAAAATTTCTTGTGTTAAATCTTCTGCCTCTTGAGAATTATGTAGCATTCGATAAATTAGACGATAAACTAATAAACCATAGCGATCGTAAATTGTTCCTAATGCATTACTGTCTCCTCCTTTGAAAGCTGCAAATATTGCTTCATCAGTCTTTGTTCCCACATCAGCATCGATCATTTAATGTCTAATGTTAGTTCTGAAGTTCACTATTACAACTCAATACGAAGCAGTACTAAATTTGGATTCAAATTTTGAGAAAATG
>DAXETX010000228.1:0-3518 GCA_051155735.1 Xenococcaceae cyanobacterium
TATTTAGCTAAAATTCGCAAGTTGTGGGAAAATTCGGTGCGTCAGGCTTTTGAAGCCATGCCAGAGATAGAATGGGATTATCAAGACCAAGAAGTTGAAGATGATATCTTGATTGATTAGTTTTATGAGCGAAACTATTACCTATCCTGTAGTAGAAACTTTTCATTCTGTACAAGGAGAAGGGACTTGGACAGGAGTTAATGCCTTTTTTATTCGCCTTGGCGGTTGCGATGTGGGTTGTATTTGGTGTGATACTAAAGAATCCTGGAATGCCAAACGCCATCCGCTACATTCTGCTACAGAGTTAGCCCAAACAGCCAAGCAACATGATCCTGCAATTGTCATTATTACTGGTGGTGAACCACTGTTACATAACCTTGAACCCTTAACTACTGCGATCAAAGAATTAGGGCTAAAAGTTCATCTCGAAACTTCTGGGGCGCATCCTTTTAGTGGTAGCTTTGACTGGGTGACTTTTTCACCAAAGCAATTTAAACCGCCTCATGCTAGTATTTATCCTCACGCTAATGAACTAAAAGTAGTAGTGGTGAATCAGTACGATCTTAAATGGGCAGAACAACAGTCCGCTTTGGTATCGCCTCAAACTGTGAAATATCTGCAACCAGAATGGAGTACTGCTGAAAGTCGCGAATTAATTTTTGATTACGTCTTGCATCATCCTCAGTGGCGGATTAGTCTGCAAACCCATAAATTGTTACAAGTGCGATGAAAAAAGCCGTAGTATTACTCTCTGGTGGTTTAGATTCTGCTACTACTGCTGCTATTGCTATTGCTGAAGGTTATGAAGCGATCGCCCTTTCCTTTCGTTATGGTCAACGCCATCAGCGAGAACTCCTAGCAGCGCAAAAAATTGCCCAAAAACTCAACATCACAGAACACTACATCGTTGATGTCAATCTCTCTCAATGGGGCGGTTCTTCTCTTACCGATGAGAGTATGGCAATTCCCCAAGATGGAGTTCAACCAGATATTATTCCTTCTACTTATGTTCCTGGCAGAAACACTGTGTTTATTGCGATCGCCCTTTCCCTTGCTGAAGCCAAAAACGCCGAAGCCGTTTATTTAGGGATTAATGCTGTTGATTATTCTGGCTATCCTGACTGTCGCCCCGAATATTTAACCGCTTATCAACATCTAGCCAATCTCGCTTCTAAAGCAGGCGTAGAAGGTAAAAGGATGCAACTAGTTGCCCCCCTAGTCCAAGACTCTAAAATTGATATAGTACGTCGGGCGTTAAGTTTAGGAGTTCCGATTGAAGACACTTGGTCTTGTTACCAAGGAGGAGAAACGCCCTGTGGCTTATGTGATTCCTGTCGCATTAGAAATCAGGCATTAATTGCCGTAGGGCGATCGGATTTAGCAGTAAACAGTTATTAAGTAGCAAGTAGTAAGTAGTAAGTAAAAAAAACTAACAACTAACAACTAACCACTAACTACTAATCATTCATCAACTACTAACCTCCATATTGCCAACCAGTAGATTCTAGTAAAAGCGGATTACCTTCGCGATGCACTCCTGAAGCAATTACTTCCCCAACAAATACCGTGTGATCTCCTTGGTCAACTTTGCCTACTACCTTACACTCGATATAGCCTAGAGAATCTTTAATAATGGGACAGCCTGTAGCTTCACCTTCATAAAATTCAACTTCTTCAAACTTGTTACCAACGCGACGTTTTGGTTGAAAAAACTGTTGGGCGAGGTCTTTTTGTCCTTCCTCTAAAAAGCTAATGGTAAATACCTGAGTTTTTTCGATCATGGTATGAGAATTAGAATCTTGCTTGACGCAGTTAACTACTAAAGGAGGCTTAAACGATGATTGCATCAGCCAGCTTACTGTAAAACCATTCATCTCTTCGCCGTCTCTGACCCCACAAATATACAAACCGTGAGGAATTTTTCGTAACATGGTTTTTTTAGCCTGTTCGTCTAACACTCTGAATGTTCTCCTGTAAGTATGATTGTTTAAGTGTTGAAGTTGTATCTAATTGTTTAATGCAACGCTTTCTTATTTCACAATAAGGACATTATAGGCAAAGCGTCATCAAACCAACGTTGGATTAACCTAAAGTATGGCGATCGCTATATTCTAGGAATGGTGTCTAATTTTCCTCTAGCGTTGTTTTTTGTCCATTAACTGTTGGATCGCCAAAGCTTACGTTAAATCAACAATCAGCATTGACATAGTATCATTAATATAACTAATATTTTACTAGATACTATGGCACAGATTAAAAAACTGGTAGCTCAAATCAGAAACAATCCCCTTGATGTGCGGTTTGATGATTTAGCTAAAGTCTGTGACCATTATTTTGGAGAACCAAGACAAAAAGGAACGAGTCACCTTGTTTATAAAACACCGTGGCAAGGCAATCCTAGAGTCAATATTCAGAACAAGAAAGGAAAAGCAAAACCTTATCAAGTCAAACAAGTCTTATTAGCAATCGCAAAGCTGGAGAGAAAGAAAAATGGTTAACTATAAACATTACGCTTATAGAGTCATCTGGTCAGTAGAGGATGAAGAGTTTGTAGGAGTATGTGCGGAATTTCCCAGCCTCTCTTACTTAGATAAAGATCATCTTAAAGCAATAGAAGGTATTACTACTCTGGTGAAAGAAATTGTTGCTGATATGGAAGCTAACAACGAACCAGTACCCATACCCATCTCTGAAAGAACCTATAGTGGTAAGTTTCAAATCCGAATCACTCCAGAACGCCATCGAATGCTAGCAATAGAAGCTGCCGAACAGAATGTAAGTCTGAATCGTCTTATTAGCGATAAGCTAGCAAGCTAACAAAAGAAATAGGCTTAAAAGTATTGGGTCAATCATCGCCAGAAAACTACGGTAGTTTTACTTATATCCAGCATGGGATTAAGTTGCAGTATGGCGATCGCTATATTTCGGGGAATGGTGTCTAAGAAACTGTTTGTAAAACAAATCTTAAAAACGAAAAAAAGTAGTGGAGATAGAGGAGTAATTTCCCCAAACACCTCACTACCCCAAATATCCCATAATTTAATTTTCTTTTTACAAACAATCTCTAATACTAAAACCTCTTTGCGCCTTTGCGTCTTTGCGTGAAAAAAAAACAATTGTCTTAACCTTAAATTAGAAAAATTATCCGAAATTTTAATTCTGTGAGACTCGATCGCTATTTATTGTTCTATTAAAATAAACCCTGCCCAATTGAGAGGATGGGGATGTTGTGCCATGACATTTAACATCGCTTGGCGTAATGCTTGGGCTTTATCGTTAGTTTGCTCTAGCTGCTGGTAAAATTCAATCATTAAAGTAGCGGTGGGTAAATCGGGAACATACCAAAGAGAAGCGATCGCACTATTTGCTCCCGCAGCGAGAAAGGAACGAGATAAACCAATTACACCATCTCCTGTAATTTTGCCTCGACCAGTATTACAAGCACTAAGAACTACTAATTGCGCTTGTAAGTCTAAGTCGAGAATTTCTTCTGCGGTAAGATAACCATCACCATCTAG
>DAXETX010000229.1:0-2995 GCA_051155735.1 Xenococcaceae cyanobacterium
TTAATATTTTAAGAGTTGGGGCTTCAACTCTAAGGTTAGGAGATGTCAGTCTGGCTTCATTCAGCTATCTCTGCTCGCAGCCCTGAATCCGTGCCTATTTATAGCACGGAGTAGGTCAAAACGTGCAGCGTTTAGCGCATGAGTGTCAAACCGTTAAACTTTAATAATAGCGATTTATCAGGCTCTTTAGGGCTAAAACCACTGATTATAACGATTTTAAATCTCAATAGTTATTTCTAACTATCAACCAATCTCATTTTAGAAAATTATGTTGCATCTTGTTACAAGATGTTTCGTCAAGGGGTAATTATGACGCAAATTAGTGGTTGTATATCTTTTTAATCAGGAGTCAATTTATGATGCCTTTATCTGAGTCTCAAATTTTTGTTGCTCTTGTAGTTGCTCTTATTCCTGGCTTTTTAGCTTTTCGTTTAGCGACTGAGCTTTATAAATAAGCTAAAAATATCTTGGTAGCTAGTACCCAATCTTAAAAGATGCAGGTATATTGGGTTTGAAATTGACCAACGGTCAGAGCAGGCTCCGTCGTCTTACAAGTCCGCGTTGCCTGAACTTGGTGAGGAGCCGTCTGCCGAGGAAACCTCGGCACGGGGCTTACAAGCACCTGAGCCAAGCTCAGGTGACAGCCCCTCAGCTTGTGCGCTCCGTTCAGGCACTCGTGACGGACGTGGCGGAGTAATCTCTGACGGACGGCACAAGCCTCCGAATTCGATTCGGGGGTCGCGTCCTTACTTGCTAATGCATGGTTCGGAAACCTCGACGGGCTTCCCCAGCCAGATCGCGGTGTTAGCAATTGTATCGAGCAAGTTGCTAGTTTCGTTACCCAAGCTACCAAGTATCCGCAGTAAAGCCTAAGTAAAGGTCAAATCTTTAGCTAAAATTTAGGAGCAATTATGAAAATATCTGACGCTCAAACTGTCAAAGTTGCAGCAAGTTCACGAGCTTCCCGTCGTAGTCATCAAACTTCTCAGGGAATTGTTACAGAAGTAACTTTAAAATTCTTTTTTAGTTTGGTCATTGGGATAGCTGGAGTTGCTTCCTTAGTAAGATTAATACCCTATCATCATACGCAACTTGCCAAACTAAGAGAAATCCGCGCTCAAGTTACAGAAACCGAAGCGAAAGTTTTTAAGTTGAGACAAGAATTCCAGCGCAATTTCGATCCACAGCAAACCCAAAGTTTAATTGAAAAGTACAGTTCTTTAACTGCGCCAAATCGCGTTCGGGTATTTATGTACGATGGTCAAGATTTAATAATTCCTCATTCTAAAATCGTTTCTAATTCCGCAGAAAACTAATTAGCCAAAATCGGATCGAGTAATTCGTCTAACCAATCTGTGACTTTTTGTTGATAAAGCTGTAAGTGAGGCTGTTCGGCTAATAACTTTAAAGCTTTATTATAATCAGCAACCGCACAATTCCAATCACCTCGGAGATGATAAGTTCTACCGCGTTCGCCATAGACTCTTTCTGAGAATTTATTAGATATGATCCCAGCGATATCAAAATTACCAATTGCCAAATCATAACTTCCCATATCACGGAAAGTAATGCCTTGATTGATCCAAGCCCGAATATTAGCAGGATTGAGGTCTAGGGCGATATCATAGTCGGCAATAGCAGCAGCAAAATCTCCTAGAGCAGCGTAGCAATTAGCGCGATTATTATAAGCACTATCAAGTTGCGGGTTGATTGCTAAAGCTTGAGTTAAATCGGTTACAGCTTCTGCTAGTTGCTGGTTTCGGAAGTACATTAAACCGCGATTGTTATAGTTCATCGCGCTATTCGGATGCAACGAAATTAATTGATCGATTAGAGCGATCGCTACAGCATAATTTCCTACTGCTGCATTTTCTTCGATAGCAACACGCAATTTAGCTTCTAGTTGCTCACAGTGTAAGGCACTTTCGTAGTCTAAAGACGATAAAGACGCAGTTGCTTGATTTTGCTTGGAGTTGGCATGATTATAGAAATCAGTTTTCATGGGATCGATTAAACCTTTCATAAAGCTACTTTACTATGTAGTTATGGCTATCTGCTAAATAATGTGCCATCGCTCAAACTGTCTCATGGTTTGTACCCAATTACTAAAAAGATTTAGTCAAATTTGCTACTTTTTAGCAAAATCTTGGGTAAACTTAGCAGTCTCACATTGTAGAATGCCCCAAACTTTAGAGAAAGTAACATCCCGCAAAATTAATTTCATTTCAAATTATCGTGATGATTTTATGGTTTTTATGACGAGATTCGAGTTAAGTTCCGTAGTGAACGATACTATAAAACATTAATCGAGCCTTATTGATCGCACTAAAGATAGATAATTTAGTTGCTATTACTACCCAAAATTATGGAGTTGAGATATTAAGAGTATGAACGCGAGACAATTAATGACAGAAAATACTGTAGAACCCCAAGATTACTGCGTTTTTGGGTTAGCAACTTGTTTTTTGCGCTCAGAAGGAGAAATTCAACCAGTGAAAATTGTTGAGCCAATTCCTTCCGCTGCTTTAGAAGCAATTATTCAAGGCATTCCTACTTCTTACGAACTAGCTTACGCTACAACTTTGGGCGGGATTTTAACCGCAGACAGCCTAAAAATGCCCTCTGAGTTTCCTGCTGAAGCTCAAATATGCGATAACTTTAGGGAACGGGCGATCGCAGCAACTCGTACTTACAAAACGCGCCCTGAAGCCACAAAACATATTCCTCTAGGTACAGTAAAACAAGATTTTAACTATTCTCTCGCCAAAAAAAGAGTGCTAAACGCTAGCGCAGTGGTTCGGACAGAAGACAATGTTAAACAACACCAATACACCCATCAAATACTGTAGCAATTGATATTATAGAGAGGTTCTCTGTTAGCTCGACTTTATCCAATTAAGCAGCATAAATAGCAATATCCCTCAAACGGTCGAATAGAGGACGAGGGACTTTTATGATGTCAGTAGAATTAGATGACATGGAAAAAGTGCTAGCC
>DAXETX010000230.1:0-3004 GCA_051155735.1 Xenococcaceae cyanobacterium
GTTACCCGGGTTTATTTTCCTCCTGATGCTAACTGTCTGCTTTCTGTCGCCGATCACTGTCTGCGGAGTAAAGACTATGTCAATGTCATCGTCTCCGATAAACAAATGCACTTGCAATATCTGACTATGGACGAAGCAGTCAAGCACTGCACTAAGGGTATTGGCATCTGGGAATGGGCAAGTAATGATGACTGTGGCAAAGAACCCGATGAACCCGATGTAGTTATGGCTTGTTGTGGTGATATTCCTACTATGGAATCTTTAGCAGCTACTGCCATTTTAAGAGAGGAGTTTCCCAACTTAAAAGTCCGCTTTATTAATGTGGTCGATCTGTACAAACTCCAAACCGAAACCGAACATCCTCACGGTTTATCTAATAAAGAATTTGATATTCTCTTTACTGCGGATAAACCCGTAATCTTTAATTTCCACGGCTATCCCTGGCTAATTCACAAGCTAGCTTACCGTCGGACCAACCAAGAGCGAATTCACGTTCGTGGTTATAAAGAACAAGGTAATATCAACACACCTTTAGAATTAGCAATTCTTAACCAAATCGATCGCTTTAACTTAGTGATTGACGTGATTGACCGCGTCCCTCACTTAGGTTCTCGTGCTGCTTACGTCCGCGAACGGATGCGCAATGAGATTATTGATAGTCTGGCTTATGCCCATAAAGAAGGCATGGATCGACCAGAAATGGTTAACTGGACATGGCCCTACTAATTTAATCAGCAGTAATTAAACCTTGAGCGATCGCCTTGGGGCAGATCGCTCATCCAGAAACAAGAAGGCAAGACTTGAGTGAATAATACTCCGTCGTTTTACGGTGAAGTCTGCGTTCACAGCGGTTATTAGTTTCTTGTCTAAGATCACACCGCGATTGGATCTGCCGACGGTCAGTCGGCATCCCTCGCGCTCAATTAGCAAAGGAGAAAATATGCTAGACAACCTCTTGACAACTGAAACTAGCATTAAACCCCAGGAAGTAATTACTGGTGAAGTTTTGCCTGGAAAAAGTTTTCCTTTAGGTGCGACCCTTTATCCCGATGGCGTTAACTTCTGTATTTTCTCTCGCGCTGAAGCTCTAGAACTATTATTATTCGACCATCCTGAAGCTCCGCAACCTGCGAGGATTATTACTTTAGATCCTAAAATCCATCGTACTTGCCATTACTGGCACATTTTTGTCCGAAAAATTGCATCAGGACAAGTATATGCTTATCGCGCTTATGGTGAGTATGCCCCAGAAAAAGGCTTATGGTTTGATAATACAAAAGTACTGCTCGATCCCTATGCTAAGGCGATCGCAGGAACAAAAATCTATAGCCGTCAAGCAGCGAGTCAACCAGAAGATAACTGCGCCCAAGCTCTCAGAGGCGTTGTAGTCGCTACAGATAACTATGACTGGGAAGGCGATCGCCACCCCCGTACCCCCTATGCTTCTAGTATTATTTACGAACTCCATGTCGGAGGCTTTACCGCTCATCCCAACTCTGGAATTGACGAAGCTAAGCGAGGTACATTTGCAGGATTAAAAGAAAAAATTCCCTATTTGCAACAATTGGGCATCACAGCAGTAGAATTGTTGCCGATTCAATACTTCGATGTTGATGATGCACCAGGAAAACTCCAAAATTATTGGGGCTATAGTACTATTGGCTTTTTTGCGCTACACCATAGTTATAGTTCCTGTGGCGATCCTAAAGAATCGCTAAATGAGTTTCGCGACCTGGTTAAAGCTCTACATCAAGCAGGGATCGAAGTTATTCTAGATGTGGTATTTAATCATACTGCCGAAGGCAACCATGAAGGACCAACGATTTCTTTTCGCGGTTTAGATAATCAAACCTACTACATCTTGTCAGAAGATCAGGCTGACTATCATAACTACAGCGGTTGCGGTAATAGCCTTAAAGCCAATCACCCCATAGTTGGGTGGTTTATTATCGACTGCTTGCGCTATTGGGTCACCGAAATGCACGTTGATGGGTTTCGTTTTGACTTAGCTTCGGTGTTAGCGCGGGATGCAGCAGGAGCTTCTTTGTGGCATACTTCCATTGTTACCAATAATATTCTCTGGGCAATTGAGTCTGACCCTGTCTTAGCAGGAACGAAACTAATTGCTGAGGCTTGGGATGCTGCGGGACTTTATGGCGTAGGTCGCTTTGTGGATTTGGGAGATTGGTTTACCGAATGGAATGGACCATTTCGCGATGATGTGCGTCGTTTTATCAAGGGAGATTCGGGGACGGTTAAAGCTTTAGCAGACAGGATTTTAGCCAGTCCTGATATGTATTCTCACGCGGATACCGATATCAACCGCAGCATTAATTTTGTCACTTGTCACGATGGTTTTACCCTCAACGATTTAGTTTCTTATAACCACAAACATAACCAAGCTAATGGGGAAAATAACCGCGATGGTTGTGATGATAACTATAGCTGGAACTGCGGAGAGGAAGGTGAAACCGAAAACCCAGAAATCGCCCAACTACGGCTTAAACAGATTAAAAACTTGTTTACCGTGTTATTTATGTCTCAAGGAACACCCATGATTTTAATGGGAGATGAGGTAAGACGGACTCAGCATGGTAATAACAATGTTTATTGTCAAAATAACGCGCTTAGTTGGTTTGATTGGAGCGATCTCGAATCCCATCAAGATATATTAGGTTTTGTTAAAAAGGCGATCGCTTTTATTCAAGGTTTAGCCGTATTTCGCCTCGAAACTACTTTAGCTAAGACAAAAGGGAATAATCCTTACTTAGTTTGGCATGGAACTCAACTAAATCGACCCGATTGGAGTGATCAAGCTCATTACTTAGCTTTTACTTTAGCCCATCATCAGTTAGGGGAATATCTCCACGTCATGTTTAATACTTATTGGGAGTCTTTGACTTTTGAGTTACCTCGATTACAACAAGGACACAATTGGCATCGCATCATCGATACTTCTTTGCCGACACCTAATGATTTCTGCGAATTAGCAACTGCACCTTTA
>DAXETX010000231.1:0-2364 GCA_051155735.1 Xenococcaceae cyanobacterium
GAAAGCGATGATGAAGCAAGTGGTTGCTGCTAGGAGTGTCGGGATCATTAGTACGCCGAACCAACCGATGTAGATGCGGTTGTTGGTGCTGGTGATCCACTGACAGAACTTCTCCCAAGTGCTGACGCTTTCGCGTTGCTGTAGAGTTGTAGTCATGTGTTTATAATTCCTTTATATATTTGTCAAGGTTCAAATGATTGACTGATTTAATATTAAAAGAGTTTTTGAGTTTTGTAAACCCCTTTTAACAAAAAACTTACTTATATTAAGTATTAGTTTGGTTTATTAGATAGATGACAAGTCAAATTACTTACAGCCCAGCTTATACAGTCGTTCCGACTTATGAATGTTTTAATCGGTGTAGTTACTGCAACTTTCGTAAAGATATTGGTAGTGGTTTTACATTAACTATTGCAGAAGCGAAAAATAATATTGAGCAACTTTCTGCCCCAAAAGTTTGCGAAATTCTCATTCTCAGTGGCGAAGTTCCGCCAAATTCGGCTTTACGAAACCAATGGTTGGCGCGAATCTTAGCAATGTGTCAACTGGCTTTAGCGAGAGATTTTTTACCCCACAGTAATGTCGGTATTTTGAAGTGGTCGGAGATGCAACAGCTTAAAGAGGTCAACGTTTCTTTAGGCTTAATGTTGGAACAAATAACCCCTAGGCTATTAAAGACAGTTCATCAAAACGCTCCTAGCAAAGTACCAGAATTAAGAATTCAACAATTAGAATGGGCAGGACAATTGCAAATTCCTTTTACCACAGGGCTACTTTTAGGTATTGGTGAAACTAAACACGAGCGTCTCGGTACTTTAAGGGCAATTTCTCAAATTCAAAAATGTTGGGGTCATATCCAAGAAGTAATATTACAACCTCATAGTCAGGGAACTCGACAAAGCTATCACAACAGCAATTTTGCTTTATCAGAACTACCAGAGTTTGTCGCTATTGCTAGGGCAATATTGCCTGATACAGTTACAATTCAAGTACCACCGAATTTAATTACCGAACCAAATATATTATTAAAGTGTCTAGAGGCAGGAGCAAGAGATTTAGGAGGTATTAGTCCCCTTGACGAAGTTAATCCTGACTATGTACATCCTACTTACGCATCTTTAAAGCAAATTCTTGAACCTGCTGGCTGGCAATTAATACCTCGTTTACCAGTTTATTCTCAGTACTATTCCTGGTTATCTGCTGCTTTACAACAAAAAGTCAAAGCTAAAGAAAAACTATTAACCCTTATTCAGCAAGTCTGATGCCGTTTTTAATCAAAAAATTAATTAATTGTCTCAATGAAACCGAGAGGAGCAATGTTTACTCTTAATCAAGAACAAAAACAATATCTTACGTATATTCTGACTGACAAACAAACTAATTCTCAAATTGAGGTTGTGCCAGAAAGAGGAGCAATTATTAGTCGTTGGAAAATTGATAATCAAGATATTTTGTATTTGGATGAAGCAAGATTTGCTAACCCTGAATTAAGTGTTAGAGGTGGAATTCCGCTACTGTTCCCTATATGCGGTAATTTACCTAATAATACCTACACCTATGGTGATAGAGCCTATCAATTAAGGCAACATGGGTTTGCTCGCGATTTGCCTTGGGAAGTAATAGCAACTAACACCAGCGATACTGCCAGCATCACTTTAACTTTGAATAGTAACGAAACAACTTTAGCTGTCTATCCTTTTGCCTTTAAACTAACCTTTACTTATGAGTTACAAGGAACTCATTTAAAAATTCGCCAAAACTACTGTAATAACTCAGAATCTGTTATGCCTTTTGCTGCTGGACTACATCCTTATTTTAAGGTGCAGGATAAAAGCCAACTTAGTTTTGAGATTCCAGCTTCGAGTTACTTCGATCATCTGAGTCAAAAAGTAATCTCTTTTCCAGGACAATTCGATTTTGAATTGGCAGAAATCGATCTGGCTTTCACCTCAATTAATAAATACCAGACGAGTATTCAAAATGACTCTAACAATAGTAAATTGACTATCTACTATTCTGATTTTTACTCCACCTTGGTTTTTTGGACTGTTAAAGGTAAAGATTATGTTTGTTTAGAGCCATGGAGTGCGCCTCGCAATGCTTTAAATACCAAAGATCGATTAACTTATCTTGAGCCTGGAGATTCTTATGATGCAGTGGTAGAGATGGTTTGGCAAAGTAGTTAATTTTTTTCTTGTATTTTTTTTTCTCTCATGTTAAATTTAATAACTGTGTGAACAAAATTCAGATTGTTCTAGGGTCGCTAACTCAATGGTAGAGTACTCGGCTTTTAACCGATTAGTTCTGGGTTCGAGTCCCAGGCGACCCATTAAAACTCTAGCTTTAGTCCCTAGGACTTTCACC
>DAXETX010000232.1:0-4564 GCA_051155735.1 Xenococcaceae cyanobacterium
TTGAGTAACAATCCTCTGGTTACTTCACCTGCCAATGCTCAAAGTTCTGACTTAGATGTGAGATTGTCAGGCGCAGGTGCATCTTTTCCCGCGCCTCTCTATCAACGTTGGTTTTCTGAGTACAACCAACTTAATCCAGGAGTAAAAATTAGCTATCAATCCGTTGGAAGTGGTGCTGGAGTTAATCAGTACTTAGAAGGTACAGTAGATTTTGGGGCTTCTGATGCGCCCTTAACTGAAGAAGAACGCCAAACTTTTCAACAAAGATATGGTCAAGCTCCGATCCAAGTACCAATGACCGCTGGTAGTGTGGTATTTGCCTACAACTTACCAGGAGTTGACGATATAGAGTTACCTCGCGATGTTTATTGTGGTATTGTCAATGGCGAAATAACTAACTGGAGCGCTCCTGAAATTGCTGAAGCGAATCCTAATGCCAATTTACCCGATACACCTATTACCTGGGTACATCGTTCTGACGGTAGTGGTACTACTTTCTTATTTACTAACCATATCTCAGCAGCGTGTCCGAATTGGGGAGGGGGAGCAGCCAAAACCGTATCCTGGCCTGTCGGTATTGGAGCTAAAGGTAATGAAGGTATTACCGCTCAGGTAATGCAGACTGAAGGAGCAGTTGGCTACGTCGAGTATGCCTATGCTAAAGAGAACGATCTTTCGATGGCTGCGATTGAAAACAAATCGGGTAATATCATCGAACCTTCTCCTGAAGCAGCGTCATTAGTTTTCGCTGACCAAACTATTCCCGAAGACTTTGCTTTAACCGTACCCGACCCTGAAAATCCTGATGCCTATCCTATTGCTGGTTTAACTTGGTTACTACTATATCCTCAATATGATAATCCTGAAAAAGTTCAGGCTTTAGAAGGTTTTATTGATTGGGCTTTAAATAGTGGTGATGAATATGCTCAATCTTTAGGCTATATTCCGTTACCCCAAGATGTAGATCAGCGAGTGGTAGAAACTGTTCAGCAACAAGTAGTAGCTCAGAACTAAAAATCTCTTAATTCTATAAGACAGATTCAGATTGGTCATCCGTTCCCCGCCTTTTTAAAGAAACGGGGAACAAATGACCCCTTTTTTTAAATTTATTGGGAGTTAGTGTCCAGAAATTAAGAAAGTACGATTAAATTTAATTGTAGAAACTATATGATTTCGGGATATCAGCCATGACAATTGCTACAGAGCGCTTTCCTTTAGAGCTTGAAGCTTATAAACCATTAGCTTTGAATCCTAGCAACTCGAATCTTACAGCGCAGCAGTTAGCAGACTTAAATCACAACATTCAATTAGGTCGCGATGCGATCGTTTTTTTTACCGCTACAGGGGCTGCTAGAGGTGTGGGCGGTCACACAGGAGGTCCTTACGATACAGTTCCAGAGGTGATGATTCTCGATGCTTTCTTCCGAGGCGCACCCGATAAATTTGTGCCAATATTCTTTGACGAGGCAGGACACCGAGTTGCGACTCAATATCTCATGGCAGTGCTTCATGGCGATCTCCCTGCCGCAAATCTGCTTCATTATCGTACCGCCAACTCTCGGCTACCAGGACATCCAGAATTGGGGTTGACTCCTGGAGTAAAGTTTAGTTCTGGAAGATTAGGGCATATGTGGCCTTATGTCAACGGTGTAGCTTTAGCTAATCCAGGTAAGATCGTATTTTGTCTGGGTTCTGATGGTTCGCAACAAGAAGGTAATGATGCCGAAGCAGCCCGTCTGGCTGTGTCACAAAATCTTAACGTAAAACTGTTGATTGATGATAATGATGTGACCATCGCAGGACATCCTTCAGAGTATATCAAAGGGTTTAATGTTGCTAAAACCCTAGCGGGTCATGGGCTGACGGTAGATAAAGGAGCAGGAGAAGATGTCGATGAACTATACCGTCGGATGTGCGAAGCAGTCGCTTTTTCTGGTCCTGTGGCTTTAGTTAATCGGCGGAAGATGTGTCCAGGGATTGAAGGATTGGAAGGTTCAGCCCACGGTCATGATGTAATTCCCTTAGATTTAGCGATCGCCTATTTGGAAACTAAAGGTCAAAACGCTGCTGCTGACTATCTCAAAGGAATTGAAAAACCCAAGCCAAACTATACTTTTATCGGTTCGGGAGATAACATCGGCTCAAATCGGAATGTTTTTGGTGATACGGTAGTTGAGATTTTGAATGAGATGAGTGCCACCGAACGCCAAGAAAAAGTATTCTGTATTGACAGTGATTTGGAAGGCTCTTGTGGTTTAAAACAGATTCGCCAAGCTTATCCTGAGATTTTTGTGAAGTCAGGGATTATGGAGCGGGGTAATTTCTCTGCTGCTGCGGGTTTTGGGATGGAGCAAGGGAAGCAAGGAATTTTTGCGACTTTTAGTGCCTTCTTAGAGATGTGTATCTCGGAAATTACCATGGCAAGGCTAAACTATTCTAATGTTCTCTGTCATTTTTCTCATTCTGGCATTGATGATATGGCAGATAATACCTGTCACTTTGGCTTAAACAATATGTTTGCAGATAATGGATTAGATGACAGTTATGAAACCCGATTATACTTTCCTGCCGATGCTAATCAGATGCAAGCTTGTGTTAAAGCTATTTTTAACGATCCAGGTCTGCGCTTTATTTTTTCGACTCGCTCGAAAACCCCTAATATCCTCGATGCTGAGGGCAATGATCTTTACGGCGATAATTATACCTTTACACCAGGCAAAGATGAAATAGTGCGATCAGGAACTGCTGGATATATTGTTAGCTTTGGCGAAGCACTTTATCGGGCTTTGGATGCAGTAGAACGGCTGAAACAAGAAGGTATTGATGTGGGTTTGGTCAATAAAACAACTTTGAACGTCGTCGATGAATCAATGCTCGCTCAAATTGGAGCAGCACCCTTTGTCTTAGTAGTGGAAGCCTTCAACCGTCGTACAGGCTTAGGTAGTCGTATGGGGTCTTGGTTACTAGAGCGTGGTTTAACTCCTAAATTTGCTTATCTTGGTACTCATAAAGAGGGTTCTGGTGGTCTTTGGGAGCAATATCCTTATCAAGGAATCGACCCTGTGGGTATTATGAATAAAGTTAAAGAGTTAGTTAGTTAAGGTGAGTCCAATAAGCTGTGAAAATTAGACAGTTAAATAGTTTAGGTTGTTGAAAGGCATATTTCTCGTTTTGATAAATATTCGTTCTTTTTGATTTACCGTAGAACAATTTTAGTCGAACTGAACGTTTAGTTATAAAAAAAAGAGGCAAAAATCTTTTGCCTCTTTTTTATTTTGGCATTGATTTTTATAAAAAATACTGTATTTGGTCTGAACTTTTTAGATGATCGATCTCAAAGCCGATTCTCAAAAAAATCTATTTGGCTTCATAAATTTATGATAGTCTTAAAACCTTTAGCTTTCAGTTTTTAATCCTCAGCCTGATCATAACCGTTAAGTGTGGTATGTCAACAGGATTTAGGATGAATTTTTGTCTTTTACAATTGGTAAAATAACTTTAACTGTTGTACCTAATGCTTCTTGGGAAGTCACGGAAATCTCTCCGCCTTGAACTTCCACACATCTTTTAACAATAGCTAAACCTAGCCCAGTACCAGGAATATATCTGGCATTACTAGCCCGATTAAAAGGAATGAATAAATGATCTATCTGTTCTGAAGGAATCCCGATACCTCGATCTTGAACAATTAAAATTACTTTATTATCTTGAGCAATTATTTTTAACTCAATTAAGCTATCTTTAGGAGAATATTTAATGGCGTTAGTTAAAAGGTTATCTAAAATATGTTGTAATAAATTAACATCCCAAAGTGCTTTAGTAAAAATTCCTTCACTAAGAAAATTTAATTTATGTTTATTACCAGTAGTAATTTTAAATTCTTCAATCAATTGTAAGCAATAAGATTGTAGATTTAAAAGTTCGGGATTATAGGGTAATTTACCAGCATCAGAGCGACCAATAAAAATAATTTCATCCAAAAGTTGTGATAAATTTTTACCAGCAGAGCGAATCTGCTTGACCAATAGTTCTTGTCTGTCTTCAGTTAGTTGTGCCTTGCGATCTTCTAATAACCCAGCAGAGACTAAAATTGTGGTTAAAGGATTACGAAAATCATGAGAAAACATGGATAAAAATTCAGTTTTAAACTGATTAATTTTCTCTGCTTCTGCTAGTTGCAAGTTTTTTTCTTGAACTCGATTTGCTAAAGTTTTATTGGCTTGCATTAACGTCTCAGTCACCCGTTTTCTTTCAATAGCATATTGTAAAGAACGTACTAACCCTTCGACATTAATATTTCTTTTTACTAAATAATCTTGAGCGCCTTGACGTACTGATTCTACTGCCAGTTGATCGTCATTAGTATTAGTTAAAACCACAACTGGTAATTGTGGAGCAGCACTCACTATGGTTTGCAGTGAATCTAACCCCTGACTATCAGGTAAAGTTAAATCTAACAAAATAACATCAAAAACAGTTTGCTCTAAACAGCTAAGAGCTTCTTTTAATCTTGTAACATGAACTAGATCAAACTCGTGTAGGTGAAAATTTTTGAGGATTTCTT
>DAXETX010000233.1:0-6483 GCA_051155735.1 Xenococcaceae cyanobacterium
ATATGACGACTGAGACGCAGTAGTTTTAGGCGATCGCTCTGAGCGTTACTGTCGCTAAACAAGATTACTGGTAAGGGTGATTTTCCATTAATGATTTGAGCAAAATCAACTAAACTCGACTCCCTGCGATCGCTTAAAGTAAATTGCCAGATAATCACCTCAAGGTTAGTTTGAGCTAAAGCTTTTTTGAGCGCTATTGGCTTTGTCACTAATTGAAATTGCATCTTATTAGCGGTCATTTCTGCCATCATTTGCTCTACCAGCTTCGGATGATTATCGACAGCTAAAATGACTGGTCGATCGCCAATTTCGGAAATTGAATTCGAGTTAGGATGAAAATCTAAAGGATGAAATACCTGAGAATCAAATTCGGTTTTTAAGGAGTCTTTTAAAGCGACTAATAGCTCCGAAAAATGTCTCGCTCTTTCTGGTTCGGGGGTAGATTGAATTTTTAACAATTGCTCGATCTCAACTGCTAAACGCGAACCTTGAGTAAAACCAAAAACCCCTAATCCCCCTGCTAGTTTATGGGCTGCTAATTGTGCTTGTTCTAACAGCGGTTTGCTAAGAGTTTGTTTTTGCCAAGAATGATTGACTTGTTCGAGAATTATTAAGCGATCGCTGTGTAAGTTTTTAAATTTTTGCCAAACTGCGGTTAATGCGGTTGCGGTTTGTTGGCGTAATCTTTGTTCTTTATTCTCTTCAAGATCGCCTAATTCAGTTTCCGCAACAGTTTGATTGGTTTCCGTTAGCGGTTTGAGGCGATAACCCACACCATAAATAGTTTCAATTAAGTCAGCCTTCGCTCCTGCTTGTTTGAGTTTACGCCGTAAATCTTTAATGTGAGCGCTGACTGTATTATTACTAGGAGCTTCCTCCACATCCCATAAACGCTCTAAAATCAGGTCGCGGGTTAAAACGCGATCGCCATTATCTAAAAAAAGCTCTAATAAACGATATTCTTTGGGAGTTAAAGTTAAAAATTTCTCATTATAAGTTACTTCATGGGTACTAGAATTAAGACGCAGGTTTTCCCATTGTAAAATCGGCGAAACTAGAGAATTTCTGCGCCGTAATAAAACCCGAATTCTGGCTAATAACTCCGAAATTTCAAAAGGTTTAACCACATAATCATCTGCTCCTGCATCTAGTCCAATTACTTTTTTATTACTAGAATTTTGTGCCGTTATTAACAGTACAGGAGTTTGATTTCCCTCAGACCGCAATCGCTTGCAAAATTCAATTCCATCTAGTTTGGGTAAAATAATATCGAGTAAAATTAGATCGTAATTGTAAGTTTCGACATACTCCCAACCTAGCTGACCTTCGGCAGCGCAATCTACAATATAATGTTGATCTCGTAAAATATTTTCTAGAGTTTGAGCAATAAATTCATCATCTTCAACTAATAAAATTTTCATAAACTTCTAAGCAATATATTCTGTCAGTATTTGATTGAGTTGACAGTTTTAAATTTTTAAAAATTCCTTTAACTAATTTTTGAGCAAAACACTACGATTATTTTTATTTCTACACAAAACTTTAAAAAAAATCCCTAGATTTTTACAATTTTTTACTATTTTTATTTATGTAATTTTTTCTATAAAAATTATGTAGATGTATCTATAGAATTTCAAGATTTGGCACAATAAAGCCTTAAAGTTCATTTACTAGACTTGGTTCAGGCAACGCGGACTTAGTGAAATAAGACCATTATGCAAGATTAAGTTTTAAAGTTTTGTAAAAATCAACAGTGTATTTTTTAGTTAGCACTTTGGATTCTGGTATAACTTTAATTAAAGCCGTGTCAGTATTGCTGGTCACCAACTTAAATCTTTTTTGCGACTCATTCAGATCGAGTAAGTAAAGTAATCAAGCAACCATTTTAGTTTGACCTAATTGAACCAAATTTTATTGTGATCTGTTAAGTCGTATTCTACTAATAATAAAATCAATTCATCGCCTTTGGCCTCGGAAACCGCAGCGAGAATTGATCTGTACCCTTTTAGTAAGGAATTTTTGGTTATGAAATTGCCTAAGAGCAAACAAGTATATTGTGAAGCGATTAATTTCGCTTTGAGAAGAAATCCGCTTACTAAAGACAGTAACAGTGTTGCAACTGTAACTGAGATGGCAAATCCTGAGACTAATGATTGGCGGAAATTTCAGAGAAATAATCGAGTCAACACGAATGCACCGTTGGTGACTAAAGCCTCAGTTAAAATGTCTTTAACTAAAGCAATTTTATCCCCTACTCCTGTGATTGATTTTGAGCTAAATACTTTAGAAAATAATTATCAACCTGAGCAGGTAAAATCGAAGCAAGTAGGAATCAAACTTAAAATTTTAGTCGTAGAAGAGCGAGATGAGATAAGGAATCGCGTCGGTTCAATCTTACGCAGGGAAAACTTTCAGGTAATCGAAGCTAAAGATAGTGATACTGCGCTTAAATTAGCACAATCGCAACTTCCTGACTTAGTAATTTGCGAATTAATAATGCCAATAATCCATGGCTATGACATTGCTCATCTCCTAAAAGAATCTGCAATTACCGCTCAAATTCCTTTCTTATTTATTACGACTTTTTTTGCCGAAAATAATGCTGATTCGAGAATAATTTTAATAACTGACGCAGCCACGATCAAGCCTTTAACCACAGAAACATTGCTAACAGCAATTAAGCAGCGGATAGATGTAGCAATTGTTCAAGATAGTTTAATCGCCATAGATTTCGATAATTGGTAATTAATTGTTCTGAAAGTTTTTTTACCATTTATTTGTTTAATAAATAAGCAAAACAATTAGTAATCATCATTACTCTATCTTGAAAAAGTGGTGAGCGCATTCCGTGGTTAAAATATTTTCCCTTTACTGTGTTTCTAGAAGTAATAAGTGATAACTAGAAGTCACTGATCCCTCTTTTGGCTTCAAACAAAACGCAAAACTTATTACTTGATATTTTTCACTGATTTCTAGGGAACTAATCACTATTATGTCCCCGAACTTAGCTCGTTAACTCTTTAACCAAAAGGAGAAGATAAATGACAATTAGCCCTTCCCAATCGGAGCAAAAGGCAAAAGTTGTCGTAGATAACAATCCAGTACCTACTTCTTTTGAGAAGTGGGCAAAGCCAGGTCATTTTGACCGTACCTTGGCAAGAGGACCGAAAACTACTACTTGGATTTGGAATCTACATGCCGATGCTCATGATTTCGATACCCATACTAACGATTTAGAAGATATCTCCCGCAAGATATTTTCGGCTCATTTCGGACATCTGGCGGTAGTCTTTGTCTGGCTGAGTGGGATGTACTTTCACGGCGCGAAGTTTTCTAACTACACTGCTTGGTTAGCCGACCCAACCCAGATCAAACCCAGCGCCCAAGTAGTTTGGCCCATCTTCGGTCAAGATATTCTCAATGCAGATGTCGGTGGCGGTTTTCACGGCATTCAAATTACTTCGGGTTTATTTCAACTGTGGCGCGCTGCTGGGATCACTAATGAATTCCAGCTTTATTGTACTGCGATCGGTGGTTTAGTAATGGCTGGTTTGATGCTATTTGCTGGCTGGTTTCACTATCATGTCCGCGCCCCAAAGTTAGAGTGGTTTCAAAATGTCGAGTCGATGCTCAATCACCACTTAGCAGGATTACTCGGTTTGGGTTCATTAGGCTGGGCTGGACATCAGATTCATGTGGCTTTACCGATTAATAAGCTTCTGGATGCAGGGGTTGCTCCTAGCGAGATACCCTTACCCCAAGAATTTTTTGATGCAGGTAAAATGGCAGAGCTATATCCTAGCTTTGCTCAAGGCTTAAGACCTTTCTTTACTTTAAATTGGGGAGTGTATTCTGATTTCCTAACTTTCAAAGGGGGTTTAAATCCAGTTACAGGTGGCTTATGGCTCTCAGATACTGCTCACCATCACTTAGCATTAGCCGTAATTTTAATCATTGCTGGGCATATGTACCGTACCAATTGGGGTATTGGTCATAGCATGAAAGAAATTTTAGAAGCTCACAAAGGACCTTTTACTGGCACAGGACACAAAGGGATGTATGAAGTCTTTACTACTTCTTGGCATGCTCAACTGTCTTGGAACTTGGCTTGGATGGGTTCTCTCAGCATCTTAGTGGCACACCATATGTATGCGATGCCTCCCTATCCCTATTTAGCGACAGATTATGCTACTACTCTTTCTTTGTTTACTCACCATGTTTGGATTGGAGGCTTTCTAATTGTTGGTGCTGCTGCTCATGCTGCTATTTATATGGTGCGAGACTATAACCCAGCGATGCACGTTAATAATAATTTAGACCGTGTCTTACGACATCGAGATGCCATTATTTCTCATCTCACCTGGGTATGTATTTTCTTGGGCTTTCACAGTTTCGGACTCTATATTCACAACGACACCATGCGGGCTTTTGGTCGTCCCCAAGATATGTTTTCTGATACTGGTATTCCTTTACAACCCGTTTTTGCCCAATGGATTCAAAACTTTCATGCTTTAGCGCCTAGTTCTACTGCTCCTGTGTTAAATGAGCCTGTCAGTTATGCTTTTGGTGGCGGAGTCTTAGCCATTGGCGATAAGGTGGCAATGATGCCGATTCAACTGGGAACAGCGGATTTTCTGATTCATCACATTCATGCCTTTACGATCCACGTTACTGTACTAGTACTGCTCAAAGGTGTTCTCTACGCTCGCAATTCTCGTTTGATTCCCGATAAAGGTGAATTAGGATTTCGTTTCCCTTGTGATGGTCCTGGTCGTGGCGGTACTTGTCAAGTATCCGCATGGGATCATGTCTTTTTAGGACTGTTTTGGATGTATAACTCTTTATCTATTGTGATTTTCCACTTTTTTTGGAAGATGCAGTCTGATGTATGGGGAACAGTAGCAGCAGATGGAACGATCAATCACATTACGGCAGGTAATTTTGCTGCTAGCTCAATTACGAATAATGGTTGGCTGCGAGACTTTCTGTGGGCGCAGGCTTCACAAGTCATTACCTCCTATAACAGCGCGCTTTCCGCTTATGGCTTAATGTTTTTAGCAGGACACTTTGTTTTTGGCTTTAGCCTCATGTTTTTGTTTAGTGGTCGTGGCTATTGGCAAGAACTAATCGAATCTATCGTCTGGGCGCACAACAAACTCAAAATTACGATGGCGGTTCAACCCCGCGCCCTCAGTATTACTCAAGGTCGTGCTGTAGGAGTAGCTCACTATTTACTTGGAGGTATTGTTACTACCTGGGCATTCTTCTTAGCCCGAACCGCAGCACTTGGATAAATATCTTTTGTCCTTTGTCACTGGTTGTTTGTTCTTTGTCCTCTGTTATTGATATTGAACTAATAACCAATGACTAACAACTAACAACTAACTAACGACTAAAAATCATGGCGACAAAATTTCCTAAATTTAGCCAAGACCTTGCTCAAGACCCGACTACCCGACGTATCTGGTACGGGATTGCGACGGCACATGATTTTGAGCTACACGATGGGATGACCGAGGAAAATCTCTATCAAAAGATTTTTGCTTCTCACTTCGGTCATATAGCGATTATTTTTCTTTGGACATCGGGGTTACTCTTTCATGTGGCATGGCAAGGCAACTTTGAGCAGTGGATTCAAGACCCGTTAAGAATTCCACCCATAGCTCACGCTGTATGGGATCCGCAATTTGGTCCTGCTGCTATTGAAGCATTTACCCAAGCAGGAGCTTCTAATCCTGTCAATATTGCCTATTCTGGTGTCTATCACTGGTGGTACACCATTGGGATGCGCTCTAATAGTGAGCTATATATGGGAGCAATCTTGTTACTGTTGCTAGCATCAGTAATGCTATTTGCTGGTTGGTTGCATCTTCAGCCCAAATTTCGCCCCAGTTTAGCTTGGTTCAAAAATGCCGAATCTCGTCTCAATCACCATTTAGCTGGTCTGTTTGGTGTTAGTTCCTTAGCTTGGGCAGGTCACCTAGTTCATGTGGCGATTCCTGAATCCCGTGGACAGCATGTCGGTTGGAATAACTTTTTAACCGTCCCCCCCCATCCTGCGGGCTTAGGACCATTCTTTACAGGGAACTGGGGCGTTTATGCCCAAAATCCCGACACAGCGAATCACCTCTTTAACACCTCAGAAGGCGCAGGGACAGCAATTTTAACTTTTTTGGGTGGCTTTCATCCCCAAACCGAGTCTTTATGGCTAACAGATATGGCCCATCACCATCTGGCGATCGCTGTTATCTTTATTATTGCAGGTCATATGTACCGTACTAACTTTGGGATTGGTCACAATATCAAAGAAATGACTGAAGCTTTAGCTGGACCTGGTTGGGATGGTTTCTTTATTGCCCCCAATACTGGTCGGGGACACAAAGGTATTTTCGATACCTACAACAACTCGCTGCACTTTCAGTTAGGCTGGCATTTAGCTTGTTTAGGGGTTGTCACTTCTTTAGTGGCACAGCATATGTATGC
>DAXETX010000234.1:0-3109 GCA_051155735.1 Xenococcaceae cyanobacterium
TTCCCTCCAAGTTTTTGAGTTTTGCCAACTCTGCATTACTAATTACAGGAGTTTTTAACTTAATCAGATGGCAACTTTCGGGTTGAGGAGCGAGTAAGTTGCGTTCTGCACCAATAGTAGTTATGGCAGAGGTAACAATTTCTTCCCGAATCGAATCGATGGGAGGGTTAGTGACTTGAGCAAATAGCTGTTGGAAATAATCATAAAGCAGTTTGGGACGATCCGACAGCACTGCTAAGGGGGTATCAGAACCCATCGAACCGAGTGCTTCAACTCCATTAAGAGCCATTGGTTTTAATAGGATCCGCAACTCTTCAAAAGTATAACCAAAGGTCATCTGTTGCTGGATAGTTGTGGTTAGTTCCCCCGAAGCAATAGGCAACAATTCATCTGCTACTTTAGGTTCTGGTAAAGATGCCAAATCTACCAAATACTTATCCAACCACTCTCGATAGGGATGTTCGTTGATAATTGCTTGCTTAATTTCCTCATCAGCAACAATTCGCCCCTCTTCCATATTCACCAAGAACATCTTACCTGGCTCTAAACGTCCCTTCAAAGCCACGTTTTCTGGAGCAACCTCTAGCACTCCTGCTTCTGATGCCATGATTACCAGGTCATCTTTGGTCACATAATAACGAGAAGGACGTAACCCATTGCGATCCAACACCGCCCCCACCATTGTGCCATCGGTAAAAGCAATGGAAGCAGGACCATCCCAAGGCTCGATTAAACAAGAATGATATTCGTAAAATGCCTTCTGCGCGTCGCTCATGGATTCATGTGCCGTCCAGGGTTCGGGAATCATCATCATCACTGCATGAGGAAGCGATCGCCCTGCCAACACCAATAGTTCTAAAGTATTATCAAAAATACTAGAATCACTACCGTCGATATTGATCAAATTCTGCACCTTCTTCATGTCTCCGCCGAATAGCTCCGACTCAAACAGCGACTGACGAGCGTGCATCCAGTTGATGTTACCCCGTAGAGTATTAATTTCTCCGTTATGAGCAATGTAGCGATAGGGGTGAGATCTTTCCCAACTAGGAAAAGTATTAGTACTAAAACGCGAATGTACCAAAGCCAAAGCACTTTCTAAATCAGAATCGTGGAGTTCGGGATAATATTCCCCCACCTGCATCGGCATCAGCATCCCTTTATAAACAATCGTCCGACAGGAGACACTGGATTCATACCAAAATTTATCTCCCATTTCTCGACGAACTGCTTTATGAGAACGTTTGCGAATCACAAACAGTTTTCGTTCAAATGCTGCTTCATCTAAATCATTCGCCCGTTGAATAAACACCTGCTGCATAAAAGGCTCGCTCGCTTGAGCAGTGTGTCCTAAAGTTGAATCATTTGTCGGTACGTCGCGCCAACCCAAAACCATTTGTCCTTCTTCAGCGACAACTGCTTCAAATACTCTTCTGCCTTTTTCTCTAACCGCAGCATCGGGAGAGGCGTAAATCATCCCGACACCATACTGCCCTGCTTCAGGTAAAATAATATTTTCTTGGGCAGCCACCTTCTGCATAAACTTATGGGGTATCTGCATTAGAATCCCAGCCCCATCCCCCGTATTCGTCTCCGCACCACAAGCCCCACGATGTTCGAGATTACCTAAAATCGTCAAAGCCTGTTCTACAAGCTGATGGGATTTCTTGCCATTCATGTGGACGATAAAGCCCACACCGCAGGCATCATGCTCGAAGCGAGGATCGTATAGACCCTGTTGAGGTGGCAATTGATGATGATTCATTGTTAATAAACTAAATAATGTTGGCAAAGACCAATAAGATCGGGTTGGGTTTGAGCTATTGAACCTGAATAATACTGCTAATTCTTTTGGCTTTAGCGACTATAGTTATTTAATTTTACCGAGAGAGATTAAAGTCGCTAATTTTTTAAGGAAATGATCATAATCCGTAGTCAGATAATTAAGATTAAATAAGAACCATAACTGGTCACTGACAGACTGATGGTTAACTACTGCAATTTTGAGTGATGACTAAAGCTAAAAGCGATCGCCGTTATCGGGACGATACTTGGTATGAAGAGATCGAGGAAATAATCAGCGGGGCTTCTGGCGGATTTTTATTTGGCATTCCCCTGCTTTATACAATGGAAGTCTGGTTTATCGGTTCTTACGTTCAGCCACCAGTTTTACTGGGGATTTTGGGGATTACCTTTTTAATTATTTTGCTGCTGAATCGAATTGAAGGGTTTCGTCCGCAAGAAAGCGAGACTCTATCAGGAGCGATCGCTGAAAGTCTTGAAACCTTAGCCATTGGGATAGTCTGCGCTACTTTAATGCTAATAATTTTAAAACGGATTGATGTTCAAAGCTCTCTAAATGAAGCATTGGGTAAAATCATTTTTGAAGGCGTACCTTTTTCTTTGGGGGTAGCTTTTTCGCGATCGCTTTTAGCGGGAGAAACTCAGCTAGATTTAGATCGAAGAAACCCTGATAAATCCCAGGCTAATTCTTCACGGAAACTAGTTTGGCGCGATACGCTAGCAGATTTTGCTGCGACTATCATCGGTGCATTGTTTATTGCCTTTAGTATTGCGCCGACTGACGAGATTCAAGTAATCGCAGCATCAGCTAATTCTGGTTGGCTATTACTGATAATAATCGCTTCTTTATTAATTTCCTACGGTATTGTGTTTGCTTCCACCATTACCAACTACCAGCAACGTCGCGAACAACAAGGGCTGTTTCAATCGCCTCAAAGCGAAACAATTATCTCTTATTTGATCTCTTTACTTACGAGTATGTTGATCCTCTGGTTTTTTCAACAACTAACCTTAAGCGATCCTTGGTCGGTCTGGTTGCATTACAGTATAGTTTTAGGTTTGCCTGCCAGTATCGGTGGTGCAGCGGGACGGTTGGCAGTATAAAGGGAGGAGAGATGAAACAAAATAAACAGCGATCGCCTGCTGAAACAGTTAGCCTGATTATTTCTTTATCAGTTGTAGGGATGATTATTGCTTTGGTTAGTTATATTTGGCTTACTGGCGATACCAATCCTCCTATTTTATCAGTTACCACCGAGTCTCAGATTCGCCAAGTCAATCATCAGTATTATGTACCCTTTACCGT
>DAXETX010000235.1:0-5276 GCA_051155735.1 Xenococcaceae cyanobacterium
TCTTTTAATTGCTAATACTTGGGGCGGTTTTACTAGAGTTGGTGATTTTGATGGCGATGGTAAACATGATATTTTTGCTCCTGCTGATAACAATATGTTTGTTCATACTCCAGACAAAACTCAGTTTAGAACGAAAGCTTGGTAATAACCTAAAAGAGATTTATTGCCAAATCGCCTCTAACTCAATAACTAATCCAGGTAAGATGTCTTCATTAGCAATAGTATGAGGATATTTTAATACTGCTTTAGCTTTGCTAGGGCAATAAACTTCTACTTGCTTGGCTTCAGGATTAATTAACCAACCCAAACGTACTCCATTACTAATATATTCTGCCATCTTATTTTGTAACTCTTGGAGATTATCAGTAGGAGACGTTAACTCCAAAACAAAATCAGGTGCAATAGGAGCAAAACCCTGTTTTTCTTCCAAACTAAGATTATTCCATCTATCTAAAGCGATCCAGCTAACATCAGGAGAACGTTTTGCGCCATTAGGAAAAGTAAAACCAGTAGAAAAATCGAATACAACTCCTAATTTATATTGTTTATTCCAGTACCAAAATTGACCTGCTAAATCGAGATTACGTCTTCCTGTTTCGCTACCTGTCGGCGACATTATAATCAGTTCTCCTTGAGAGTTCGTCTCTAGCTTTAGTTCTGGATTGAGAGCGCATAATTGTTGAAAATGTTCATCTGTAATCGGTTCTGTTGAGAGTTTGAGATTGAAACTATAAGGATTCATCGAAAATTCTGCCAATCTATTTTTAGAGTTTAAACTCATCAAATTTAATCACTTCTGAATTTGGTTGACGAGTATCGAAACGATAACTACTAACTATTCCCGTCTCCGTATCGAAGATGCTAAAAACAGTCAGATCGTTGCTAGCAATGTAGGGTAAATTATTACCCATTGCATCTTGTATTGGAGCAATAGTAGGCATAATCGGGCTTAAACCATTAGGATCGCCTGCATCAATATAATTAGGATTATCAAAAGGAAGTGGGCGTTTATTCTCTCCTAAATACGCTCCGTAGGTATTGCCTACATTAGATGATTCTAAAAACTGCATTCCTGATGGACTTTTAAAGCGATTCCACAAATGGGAATGTCCGTAATAAACCAACTGTACCCCAGCAGTTTCTAATAAGGGAATGAGATCGCGAATAATATAATCTTGCTCGATAGGATATTCATATTTAGCAGCTTGAATCCCACCCTCGGAGTTACGCTCAATCATAACTTGAGGATCGGTGTAGGGTGGCACAATATTATCCCCCAAGGTATGAGGTGGATGATGAAACATCACTATTTTATATTTGGCTTTCTCGAAAGCCTCACTAGCTAATTCTGCTTGTAACCAACGGTATTGGAGACTATCTTGGCTTATTGGTTCAAAAATATGCTGTCCATAACCCCAATTTTCAGGAGAGTCTAAATCACTAACTCTTTCTTGATATCTACCTTTAACATTAGGCTCAGTTGATGGCGATCGCCATATATTAGTCACATACAAAACTACTAAACGTACATCACCGAAAGTAACAGCGTAGTATTGTTTTCCCCCTGAGTCACTTTCAGGTAGAGTAAAGATCTCTTCGTAGGTATCAGTATTAAAAGAATTGTTTTTGATTGCTTCTTGGGGATATAGTTTCTTAGCGACAGCACGAGGAACTGCGTCATAAAACTGCTCTTTAAGCGCTTTTGTCGTCGAAAATCGCCCCATCACCTCATGATTACCAATAGCAGGGAATAAAGGCGCGTATTGAATAATCTCCCCACCCTGATAAATAGTATCTTCTAATTGATAACTAGCTCTTCCCTGTAAACCAGGAAAAAAAGCCCCACCTCTACTATCATCAAACCATTCAGAAGCGCGATCGGGAATATTAACTAAATCCCCTGCGAGAAACACCGCATCTATTGTTCCTACTGTTTCGACTACTTTCTGTAAATTAGCAGCAGTCATCGGCATTAATTGGTGATCGGAGGTTAGTAAAATTTTAAGAGGTGTCTCTGGTGATGGGTTACTCGCTAAAGTAAATTCTTTACTACTAGCTGTTTCTCCATCTTTGACGCTAAATACTTGATAGGGAATTTTTTGATTAGGAATTAACCCACTAATCATCGCTTCATGTCGCCAGATATCTCTACTGGTGGGTTGAGTATATTCATCACTTATCTGAGAATCACTATCTTCTCGAACGCGACTGAGTTTAGTCGTAGTTGCTTCTGCTTCCTGTTCTAACTGTTTGCCATACTTAACATAAGAGCGATCGCCACGAAATTCCGTAAACCAAACTACCCTAACAGAATTAGCAGTAGGCAATTGTAAGAAAGGATCGCTTAACAAAGAAGCTGAAGCTGTCATCTTAACAGGAGGTTGTGCAATTCTCACCAGATAAAACAGGAAAAAACCTAAGACAATCAATAAAATAAATAACAGGATGCTGATTTTCTTCATTCAAGTTCAATAGTGAAGACAGCAGAAGGCGTTGCCCAAACATTGGATGATGAAAGTTGACGCGGTGACACGGAGAACAAATCTCATTCTTCAATTTTGTGCAATGCTCAGCAGAATCATCAACTTATTTTCAAATATTAAATCATTCAGATTAAAGCTGCGTTAACCGCTCCTAAAAGAGCTATTTTCTTGATACCAAAAAAAACTGGTTATACTGCTAAACTCAGGAAGAATGTCACTAAAAACTAAACTATGAAGCAATTTTGGGATCGGATACTGCAATTTTGTCAAGAAACGACTCAGTCAATTGGCGATCGCCTAATTACTGATGCTGGTAAACTGCAAGCAGAACAGAAATCCGATGGTAGTTTAGTAACCAAAGCCGATCGATGGGCGGATAGTGCAATTAGAGAGGCAATCGCTAAGCATTTTGGCGATCACGGCGTGCTAACTGAAGAGACTACCCATATTTTTCCTGATAATGACTGGTGTTGGATTATCGATCCGATTGATGGTACGACTAATTTTGCTCGTGGTGTGCCGATCTGGGCGATATCTTTAGGATTACTCTATCGCGGTACTCCTGTGTTTGGCTATGTATATTTACCATTTCTTAAACAAGCTTTTCACGGTTTCTGGTATGGTAAGTCTGGCTTAACAGGATACACTGGTGCTTATCTTAATAATCAACCTATTGTTACGACGCAAGATGTTCCTAGCAAGAGTCATTTATTTAGCCTCTGCGCTCGTAGTACTGCAGTACTGAAAAATCCGTTTCCTTGTAAAATTAGAATGATTGGAGTTGCTAGTTACAACTTACTATTAGTAGCTGCGGGTGCTGCTATTGGAGGAGTAGAAGCTACGCCTAAAATCTGGGATATCGCAGCAGTTTGGGTAATTGTCCAAGCAGCGGGGGGAACTTTTGTTAGTTTAGACTCTAATGGGATATTTCCGCTTCAGATAGGTGAAAATTACGGTAGTCGCTCTTTTCCGACTTTAGTAGTTTCTCGCCCAGAGTTAGTATCTGTGTTTCAGCCTTTAGTCGAGTTTATTGCCCCATAAACTAGATATATGTTTAATTTACTGAATATTTTGGGAACTATAGACAGTGTAAACCCTGAGAAATCTAGATGTAAGCTATAAATAGTCACTATGAATCCCATTAGAGTATTGACCATCGCTAAAAATGGTTTTCAAGAAGTTATTCGCGATCGCATTCTTTACTTTATTGGCTTCTTTTCCTTAATTCTAATTTTGGCACAAAGAATTATTCCTGAAATTGCTGCTGGTACTGATGAAAAAATTTTATTAGATTTTGGCATTGCTGCCATTGAAATTTTGACAGTGATTGTGGCAATTTTTGTCGGTACGGCTTTAATCAATAAAGAGATCGAAAAACGGACTCTCTTGATGCTAATTCCCAAACCAATTAGTAAAGCTGAATTAATTGTCGGCAAACATTTGGGGTTACTAGCAGTATTAACTGTCACTATGACCATTATGATGGGGATTTATTTAGGAATGCTGAGTTTTTCGGGTATTAGCTATCCTCTATTTCCCCTAATTCTTACGGCAATCTATCTCTTAATTCAGTTAGCCCTCATGATTGCTGTCACAATTTTATTTGGTGTTTTTACTAGTTCGATTTTGGCAACATTACTGAGTTTTGGCGTTTATCTCATGGGTCACTTAAGCCAAGACTTATTAGAATTAGGAGAATTAAGCGAAAATGCCAGCATCGAAGGCTTAACCACTGGTCTTTATTTGATTTTACCCGATTTGTCCCAATTTAATCTCAAAAATGAAGCTGTCTATGGTTTATTACCCAATCAAGGAGACTTAATCGCTCAGGCTCTCTATGGACTGTTATATACTACCTTACTCTTAGTAATTTCAATTGCTGTATTTTCGCAAAAAGAATTTTAACGACACTGTCTGGTAGCTAAAAACATCTCAGCCATTTGGCTAGTCGTATTTTCGTGCCAAATTGAATAGTATTGAGAAAGGTTTACGTAAACTTGACATATGTAAACAAGATCAATAGATATTATAAACACAAGTATCCTTATATGAGATATTTGATTATAGATAGGTTTACCTATATTGATTTATGTCCAATGGTTCTGGGTTGACTCTCCATCCACCAAAACAACTAAACGCGATTGACAATCTTAGTTTGCTAATTATCAGCGATAATAGCGACGAAATTGACACGATTATTGAAACTCTAATCGCAGCCAAGATTAATTTTATTCATGATTGTGCTGCGATTAACGAATCTCGATTACTGCTACTAGAAAAAAACTTCGATGCGATTATCTATAACTATACTGTGTCCCCAGATTATCCTCTAGAATCACCTCTAGTTAAACTAAAATGGTGGCAAGATTTGCCTGTAACCCTGCCTCTAATTTTGGTGACAGACCCTTTAGGAGATGAATTAGCGGTAGAATGTATCCAGTATGGTATCGATGGCTATGTACTTCGGCAGAAAATCGAGCAACTTCCCCAAACCTTGGCAAAGTCTTTAGCTAAACACTTATTTTTAGCTCAAAATCAAAATTTTAAATGTATTAAACAATTAGAAGTTTTAAACCATCAACTCAAAGCTGAGAACGATCAACTACAAGACTTTAAACATAAAATAGAAGACTACATATCCGATCTAATTCATGAGTTGCGTAATCCAATTGCGGCAATTTTAGGATTTGCCAAAATGCTGCAAGACGAAATATATGGCTCTTTAAATCCGAAACAAATGCAATATGTTGCTGCAACTTTTACTACAGGAGAGCATCTTTTAGAATTAGTAAA
>DAXETX010000236.1:0-9634 GCA_051155735.1 Xenococcaceae cyanobacterium
AAATCCCAATCCAATTCAGCCGAAGCAGTACAAAGAACTAAATCGAGAGAATTAGTTAAGTCTTGTTTGGCTTCATCGCTGCCCCACTGATAAAAATGATGCGCCCCAAATTCTTTAGCTTCGGTTGCTTTATCCGTAGAAGAAGACAATACTATCACTTCTGCCCCCATCGCCCTGGCAAACTTAATTGCCAAATGACCTAAACCACCAATACCGACAATACCCACTTTCATTCCTGGATATTTGATATAGGTGCGTAGAGGAGTATAAACGGTAATTCCTGCACATAATAGGGGTGCAGCACTAGCAGAATCTAAAGCATTGGGAATCTTATAGGCAAAATCAGCAGAGGAACGCACGCTATCGGCAAATCCCCCATGATTGCCCACTATTAGACCCGTATAACCCTGTTTACAGATATTTTCCTCACCTTGTAAGCAATGATAACAAACCCGACAGGAATTGCGAATCCAGCCCAAACCAACGCGATCGCCTTTTTTAAGATTAGTTACATCTTTGCCGACTTCTGTAACTACCCCCACCACTTCATGACCTGCTACTAAGGGAAATTTACTGACCCCCCAGTCGTTATCCTTCATGTGAATATCAGTGTGGCAAAGACCATTATGAGTGACCCGAATTTCAATTTCACTATCTTTTAAAGGAGCAGGTTCATATTGCCATAGTTGCAATTTTTCTTTGGGCTGTAAAGCTGCATAAGCAGTAAATGTAGTCATTTTTCTACCCCAAATAATCATGTATTTAGATGCTAGTATTTTATTGCTTGTTATTCCTCGATTCTTTTAAAAACTGATTTAATTTTAAAAAGTCCCTTAACGAAAAACATCTGCACAACGTCTTTAATTAGTTCGCAACTAAAGAGCTACAGACTCTCTAACTTTCGCTGACTTGTTAGGTATATTTCTCTATAACTAAAGTCTTTTGACTCTCGCGGTAATTACAACGAAAGTCGCAAATCTTAGCTTTGTAGTGGCAATAAAAATAAATCTAGAAGTTAAATAAAAGAATATTCTCCATGAGTTGAGTTGTGATGATTTTCCCCTTTAAATTTAGATTTGTCTCCAATCCATTCCGCTTTTTGCTGTTTACCGAATGGATCATGCTTGCTAGTTGCGGTTCTCTGGCGGTGATAGAAGCTTTACACGGTCAAATGATTCCTGTTAGACATATATTGATTTTGGTGCTGTTAGGGTTGATGGGGTTAATTTTGCCTAGTGGCAGTCACATCGTCAAAGTTATTTATACAGCAATTGAAATTGGCTTAATTTTTTACGGGACAGTCTTAGGCTACCTTCATATTTTGCCCACACTGTATCTTATCGTAGTGATGCGCAGTTGCTTTTTGTTCCAATCTAGAGGGCGATGGATCGTCGCAGGAGTGATTTTAATTCTTTTCTTGAGCGATCAGTACAAGTATATTCAGCGCGCTATACCAGAAGCACCAGACGCTCAGATTCATTTTGAGATGCACATGGTAGCAGAAACTCTAGTCTTTGGCTTGGCAATCTTTTTTGTCTTGCAGTTGACGAATAAAGTATTAATCGAACGTCAGATGCGACAACAACTTACCACTGCTCACGAACAGTTACAGCAGTATGCGCAAAAAATAGAAGAACTTGCAGCAGTACAAGAACGTAATCGTATTGCTCGCGATATCCACGACTCTTTAGGTCATGCTCTCACAAGTCTCAATATTCAAATGCAGACTGCCCTCAAACTATGGGAAAAAGAACCTGTAAAGGCTCGCTCCTTTTTGACACAGGCTCAAGACTTAGGCAAAATAGCGATGCAGGAAGTGCGTCAATCCGTTAGCACCTTGAGAGAAGATGCTCCAGAGGAAAAACCACTAGAAACCAAAATCGAGACTTTGATCGATGACTTTCGTAAAGGCACTGGTTTGGCAATCTGTACCAGTATTAGTCGTTGTGGTTCGATTCCCTTACCCATTGCTAAAACTGTTTATCGTATCGTACAAGAAGCCCTGACCAACATTTTTAAATATGCACAAGCTACAGAAGTCCAAATTCAACTCAGCAAAACGCCAGAATGGGTACATTTGTCCATAGAGGATAATGGTAAAGGATTCGATCCCAACCAAAATTCTGCTGGATTTGGGCTTCAAGGCATGAAAGAAAGAGTCGTTACTCTTCAGGGTCAATTTCAGCTAAAAACTTCACCAGGAAAGGGCTGTTCCATAGAAGTGGCAATTCCGACTTCAGATGAATAAGTGGAATGACTATAATTGTTCCCCATAAAATCAGTTACTTTTCAATAGTCTCCAGCTGTTTATTCTGTTTTCTCTGCTTGAAATATCTAATACCTAGTAAACCTCCTCCAGAGAGTAATAAGCCCAAACCAGGAGAAAACTCAAAAGGAACATCGACTTGCGGTCCAGCAAATTTACTAAAAGCAAATGCACCAAAACCACCACTACCAAGAAAGTCGATTTCAAGTTCAGCTACGTCTTGTTGAGTAAAACCACCAATTATTGCTAGGGCATTTTCTCCAGCAACATATTCATCAAGATCAACAGTTTGATCCCCATTATTAGGATTAAGAAGAGTACCCTCAGTACCTATTATGGGACTACCTGCTGTTTGTGAATTAAACTCTATAGTTTGGGTGCTATTGTCAGTAAAGGTAACAATAATATCTCCTTCTGCATCATCAACTATCGTGACGCTTTCTAATCTAACTTGACTTAAAATATTTTGGTCAAAGGTAACGATTATATCTCCATCAATTCCATCATCTGGTATTCCGTTTCCCACATTTTCTTCGGCAATTAGCAGATTTCCTTGGGGAGTAGTATTAAAATTTACGTCAGGGTCATTGCCATTAGGGTTAACACCATTTCCTGTTGCGAGGTCGGGATCTCCGTCGCCAGTACCGGCAATGTCACAAGCAATATTAGCTGGTGCTGCTGCGCTGTTACTTCCTCCAGCCGGAACACACTCACTATTAAACAACCCTAAAGTTTTGTTATTTTGAATAGTAATATCAAGACCAATAGGATTCCAAAGATCACCGATATTATTAAGAGTAGTACTGTAAGTCTGCGCCCCGTTACCATCGCTTAAATCTAAATCGATACTTTGCCCACCAGCACTATCTAAAGCTATAGCATCTAGTTCCACACTGGTGTTAATAGTCCGAGTACCATCACTAGTTATCACAGCAGGGTTTTTAAAATCAATCGTAAAAGCTTGGGCAGATTGGCTGATAATTAGAGAGTTGCAAATAGCTGCACCTAAGAAGGTAGATAATACTCTAGCTATCAAATGAAAGTTTCTATAATTTTTATAGTTAGTCATGAAAGAATCTAAATTTTGAATAATATTTAGAGATATCAAGCCCAATCCTAACTATCTTTGCAGTAAATCAAATCAGTAGTTGTCGTGATTCTTGAACCGATCAAAAAGAAAATATCAATCTAAAGCAAAAAGTTACTTAAGTATATGTACTGATACATATAATTACCATCTTGCTCAATCGCTTCGTGACGAACTGTCATAATTAAAGAAAGGTTGCGATAACTTGAAAAATTTACTTCCAGTTTAAAGCGATCGCCAAAGTCAATTTTATTGAAAGCTTGAAAAAATTTAACTTTAATAGCTTGCCACAAAATATTTTTATTTAAGGAGATATACCGAGATGAATTATGATTTTGACTTGTTTGTCATTGGTGCAGGTTCTGGTGGTATTGCCACAGCTAGAAGGGCTGCTGAATATGGCGCGAAGGTAGGACTTGCGGAATTTGACCGTTTGGGTGGAACTTGTGTAAACCGTGGTTGTGTACCGAAAAAGTTGATGGTGTATGCTTCTCATTTTCCTAAAGATTTTCAAGCAGCATCAGGCTATGGTTGGACAGTAGGAGAAACTAGTTTTGACTGGAAAACCATGATTACAGCGGTAAATAAGGAAGTAAGTCGCCTTAATGGGATTTACCAAAGAATGCTCGATAAATCTGAAGTCAAAATTTATCAGGGACATGGTAGATTAGTCGATTCTCATACTGTTGCTATTGGTGAAACCAAAGTTACCGCGGAAAAAATTTTAATTGCTGTAGGGGGAAAACCCGTTAAACCTGATGATATCCCTGGGATCGAACACGCGATTACTTCTCGTGAAATTTTTCAGGTAGAACAACAACCACAGCACTTTGTGGTTTTGGGTGGTGGTTATATTGGTGTTGAGTTTGCTTGCATTCTTAGGGGTTTGGGTTCAAAGGTGACTCAAATCATTCGCGCCGACAAAATTTTACGGGGTTTTGATGAGGATATTCGCAGTGAAATTCAAGCTCAAATGCAAGATAATGGCATTGAGATTTTGAATCATACTACCGATATTGCTATTACGAAAACCGCTGCTGGAGTAGAAATTAAAGTTACGCAAGAAACAAAAGAAGTAACTACAGTCACTGCTGATACGATTAGTCTTGCTGCTACAGGGAGAAAGCCGAATTTAGAAAACTTGGGTTTAGAAAATACCAAGGTAGAAGTAGTTAAAGACGCGATTGCAGTAAATCAGTACAACAGAACTGCTGAAGCGAATATTTATGCGGTAGGAGACTGTACAGATCGCATTAATCTAACTCCTGTAGCGATTCAAGAAGGTAGGGCTTTTGCAGATACTCATTTTGGGGGCAAATCTCGACAAATGGCTTACGATAACATTCCAACAGCGGTATTTTCTACCCCAGAAGCAGCGACAGTCGGTTTAACTGAAGCCGAAGCCAGAGAAAAATATGGAGATGCTGTAAAAATTTATCGCAGTAAATTCCGCCCGATGTATTATACACTGCCGAATATGCAACTTAAAACCCTGATGAAATTAATTGTTGAGACAGACACCAATAAAGTAGTAGGGGCGCATATGGTAGGTGATGGGGCAGCCGAAATTATCCAAGGAGTCGCGATCGCTGTTAAAATGGGTGCAACTAAGGCTGATTTTGATGCGACAGTGGGTATTCATCCTAGTTCTGCTGAAGAGTTTGTGACTATGCGTTAAGATTGAGAGCTATTAGCGGATTAATTTAGCAACAATTAAGGCTGAACGTCGTTTGGCTTAGCTTAAATCCCAGAAGGGGAAGGAAACAATAAAGTTTAATCCTTCTCGATAGAGTGATTCTGGAATTTGTTCGATTTCAGTTAAAAGAGATTCTTTATGGTTCATGGCTTTAGCTAATTGTCAAAATTATGGTGCTAGTAGCAAAATTATTCATTCATGTTTTTATAAGTAGCAACAGAAGAAGGCGAGATGCGGTTGAGATAGCGGAAAATCCAATATTTTAATACTGTATCGAGAATTACAGGAAAGGTAGCAATAAACAGAAAATTAAAATCGCGACTCTCTGGTAAACCCAGATGATGGGCGATACCTTCTAAGATAACTTCCCAACCATGAGGCGAGTGATAACCAACAAACATATCAGTTAACAGAATAATCAAAAATGCTTTAGCTGAATCACTTAAACCATAAACTATTTCATCGAGAAAAGATTTGATAATTAAAATTTCTCTTTTACAAAAATAAATAATCCCTGCAAAAGCTAATAAAGAGAAAAAATCAGCAAAGACATTACTAACAGCATCGATTCCTTGATAACGATATTCTATTGCTAATTCTTCGGCTTTGTTGTGCAGTTCAGTTTCTATTTCGGCATTCGATATTGGGGGTGCTAAACCAATCAAACTTTTAAAATGAAGATTTTCTTCATAGCGATGCAATTCCATAAAGGCTGCTTCTTCTAAATCTTTATTAATAAAAATAACTGATTCATGCTGATTAAAATACTTTTCAACAATAGGCAGAATTAAAAATGTTTTAGTAAATTGATGAGTAAACAAAGGTATAATAATTAAAATCAATAAAAATCTTACTGAAATCGCTGTTTTGTTGCGAGAGCGACGAAATTTTTTTAAGACTTCTTCTTCACTAGTTTCTGATTTAGGGTCTATTTCTTGCTTGATACGGTTAAGCGTCCTCATAAAAGAACGTGGTAAAACTCCCGTTTTGTTAGTAATAGTTTCTAAGTTAGCTTCTTTACCTTTTTGCTTAATAATTAATGGTTGGTCAGGAGTTTTATGAGGTTTTTTCTCAAGTATTTTACCGTTTAATTGAACTTCATCAAGTTTTTCAGGAAGAGTAGCTCTTGTAGTTTCTGAATATTGTGTTTGATATTTAGTAACTACACTATCGATAAAATTCAACTTTTCAATTGTAGTTAAATCTCGTGCATCAGCTAAACTATTATTAGACTCTAAAATTGTGGTAGTAGATTTAGGTTTAGTTTCCGAAAAATTCCGCAGAGTACGACTAATTTTAAACTCAGTTAAGCGAACTTTAATGGTGTTGAGATAGCTATTAACATCCGCACGAAATACTTTAATGACACTATCAGAGTAGCCGACTCCTTCATTAGATACTTTACCCCCATTAAAATGATTATCTTCAATCGCCTTAATCTTAATCGCAGCCCGATAAGCAGCATCTAAAGCTCTTTCGGGAGTAGCAGACAGCCATTTTTTACCACCATTGATAATATCTTGCAGTTTCATATTTTCTTAAGATATCAGTTAAGGAATTTGCGTTTTTTTCCCAACTGGTTTTAAATAAATAATTTCTCTAGCTAGTATGTTACCAAACTATTTTCTAAGAAGCTTGATAATAAGTAGTTGTGCCAAATTAATTACCTGGTTAAGAGAGGGAATAGGTAACAGGGAACAGGGAATAGATGGCAAATTTATCTTGCAATGGTTCATTTAATATCTAAACGTCTCGCTCGGAATAAAGTCACTCTTTAATCTTTTATTTACAAACAGTTTCTTAAGTTGTGAAACATCTGCCATATCTCAAACTTATCCCTTCGGTTTGAGATCTTTATCGTTGGGCTACAGAGCGTTCCGATATTATACAAATAATTCTTGCAGCGACTTACTCACAAAAACCAGCATCTGCCACGATACAAGTGCTTTTTGTAGTCGGTAGCAATGAGAGTAATAGTAAGCATTGATTTATCTCTTTTTGAATCTATCTATTGTAAAAATACAAGGACACTATCATGAATAAGACAAAGGCGAAACCATCCATAGGCGAAGGGTGGGCTGTCCATGTTTACGATAGCGATCGCCACCTGCGGTTCACCTTAGAGCCTTCGCATCTCTGGGCGTTCAGTTGGGGCATTGGGACGGGCATTCTCGTAGCCATTGTGTGGTCTGCGCTCTCTAGCACGTCCCATAGTCTCTCAACCAATACCAACCATTTAAAAAACCTTTCACCAACTCCTGAAACGATCTCTAGGGAAGACTTACACTCTGAGCCTGCTAGTTTATTCCCCCTCGGCATAGATTGACGAAGTCCAAGCAGGCTCCGTCGTCTTACGGCGGAGTACCTTGGACTATTGATCGCGATTAGATATGACTCAGGCTTAGATCATAAGTCTAAATTATCAATTAAATAAAATAATTGGTCAGCTTTTGCGCACCTAATGAGATAGAGTTATATCAATGAAAGATAAAATGGAATTGATTTAACTCTATTACATTAGCTCCTAACCCCTAAGATCTCAATTAAGGAGGAATTACAACGTGGATTTTTTGACCGATTTCTTGACGCTCTTCGTGGATAAGTTGCAGTCCCCGACACTCGGCTTTCTGATTGGTGGTATGGTCGTTGCTGCCGTCAATAGCCGATTGCAAATTCCAGATGCGATCTATAAGTTCATCGTCTTCATGCTGCTCCTAAAAGTCGGTCTGAGTGGCGGCATTGCGATCCGCAATGCCAATCTGCTGGAAATGCTGTTGCCTGCGGTGTTCGCCATGGTAATGGGAATCCTGATCGTGTTCATCGGGCGCTACACGTTGGCCAAGCTGCCGAAAGTCAAAACTGTGGATGCCATTGCGACCGCGGGCTTGTTCGGTGCTGTGAGTGGCTCTACCCTCGCTGCTGCCCTAACGCTACTGGAAACGGAAGGCATCCAATACGAGCCTTGGTCCGCAGCACTCTATCCCTTCATGGACATCCCAGCGCTCGTGACTGCGATTGTCTTGGCCAGCGTTTATGTCAGCAAGAAGCGCAGTACCGCAGGCGAGTATCTCAGCAAGGAGGAGTATCTCAGTAAGCAGGAGTATTTCAGCAAGCAGAGCGTTACTGCAGGCGGGTATCCCAGCGAGCAGGGCATTACCGCAGGTGGATATCCTAGCAATCAGGGCATTACTGCAAGCGGGTATCCCAGCAAGCAGCGCGAGCGGGTCGAGATATGGCCCATCGTGAAGGAAAGTCTCCAGGGCTCTGCCCTATCCGCACTGCTGCTTGGCCTCGCTCTAGGCGTGCTAACTCGGCCGGAAAGTGTCTATGAGAGCTTCTTCGATCCCCTCTTCCGCGGACTGCTTTCAATACTGATGCTGGTAATGGGTATGGAGGCAGCTGCCAGGCTCGGCGAGCTACGCAAGGTAGGTCAGTGGTACGCCCTATATGCCTTTGTGGCGCCGCTGCTCCATGGGTTCATTGCCTTCGGTCTCGGCATGATTGCCCACTACGTCACGGGATTCAGCCTTGGCGGTGTCGTGATCCTGGCCGTTATCGCTGCCTCCAGTTCAGACATCTCAGGACCGCCCACTTTACGAGCCGGTATCCCGTCGGCCAATCCCTCGGCATACATCGGCGCGTCCACAGCCGTCGGCACGCCAGTTGCGCTTGCCTTGGGAATACCGCTTTTCATCGGACTCGCACAGGCGCTGATGGGCAACTGAATCCTAGACGAGTCGCGGTCTGCCGGTGCTTCCTTTGGCTCGGCGACCAACGGGTTGGCTAGATCGGCGCGATAGCGAGCGGTGCAGCCCTTTTCCTGAGTTTATATTATTTTATATTTATAGTTCAATGAATACACACATCGAGAGGTAAAACACATGACCCAGAAAGCTAGCAAGCTCGTCATCGTCACAGAAAAGTTGCTGCTGAAAAAGATTGCCAAGATCATCGACGAAGCTGGGGCTACTGGTTATACAGTGGTGGACGCTGGCGGTAAAGGCAGTCGTAACGTGCGCTCGTCGGGACAACCCACTGTTTCCGATACCCAGTCGAATATAAAGTTCGAGGTGCTCACCCGCAATCGGGATATGGCGGTGAAGATTTCGGATGAGGTCGCAGCGCGGTTTTTCGACGATTATTCGGGCATCGCCTATCTTTGTGACGCGGAGGTACTGCACGCGCACAAGTTCTAACTTCTTCAGCCAGCCGATCAAATCGAAAAAGCCGGGGTCATGCTCCGGCTTTTTGGTGGTCGTGTTTAGCAGCCAAGAGAAGATTATACTAAATCCGATTTATAAAAGTCGCGATAGAAAATTCTTTAAGTCCTCCATTATTGGGGGATTTAGGGGGCAATGAAAAGTAACTTTTACGAACAGGATTTAGTATTAGAACGCAAGAAATCATAACATCTTTTTTAGATTAGTGCTTGCTACATTGAGAAATGGTTCGATGATTGTCCATTAGCGATCGCTTATGTCCAAAGGATCAGCTTTGCTCACTTTTTCTTAGTTTTAATTAATCAGACCTTAAAATATGCCAGAAAATTTAGCATCACTGTGGATTACAGGAACAACAAAAACAG
>DAXETX010000237.1:0-5041 GCA_051155735.1 Xenococcaceae cyanobacterium
CGAACCATTGAGAATTGTAATTGCACCTGATTTAGGATCGCCCCCTGGGGCTTCTCCTGGAACGCCTACTACGAGATCGGCAAACCCATCATTATTAAAATCGCCAATAGCTAGAGAACTACCAAATAGATCTCCTAGTTCATTATCGCCTAATGCCAAATTTTCTTGATCAAAGCTACGACTAGGAACTAAACCTTCCGCCGAACCGTTGAGAACCGTAATTGAACCTGATTGAAAATCATCTCCTGGGGCTTCTCCAGGAACGCCTACTACAAGATCGGCAAAACCATCTCGATTAAAATCACTCATAATATAGATTTAGGATCAATTTGACAGAATATTTTGCAACTTGTTAATTATTAACTAGGGATTGTGAATCATAACTATTTGTTCCTTATTTAATATTTAATTTAAAAATCTTTAAGACTAGTTTTTACGATCTTTTGATTTGTTTAAGAAATAAAACTAATGCATCAAACAATTATCAAAGCTAAAACTTTACTACTAACTCACTACGCTCATATGCTAGAATATCGAGCCGAAATATTTTTATGGGCATTATCAAACTCTTTACCTCTAATCTTAATGGGAGTTTGGATTAAAGCTGGTCAAAGTGGACAATTTGATTTAGGTTCTCTTGATTTTGCTCGTTATTTTTTTAGCGTTTTTTTAGTTAGACAATTTACGACAATTTGGGTTATTTGGGATTTTGAAAGAGAAGTTATTGAAGGAAAACTTTCATTTTATTTGTTACAACCTATCGATCCAGTTTGGCATCATGTAGCAAGGCATCTTGCTGAAAAAATGACTCGAATTCCTATTGTGATTGTTTTCATTGTCTTATTTTTAATCCTCTATCCCCAAGCTTTTTGGCTACCGAGTATCTGGCAAATACTTTTATTTACTATTGCCGTTATTATGGCGTTTATTCTCAGATTTGTGATTCAATATACCTTTGCAATGTTTGCTTTTTGGACAGAAAGAGCCTCAGCAATCCAGCAGTTATGGTTTTTATTTTATGGCTTTCTCTCAGGTTTAATTGCCCCTCTAGAGGTATTTCCTACTGGGCTAAGAAACATTGTCGAACTGACGCCTTTTCCTTATATGATGCATTTTCCCGCAGCATTATTAGTCGGATTAGAGGTGAACTTTTTTCGTAGTATTTTAATTATGCTGGGCTGGACAATTTTATTTTTTCTGGCAAATCGCTGGTTATGGAAAAAAGGCTTAAAACAATATTCGGGAATGGGTGCATAAAGATTTTGAAGCAGTTTTTTAAAAGAGCGATCGCTTTATTTGCAGCAAAAATACTAAATTAATTAAAACTTAACTTTTTAGCAATAACTTCTTAATTTTAATTAGCTTGATTGCCGTTATGATTTTTTAAGCCAGGTTATTGTTCCAATCATTATCATGTACTACCAAGCAATTGCAACAGATTATGATGGTACTATCGCAACAGCAGGACAAGTTTCAGCAACTACGATGGTGGCTCTTAAACGCTGGCAAAAGACGGGGCGAAAGCTAATTTTAGTAACTGGAAGACAACTTGACGATCTCTACACGGTTTTTCCTGACGCTAATTGTTTTGATTGTATCGTGGCAGAAAATGGAGCTTTAGTGTTTTTTCCTACTACACAAGAACAAAAACTGTTGGGTTCAACTCCCCCTGACTCTCTAATTAAAGCTCTACAGCAGCGTCAAGTTGAACCATTCTCCATCGGACAGGGTATTGTATCTACTCGAATTCCGCACCATGAAACTGTCGCTCAAATCATTCAAGAACTTGGCATACCATGGCAAATTAGCCTTAATAAAGGAGCAGTCATGCTTCTATTAGAAGGAGTTGATAAAAATTTAGGATTGAAAACCGCTTTAGAGCGGATGAATTTAGACTCTGCTCAGATTGTGGGAGTCGGGGATGGAGAAAACGATTTGCCTTTGTTAAATTTATGTGGATTATCAGTAGCCGTTGGTGATGCTGTACCAGTTCTCAAGGAAAGCAGTGATTGGGTAATGAATCAGAGTAGCGGAGATGGTGTCATTGAATTAATTGACAGGTTACTTCAATAGTAGATAAGGTCGAGCTATTTTTTGACTAAGCAAAAGCAGCCAGAGAAACTTTCGCAGCTACTTGACCAGCTATTTTAGTCAAAGCTTGAGCGGATGCGGAATCTGGCTCAGAAATTACAATTGGCACACCTTTATCTCCACCTTCTCTCAAAGATATTTCTAAAGGAATACAACCTAATAATGGCACTTGCAATTCATTAGCAGTTTTTACACCACCGCCAGAACCAAAAAGATCGTAACTTTTATCAGGCAAATCGGGAGGAATAAAATAACTCATATTTTCAACAATTCCTAATAAGTTAACTCCCAACTGTTGAAACATTTTTAAGCCTCGGCGAGCATCTAATAAAGACACGGTTTGAGGTGTAGTTACAATTACCGCACCAGCCATAGGCACAGCTTGAGCTAAAGTTAGCTGGGCATCTCCTGTACCAGGAGGCATATCCACAATTAAATAGTCTAGCTCTCCCCACTCTACTTGATAGAGAAACTGACGAATAATCCCATTGAGCATTGGTCCTCGCCAAATTACGGGTTGATCGGGGTCAATCAAAAATGCCATAGAAACTAATTTCACGCCATAGTTAAAAGCAGGTTCGAGAATTTCTCCTTCACTACCTTGCTTAACCATGACTTTAGCATCAGCTAAACCCAGCATATTAGGAGCATTAGGACCATAAATATCCGCATCTAACAAACCCACTTTTGCACCTGTTTGAGCCAAAGCGACAGCGACATTTACAGCGACAGAGCTTTTACCAACTCCACCTTTACCACTAGAAATAGCCACAATATTTTTAATCCCTGGGACAGATTGACGGTCTGGTAAAGACTTTTGTTGCGGAGTCTCTGCTGTTACTTCTACTTCTACCGTTTTTACTCCTGCTAATTTTTTTACGGCATTTTGGCAATCTTCGACGATAAATTCTCTAAGGGGACAAGCAGGAGTTGTCAAGACCAAGGTAAAGCTAACCTTTTCTCCCTCCACCGCTACGTTACGGATCATATTTAGTTCTACTAAACTCTTTTGCAATTCTGGGTCTTGAACCGGACGTAAAACCTCTAAGATAGATTGAGTGTCAGGCATGGTATTTACTAATTTCTATGTAAAATTCTGATTAATAACTTATTATCAATAATCCCATATTCGTCGCCAAATATGGGATAAATTTGTTACGGTTCTTGAGGTCAGCCAGTCAACTGCATGGTGCGGTTAGATAATTGCTTTGGCTGGATGATTTGCTAAAGCTTCGACTAAGCTCCGTACCGCAGCCACCATCGCTACTTGATTATCTAACTGATTAATTGCCGAGCCAACACCAACTCCTGAAGCTCCAGCAGCGATCGCCATAGGCACGGTAACACTAGACAAACCAGAAGCACAAAGTACTGGAACTGCTACTTCATGAGCAATACTATGAGCAGCAGCGAGAGTCGGAGCAGCTTTTTTGATTAAACCTAGTACCCCTGGATGAATTGGCTGAATACTAGTTCCGCCTTCGGTCTGAATAATATCTGCTCCCGCAGCTACCAAAGCAGTAGCTAACTGAACTTGGGCATCAAGAGATAAGATGTGCGGTACTGTTACCGAAAGAGTAACATCAGGAAGTAAAGCGCGAGTTTGCTTGGTCAAAGCTAGTACTTCTGGAGCTTCAAATTTTCTTCCTTGAACATAAAAGCTATCAAAATTGCCAATTTCTACCAAATCGGCTCCAGCTTTGACCGCCTCAACCAATAATTGAGGCTCGACAGCAGAGACACAAATCGGTAATTTAGTGAGGTGACGAATCTGCTGGACTAAATTTGGCTCGGCTGCAATGTCAACAAAAGTTGCGCCTCCTGCTTCGGCTGCTTTAACTACCGCAGCTACGCGATCGCGATTAAAATTATTTAAGCCACTGATTACTTTGAGAGCATTTCTACTAGCAAAGGTTTGAGCTAGTCTAGGATGCATTATCATAATTGCTTCCCTTGAGATTGGTGATTTTTAATTGATTTTGTCGAACATAAGTAGGGTTGTAAATGATCTTACATCATACATATTAGAACGCAGAAGAGAATTTTTTCGCTGTGTTCGTTGGTCACTAGGTTCTTGATTGATGAATACTTTGAATCTATTTTCGTTGGAGTTTTATTATCTCATACCAATTCAGTTTGTTGAAATGATTGCTAGGGATTATGTAAAGATTTATTAGAGGTTGGGTTTTTGCTATTGACCAGGTTTGGGCTTTTTATGGTATATTTAAAATTACTGTAAAAATGCAGTCAGATTAATGCGGGTATAGTTTAGTGGTAAAACCTTAGCCTTCCAAGCTAATGATGGGGGTTCGATTCCCCCTACCCGCTTTGTCTTATCAGGTTAAGGTTTTACCACTAAACAACCCTTAGAGAAAAACTGGGATTGACTTGTATTCCCCAATTATTCCCCAAATCTAAGTATGTAACAAGCAAGATTACGCTACTTCATCAAGTCTTTAACACGATGTAAACAAACTGTAAATAGAGACTTTAAAGTTATTCCCCAACTATTCCCCAACAAAAAACTAGGTATGTTATAATACCTGGTTAAAACTGTGAAGTAAGAATTTAAGCTTTTAGGGTATCTCTAGAATTGTTGTGTCACAACACAAAAAGATGAAGACTAACGATGAGGGAAAAAAGAGCGATCGCGAAGCGCGGCGCTGGCGCGATCGCGTATTTCCCATTCTTGTAACCAAGTTTTAATCTTAAAGAGTAATAGATAAGTTTTATTTCTTCATTTTCAAATTCAAGATAACATTCAGCCATCATGTAATATCTCCTATAGGATTGTATTCATTTTGCCAAGCCAAATACTTAATTTCCCATTCCGCACTTCATTTTGTAAGATGTCGAGTAATATGTTTTGAGGCAATCTTGGCGATCGCTAAAAAAATCACCAACTACTTTTGACTGCACCTAAATCACCAATGTTCGAGGGAGATAAAAT
>DAXETX010000238.1:0-35691 GCA_051155735.1 Xenococcaceae cyanobacterium
ATTACTACTGCGCCACCTTTTCTTTGTCTCGTCGGCTATCTAGCCAATTATTGCTTTAGTATTCCCTATGTCTGTTTAATCTACGACCTATATCCTGATGTCGCCACCGAGTTCGGACTAATTTCGCCACAACATCCTATTACTAAATTGTGGCACTGGCTAAACTTACGAGTCTGGTCTAGGGCTAAAAGCATTGTTGTCTTAAGCGAGACGATGGGCGATCGAATTGTGGCTAGACATTCTTCCGTTGCTAGCAAGATAACTGTAATTCATAATTGGGCAAATGCTGACTGGATCAAACCTGTAAGTAAAGAACAAAATTGGTTTGCCAGGCAACATGGCATCGATCGCGAATTTACCGTGCTATATTCAGGCAATCTCGGACGTTGTCACGATTTAGACACCATTCTAGGGGCAATGCAACTCTTAAAAAATCGACCAGTCAAATTTGTCTTTATTGGTGCAGGTGCTAAACACCAACAGTGTCAAAACAAAGCTCAAGAATTAGGTTTAAAGAATTGTCAATTTTTGCCTTACCAAGATAAAAGCAATCTGCCTTATTCTCTAACAGCTTGCGATTTAGCCTTAGTTAGTATTGCTCCCAAAATGGAAGGGGTAGTAGTTCCGAGTAAACTGTACGGTGTCATGGCAGCAGGAAAAGCGATCGCAGCTATTTGTGAACCTCATTCTTATTTAAGAGAGTTATTGGCTAAAGCTAAATGCGGTGTTTGCTTTGATAACAACGATAGTCAAAGTCTGGCTCAGTTTATTTTAAATTTGGCTGCCGATCCTAACAGAGCCGTGGCGATGGGTACAGCAGGAAGAAAATATTTAGAAGCTAATTTTACTCCCAAAATTATCGCCAAACAATATAGTCAAGTTCTCGATCCGATGCAGAGTTATGGTTCTAAAGTAGTTAGTGGTTAGAGTTATTTTTTAAGACAAAGCACAAAAATTAAATAATTGTTGCTAACTTAAAGAAATTAAAGATTTTCTGGCAAGATTGGCGTTCAAAATGATGGTAATCGGATTTTTGAATTAAGCGTAATTATGTCAGAAGCAACCATAGAATCAATACTTCACGAAAAACGTCTATTTAATCCGCCAGAGGATTTGGTGCAAAATGCTCAAATTAAAAGTATCGCTGAGTATCAACAACTTTATGAACAAGCAGCAGCCGATCCAGCTAGTTTTTGGGCAAAATTAGCCGAAACAGAATTACATTGGTTTCAAAAATGGGAGCGAGTTCTAGATTGGCAACCGCCTTTTGCCAAGTGGTTTGTCAATGGCAAAATCAATATTTCCTACAACTGTTTAGACCGTCATCTTACTACCTGGCGCAAAAACAAAGCAGCCCTAATTTGGGAAGGAGAACCAGGTGACTCGCGTACCTTAACTTACGCCCAACTGCATCGGGAAGTTTGCCAAATGGCAAATGTCTTAAAAGACTTAGGAGTCAAAAAAGGCGATCGCGTCGGGATATATCTGCCGATGATTCCTGAAGCAGCGATCGCGATGCTAGCTTGTGCCAGAATTGGCGCGCCCCATAGTGTAGTGTTTGGTGGGTTTAGTGCCGAAGCCTTAAAAGCCCGTCTGCAAGATGCCGAAGCTAAAATTGTAATTACGGCTGATGGCGGTTTTCGCAAAGATAAAATTGTCCCCCTCAAATCAGCAGTAGATGAGGCACTTCAAGATAATGCTGTTCCCAGTGTTGAGAAGGTATTAGTAGTGCAACGCACCAAACAAGACATCCCGATGGTATCAGGGCGAGATGTTTGGTGGCACGAACTACAACCTACTGCATCCCCAGACTGTCCTGCTGAACCGATGGATAGTGAAGATATGCTGTTTATTCTCTACACTAGTGGTACGACAGGGATGCCCAAAGGAGTCGTTCACACCACAGGCGGTTATAACCTCTATACACACATTACGACTAAATGGACCTTCGATCTTAAAGATACCGATGTCTATTGGTGTACTGCTGATGTCGGTTGGATTACAGGACACAGTTATATTGTTTATGGACCACTTTCTAATGGTGCAACCAGTGTGATGTATGAAGGTGCGCCCCGTCCTTCTAATCCTGGTTGTTTTTGGGATATCGTCGAAAAATATGGTGTAACGATCTTCTATACTGCACCGACCGCCATTCGCGCCTTTATTAAAATAGGTGATGAACATCCCAACGCCCGCGATCTTTCCTCACTGCGCATTTTAGGCACTGTCGGCGAACCAATCAATCCTGAAGCTTGGATCTGGTATCACCAAGTTATCGGTCACGAAAAATGTCCCATCGTTGATACTTGGTGGCAAACCGAAACAGGAGGATTTATGATTACCCCCTTACCTGGTGCAACTCCCACCAAGCCAGGTTCGGCAACTCGTCCTTTTCCTGGCATTGTCGCTGATATTGTCGATCTAGAAGGAAATCCTGTAGGGACAAATGAGGGTGGTTATCTCGTAATTAAACATCCTTGGCCCAGTATGATGCGAACCGTTTATAAAAACGAGCAACGCTTCCGCAATACCTATTGGGAGCATATTCCTCCCAAAGAGGGAAATTATCTTTATTTTGCAGGAGATGGCGCAAGAAAAGATGAAGATGGCTATTTTTGGGTCATGGGTCGAGTTGATGATGTAATGAACATCTCAGGACACCGTTTAGGAACAATGGAAGTAGAATCAGCACTAGTATCTCATCCTGCCGTAGCCGAAGCAGCAGTAGTATCCCGTCCCGATGCTGTCAAAGGTCAAGACATTTATGCTTTTGTGATTTTAGAAGGCTCTCATCAGCCCAGTGAAACATTAAAAGCCGAACTCAAACAGCACGTAGTTGCCGAAATTGGCGCGATCGCTCGTCCAGGAGAAATTCGCTTTACTGATGCCTTACCAAAAACCCGTTCTGGTAAGATTATCCGCCGTTTCTTGCGTAATTTAGCAGCAGGAGAGGAATTAGTCGGAGATATCTCGACAATGGAAGACCTCAGTGTCTTAGATAAGCTGCGAGAAGGCTAATCGCCAATCAGCGAGGATGGGTATTATACTCATCCTTTACTCCAGACAAAATAAAACAACCAAAGCCAACAAATCATCTGGGTTCATCTGTGTTTATCTGTGGACTTCATTTAACTCCTTAACTGGCTCAACACTGCTCTTTTTAACAGTAATTAAAATCAAGTTAATCCCAATAATAATTGCTGCTAATAGCCAAACCACAATACTATTATATAAGCCATTACCTGGAACAAAAGTAAAACCTTGTCCATAAAGCTTTCGTAAAAAATGAGCTAAAAAAAGACTAAATGTCGTACCAGCAAAAAAATACTTTATTTTATTTGAACTTAAAAACTTATTATTCCTAAATAGCTGTTCTTTAATCAAAGCAAAATCAACAAAAGCTAGATAAACTACAAAATAGTTAACAAAAGCAATATTGAGTAATAAAGTATTAGATAAATGAAATAAACAAGCCACAAGTAGCCACAATAGCCACAATTTTCTTAAAGAACTTAGAAGAATAATCAATGCTGAAAGTTCAAAAATTACAGCAGTGTAATCGGCAAACTCAAAAATCCATTTTGGTACTTCTAAAATACTTGAAGCTAATAACTGATTTCGATTAAGATCGTAATAGCCAGGATAAAACCAAGATAAAAATCCACTAGTAGTAAAATCAAAATCGACCCAATTGATTAATTTTTTAAACCCTGCTGTAATCATGCCAAAAGCTAGGATAACTGAAAAAAGTGCTAAAGCTTTTTTCGCCGAATTTTGTGGTGAAATTTTATCAGGAACTAAAGCATAATATGCTCCCCAATTAGAAAAAAACATACAAAATAACAAAGCTAAAAGCATTATATCGTGATCGATTTTGCCAAAAGAATATCTAAAATTATTGCCAACTAACCAACTAATCAATAAAATACAATTAAATAATTTAGCTTTGATTCCTAAAGTCAAAAAAAGCAGACTAACAATAATCAAAAGATCGATACTGTAGAAAAATAAATCGCCAGGAAAAGTATTAAATAAATTGGCGATACTTAGATATGGCGGATCAAAAAAAGCTTTAGGAGCTTGGGAAATCCAGCCAAAATGAGGAATTGCAAAGAGTAATAAAAAAATTCCTAAAATCCAGCGAAAAATTCCTAGAGAGCTTTCTTGTACCATTGTCGCCGTAGTAATACGCTCCCAAAAAATATAGTTAAGCCACTTAATATAACGATATAGTTCTTTCATTTCTGACTTCCTGTGAAATTTCTTTTCCGCTATTAGCATCCAACTCTTTAAATTCAGATCTAATCACAAATGCTGTAGTTGATAATCCTAATTGACTTAATTTGTTTGATAACCAAAGTTTAGCTTCCTCTTGATTTTCTAAACCAAAACCTTTACGGTTTACCTCTACTTCTCCGAAACCTCGAATAAACATTTTTTTAGTAGGATTTGTTGATAAACCAAAGTCACTTCTAGATATAGCATACAGATATTGACCAGGAATAGGTGAGAGAAATTCTCTAGCGTCGATCTTTTGTAATTCTCCTTGAGAATCATAACCATAAAGCGACAGTTTCCGAACTCTGATTATTCCTTCTTGAAGATTGATTTCTGTAGCCCCTGAAGGTAAAAGAATTGCAGGATAAGGCTCAAAAGTGGTATTAGACATAAGATAAGGAAACAAAAGAATAATACCTAAACAAATTGTAAATTTAAGAGAAAATAATGGTTTCATCTTATAGTACCGAGAAAAATTAAATGTTGGTGCTGTAAAATTAATTACTAGTTAACAAAACTATTGAAAGATCTAGTAAAAAATTAGATAATAACAAGTTAAATCGGGATTTGAAAAATTTTGCTTAATCAGCTATAATTCATCATTGCTCGCCGTTATTTTAAGCATTAAACTAAGAATATCTTAAATCTTAATTTTAAATTTAAGTCATTAAAAATTTAAAATAAATAATCTGTATTATAAGTTTAATTTGCCCCATAATCCATTTTAGGGAGATATCACACTAAATCTTGTTTAGATACACTATTTAAAAGTTGTGTGAAGGTAGAGGGCGCGCAAGAGGGCTTAGATGAGTTAAGTTCTGAGGCTTCACCGTTTGATGGCATGGCAGTCCGCAGAAGCTTTAAGTTCGTTTGAGACTTCTAGTTTAAAAGTAGGTTTTGGCAATCGGATTTCATATCACCTCGAACTTCCTAGGTTTCAGTCTCAGATTCTTTTATGCTTTAAGAAAATCCCATTTTAAGTTTATGATTTGGACATCTAGTCTTTGGAAATTTTCCCGCCCTCACACTATAGTCGGTACAACACTTAGTGTTTTAGCTATCTATCTTATTTCTCTAGCTACTACCAATAGTGCAATTTCGAGACTAAACATCTGGCAAATGCTCGCTGTCTGGATAGCTTGCTTATGTGGCAATGTTTATATTGTCGGATTAAATCAGTTAACTGATGTTGAGATTGACCGCATCAATAAACCTCACTTACCTCTAGCTGCTGGTGAATTTTCTCTCAAGCAAGGAAAATGGATTGTTGGTATTACAGGATTGTTAGCAATTCTCATTGCTGCTTTATCAGGTATTTGGTTATTAGCAACCATTATAATTAGTCTATTTATTGGCACAGCTTACTCTTTACCGCCAATTCGCTTAAAGCGATTTCCCTTGTTTGCTGCGTTGTGCATCTTGACAGTGCGAGGCGTAATTGTCAATTTGGGGATCTTTTTGCACTTTACCTCTAAGTTTCAAGGTAAAGAATTACTGAATCTCAATATTGAGTTACTGACTTTGTTTATTTTATTATTTACTATTGCGATCGCCATTTTTAAAGATGTCCCCGATTTAGAAGGCGATCAAAAGTATAATATCTCTACTTTTACCCTAATTTTGGGCAAGTCAACCGTATTTAATCTCTCTCGTGGCGTAATAACTTTTTGTTACTTGGGCATGATAGGAGTCGGATTTTTGGGCTTAAATGGCATAAACTCGCGTTTTTTTGCAGTTTATCATTTAATTTTACTCGGATTACTCTGGTGGCGCAGTCAAGCAGTAGATTTGGCACAAAAAAGCCAAATCACTAGTTTTTATCAATTTATCTGGAAACTATTTTTTCTAGAATATTTGCTGTTTCCTCTAGCTTATTTTGTTTAGATCGGATATTTGTCAAGCTATACAGACATGAGTCAAACTTACTGTTCGCGAATTTTTCAACCCCCTAACTCTCAACAAACTCCCCATAGTGGTTATCACTGGGATCGACAAGCAGCAAATTATTTTGAAGGATGGTATTTTCGCCTCACATTACCGAAAATCAAGCAAACTTTTGCCTTTATGTATTCCATCGAAGACCCTTTAGGTGGACAATCTAATAGTGGTGGTGCAGTACAAATTTTGGGAATTGACGAAGCTTATCTTTGTCGCACTTTTCCCCATGTTAAACAGTTTTGGGCAAGTCGTGATAGTTTAGGACTCGGACATTGGGGCAAAACTCAACTAGCAGTAACTCCCCAGTTACTATCACCGCGAGAATTTACGACTCATATTAAAGAAGGTTATCAAGCAACCGCAACTTTAAATCAGGGTTGTATTTACGATCCTCGTAGTCAAAAATATTTCCGCTGGGAATATCAAATTAAACCGATATATGGTTGGGGAAATGCTAGTTCGATGCAACAAGCTACTGCGGGTTGGCTTTCTTATTTACCAATCTTCGATCCAGGATGGCAAATTTTAATGGCTCATGGGTTAGCAACTGGCTGGATTGAGTGGGCAGAAAAAATCTATCATTTTACTGACGCACCAGCTTATAGTGAGAAAAACTGGGGTACTTCCTTTCCGCAAAAGTGGTTTTGGTTGAATTGCAATAGTTTTAATCATCAATCAGATTTAGCTCTTACTGCTGCGGGTGGGATCAGGCAGGTATTATGGTGGCAAGAAGCAGTAGCCATGATTGGCATTCATTATCAAGGTAAATTTTATCAATTTGCCCCTGAAAATGCCGTAGTAAAATGGCAAATTCAACCTTGGGGAGAGTGGCGGATGAGCGCAACTAATCAAGATTTTATCGTAACTCTTAGAGGCATAACAGATTTACCAGGTACTTATGTCCGAACTCCTACAGCTAAAGGTTTAGTCTTTAACTGTCGCGATACGACTCAAGGACAGTTATTCTTGGAAATGCGATCGCGTAGCCCATCGCCAAGACTGCTCTCTGGTAAGCCGTTGCTTCAAGCTGATAGTTGCCATGCTGGTTTAGAAGTAGGTGGCGCACCTTGGGATCGAGCCTTTAGTGACATCTTAAGCTAAGACACTTGATACTGAGGCACGATTTGGGAAAAGGGCGATAAGGGGTCTTCTACTAAATGCTTTTGGCGCTGACGTTTTTGATGCCATTGCCAGGCGTGAGTGATAATGTCTTCAATGTCAGTATATTCAGGTTGCCAACCGAGAACTTGTCGCACTTTCTGGCTGCTACCAATTAAAATTGGCGGATCACCTAAACGGCGATCGCATTCTATAATTTTAATTGGTTTTTGAGTAACTAGTTTCGCAGCATTGACAATTTGTCTGACGGAAAAGCCATTACCATTGCCCAGATTAAATACTTGACTGTCTTTTTCTGTCAGCAGATATTCTAGTCCTAAGATGTGGGCTTGGGCTAAATCAGCTACATGAATATAGTCTCGAATACAAGTACCGTCTGGAGTCGGATAGTCAGTTCCGAAAATTGAAAGCGATGTTCTTACTCCTAAAGCAGTCTGTAAAACTAGAGGAATTAAATGGGTTTCTGGTTCGTGATCTTCCCCTAAGTTACCGTCAGGAGAAGCTCCCGCAGCATTGAAATAGCGAAAAATTACTGATTGAAAACCATAGGCTCTGGTATAATCTTTGAGTAAATTTTCTACCATCAACTTACTCATCCCATAAGGATTAATCGGATTTTGATTGAGGTCTTCGGTAATCGGAATTGTTTCAGGAGTTCCGTAAGTCGCACAAGTAGAAGAAAAAACGATTTTCTTAATGGCTGCTGCTCGCATCGCCTCCAATAAAGTAAAAGTGCCGATAAAGTTATTGGCGTAATATTTTGCTGGCTTACTAATTGATTCTCCTACATAAGCAAAAGCTGCAAAATGAATCACCCCTACGACGCAATAGCTGGCAAAAATACTATCTAATAAGGAGCGATCTGTAATATCACCAACTATCAGGGGAACTTGTAATACTTGCTCGACTAAGTCGCGATGTCCATAAATCAAATTATCTAAGATTAATACTTGATATCCAGCTTGTTTTAAAGCCATTACAGTGTGAGAGCCTATGTAGCCTGCACCTCCTGTAACAAGAATAGTTTGCTGATTTTTAAACATTAAAATTTCTATTTTTAGTCAAAAAAAGTGTCTTGAATTTAAATCAAAGTGGCGATCATATTTTCTACTTAGAAGCTTATCGAAGTATTTTGTGTTTTGTAGATACTATGTAGCAAAAAATCCTGACATTTTTGATTGGCTGTCTAGATAAAAGCTGATTCCTACTAAAGTTTTATCGTAATTTGCGCCATATACTTAAGTGAGATTACTGACAAACTCCTCTTTGCTACTAGGTTGATATGGGATAAACTAAGTATATTTTCTGAAAATCTATGGTAATCTTACTGTAAAATATTTTTTAATTCAAGCTTGATTTAAGTAATAACTTTGATTGTTTGAGTTCATTATCAGAAAACAGTATAATATATAACATTCTTTAAGGAATCTAGCGAGAAAGCATCAGTAATCTTACGGAATTTTGGGCAGAAATTTAATTTTATTTTTATATATGCAAAAGCCTGTTTTGACAATTTTTTATCAATTCGATCCTTGGAACAGTAGTATTGGCGGAATTCAGACTGTGATTCGTTATTTTCTCAAGTATGCACCAGAAGATTTCACAGTGCGGTTAGTTGGGACAGGTCAACCTGGTACTAACATTGGTACTTGGGAGACTCAAGAATATGAAGGAAATCGGATCGAATTTTTACCTTTAATTGCTTTAGAAGCAGACAATATCAGACATTTGATTCCGACAACTTTGAGATATACAGCTGCACTATTAAGACACAACTTTTCGGCGGATTTTTTACATTTTTATCGCTTGGAATATGCTTTGGCTAGCTTTGGTTGGTCGGGAGAAAAAACCTTTAGCTTACAGAACGATATTCGGAAGCAAATGGATGCAGCCAGTTGTAAAAATGCGATTTTGTGGCAAAAATTTCCTCAAGGCTATTTCGCTCTAGAAAGCTTACTAATCAGACAGTTTGACAAAATATATTCTTGTCATACAGATTCTGTGGCATTTTATCAGCAACATTATCCCCGACTGCGCGATCGCTTTTCCCATCTCAAAAATACCGTCGATCTAGAATTATTTTTTCCTCTAACCCCAACCGCCAGAGAAGCAGAACGGCAAAAATTAGCGCAAGAATTAGGATTAGCAGCAGCAACCCGCTTTGTTTTATTTGTCGGTCGTCTGCATCCGCAAAAAGACCCACTGTTATTGCTGCAAGCTTTTGCTGCGATGAACCAACCAAATATTCACTTATTAATCGCAGGAGCAGGAGAACTTGAACTAACCATTGAAACAGAAATCGCACGCTCTGGTATTGGCGATCGCGTAACTCGATTAGGGGCAGTCGCTCCCGACCGAGTCGGCGATTTATATCGTCTTAGTAGTGTTTTTGTCGTTAGCAGTGCTTATGAAGGTGTCCCCATCGTAGTACTAGAGGCTTTAGCTTGTGGCACTCCCGTTGTCGGGACAGAATGTGGCGAGATTCCCCGAATTTTAAGCAAAAATAGCGGAATTGTCTGCCAAGATCGCCAGCCAACCACTATGGCTCAGGCTTTAACCAAAATTCTGACTCAGCCAGAGCAGTATCCCATTTCCGCTTGTGTCCGTGCTGCCCAACCCTATAGCGCCCAAACCGTAGTTACCGAAGTTTATCAAACGATGCGGAAAACTTGGCAAAGGCGCAATTTTGTCCACGAAACTGCCAAATACATCAAATTATGAAAATTGCCGTTATTGGGGTTAAAGGATTACCCGCCAAGCAAGGTGGTATTGAGCGTTATTGTGACGAGCTTTATCCGCGCTTGGTCGCCCAAGGTCATGACGTAACTTTATTCGCGCGACCTAGTTATAGTAAAAAGCCCTGGTTTTATACATACAGATATCGTGGTGTGAGAATTATTTGCCTACCTTCAATTCCTGTCAGGGGTCTTGATGCTTTTTTAGCTTCGGCGATCGCCACTTTTGCCACAATTTTTGGTAACTACGACATAGTTCATTTTCACGCTTTAGGACCAGCATTATTTTGTTGGCTACCTCGTATTGCTTCCTCTGCCAAAGTAGTAGTTACTTGCCAAGGATTAGATTGGCAAAGAGCCAAGTGGGGCAAACTCTCTAGCCAGATTATTTATTGGGGCGAACAAGCAGCAGCCAAATATGTTCACGCCCTAGTTGTCGTTTCCCAGGATTTAAAAAATTACTTTGCCAAAACTTACGGTTTAGCAGCGATCTATATACCCAATGGACCAGGAGAATTTCCGCCTTCTGACCCAGAGTTTGGCTATATAAACTCTTTGGGTATTACTCCCAAACGCTATTTGTTATTTTTAGGCAGACTCGTCCCAGAAAAACGACCCGATCTCTTAATTCAAGCTTTTCAACAAATCCAACCTGAAGGCTGGCATTTAGTGTTAACAGGAGGAATCAGCGATACAGAACAGTTTGCCAAACATTTGCGAGCTTTGGCTAATCATAATCCGCAGATTATCTTTACTGGTGAATTGCAAGGATCGCGTTTAGCAGAAATTGTCAGAGGTGCAGGGCTATTTGTCTTGCCTTCAGATTTAGAAGGCTTACCTTTAGTGATGCTAGAAGCGATGCAAGAAGGAATCCCCGTCTTAGCTAGCAATATTCCGCCTCATCAACAGTTGATCGAACCAGATAAAGGTTTTTTGTTTCAAGCAGGAGACTGTGAATCTTGTGTGAATTCTTTGCAACTAGCCCTAGAACAGCCCTCGGTTAGAGCGGAAATGGCTCGAAAAGCGCAAAAAAATGTTTTAGCTAATTACAACTGGGATAAAATTACTGCCGAAAATCTTACTGTTTATCAAAAACTAATTTTTGGTAAACCCTTGGCAGCAGCCAAATTCAATTCCCTCAAAAATTAAACTTTTTGCTTAGGTTCTAATTAAAAGTTCAATGATGCCTGCCGTTAATCAGATAATCAAAGTTTGGTTCTCTTCCCGCTACTGGTGGCTAGCGATATTATCTGTACTCTTAGTAATTAGCGGTCAATTCATCTTATCTAATAACAATAATATCGTTAACCAAAATCCCGTTACCCCAGCTTCTAATCTGCCAGTTACCGCATCTCCTGGGTGGCATCCTGTAACTATTGGTGGCGGAGGTTACATCACAGGAATTTACCCTCATCCTGTAGAAGCTGATTTAGTTTATCTGAGAACCGATAACGGGGGGTTTTTTCGTTGGCAAGCAGCAGCCCAAAAATGGCTGCCAATTACTAACTCATTACCTTTAACCGCTTGGAACTATGACCACTATGCAGGAGGAGAAGCTTTAGCTTTAGACCCTCAAAACCCCGACATTATCTATATTGCTGTCGGCAAATATACCTCTGAACCAGGAACGATCTATAAATCTTTAGATCGCGGTACAACTTGGCAAAAATCTGATTTATCTGTACCAATGGGCGGAGATGAAGACAAGCGTTGGGCAGGTAATCGTCTGGTAGTCAGTCCTTATAATGCTAATTTACTCTTATTTGGCTCGCGTCAAAATGGTTTATGGCGATCGCAGGATGCTGGGGTAACTTGGACACCAGTTCCCACCTTACCCTTTAACAGTGAGCATCATCTTGGGGTATTAGCGATCGCTTTTGCCCCGCAAGTCGCGAACCTAGTCTATGCCAGTGTTTATGATGATGGAGTTTATCAATCCCACGATGGGGGTAACAACTGGAAAAAACTCGCGGACAGTCCAACTCAGGTGATGAAATTAGCAGTAGCTAAAGATGGTGTAGTGTATGCTACTAGTGCCAAGCATCCTGGAGTTAGTAAATACACTGAAGGCAAGTGGCAAGATATTACGCCGTTAGGATTATCCACTAAAGTGTTTAATGGTTTGAGTCTCCATCCCCACCAGCCCCAAACGTTAATTGTCAGCGAGGGAGAACGGGGGCATGGCAAAATTTATTATTCTGGCGATCGCGGAAACAGTTGGACGAGAACCGAAGTCGCAATTAATAACACTGTACCCTGGTTAGCAGAAGAATTTTTTAGCGATCATACTTCCGCTATTGCCTTCGATCCGCAAAATCCCCGAAGAGTTTGGCTTACTGACTGGTTTAGCCTCTGGCGGACCGATAACATTCAAGCTAATCCTGTTTTGTGGCAAAACTATGTCGCAGGAATCGAACAAACTGTACCCCTAACCCTATTAGCACCGCCAGAGGGCGCAGTACTTTTAAGTGGCATTGCGGATCAAGAAGGATTTTATCATCAGGATTTAACGCGCTATCCGCAACAACGTCTCGGTTATCAACCAGAAACAGGAAGGCTCAATCTGAAATTTCTCGGTCAAGATTATTTAGATCATTATTTTCAAGATACTTATCAGATTACTTACTGCGTTACCCAACCGCAGCACTTAGTCAGAGTTGGTGGGAAAAGATGGCTGGAGAGTTATCAAGGGGCTACCTCTCAAGATGGCGGTTGGACTTGGCAGTTGTGGGACAATTTTCCCGCTTCAACTATGCCTTTAAGAGTCGCAATGTCTGCTAAAGATCCTAACCATTTAGTGGTAGTTAACAGCGAGGCTCAACCCCTAGTGAGCCAGGACGGGGGGATCTCTTGGCAACTCGTATTGGGGTTACCCGATGGCATTAAAGGACCTTGGAATTGGAATCAACCCCTAGCTGCTGATGGAGCTAAAGGCGATCGCTTTTACTACTACGATCAGGGACAATTTTATCGCAGTGATAATGCGGCTTTATCTTTCGACCCGATTGGGGCAAAATTACCGATAAGTGACAAATATATTTTACAAACGATTCCTGAAAAAAGTGGCGAAATTTGGCTGAGTTTAGATCAGCAAGGCTTATATCATTCAACAGATGGAGGTGCATCTTTTACCAAAATTGCGACAGTAACCACGGCTCATTTACTCTCAATCGGCAAATCCCTAGAGGGCGATCGCGCTTATAGTCCCTATATCTATGGCACTTTAGCCGACGGCACATCAGGACTCTTCACCTTACTCAATGCAGGGCAAACTTGGCAACAAATTAGTCAAGGGGAGAATTCTCCTAGAGCCTTATTAGCAATCGAAGCTAGTAAACAACAAGCAGGACTGGTGTTTGCTGCTACCGATGGCAGAGGTATTTACTATACTTTGGCACAGTCGCAACCGACAATAGATCGATCTTGAATATTAAATGAAAAATTATGATTCGCATTTTAATTGTAGATGACCAAAAAAGTATTCGCGAAAGACTGACTATTAGTCTGCAAGTAGAAGCAGATTTAGCAATTGTTGGCACAGCGGAAGACGGCTACGATGCCCTAGAGAAAATTAAACAATGGCGACCTGATGTAATATTAGTGGATTTAGAAATGCCCGCTCTCGATGGCATCACTCTAACTCGGATGATTCACCAAAATTTTGCCGAGATTAAAGTAATCGTCCTTAGTATGCACGATGAAGAAGCCTATATTAACCAATCATTGCAAGCAGGAGCGATCGGTTATTTACTCAAAAATACGCCTCCTAGTGAGCTAAAAGAAGCAATTCGGTTTGTTTCTCGTGGTTATACTCAATTTAGTCCTGGAGTACTGAATAAAATTGTTCCAGTCATTCCCAATGAGTCAGCAACTACAGCTTCAGTTGCCAACCATAATCAGCAAAACTGGGAAATTGAGCCACTATCTTGGACTCAGTTAACCTCATTCTTTACCAGTAAAAACCGACCGATTCGCTCTCGTAAAAACCCGAAAGCCTATTTACCCTATTGGATAGGTAGCAATCTTTTACTATGGACGATCGCGATTCTCTATTTAACCTTTAAAACACCAACCTACATCAGCAAATGGGCGATTAGTTTACCTGCTGGGGAAAATTACACCAGTTTGAGTATTCCTGAGATTGGTTCAGTCACCTCTAATACCGATTCTCCCTATGGCAACAGTTTATTTGACCCTCGCGAAGACTACAAATTTTTGCTCCGTAGCAAAGAAATAGTGGCAATTGCTGCTACCCAATTAGGAATGAGTCGGAGTGAGTTTGGTAGCCCCGAAATCGAAATTGTCGATAACACCACCATGATCGAGTTAAGCATAGCAGGAGAAACCGCCGAACAAGCCCAACAAAAAGCGATCGCTCTACAACAGGTTTTAGAAGCCAAACTCATAGAACTCAGACAAAGCCAAATCAGCCAAACTGATAACAGCTTACAAACTAGTTTGAAAAAGTCTGCCGAAAATCTCAGATTAGCACGAGAAAAATTAGCTGATTATCAAGGGAACTCTCAATTGGGTTCTAGAGATACATTAGAGAACTTAGCTGCTAATTTAGCAACTCTGCAACGCCAAAAAGCGGAAACTAAAGCCCAATTAGAACAAACTCGTGCCAAAGTCGCCCAACTTGCCAATAATTTAAACATCTCACCCCAATCCGCAAAAGCGGCTTTTGCCCTTCAGTCTGATACTCTGTTTCAAAGATATTTAGCAGAATACACCCGTCTGAGTGCGGAGTTAATTAGTCTCGAATCACGATTTCAGCCTAGCAATCCCGCAATAATTAACCAAAAAGAAGCAACCCAAGCAACACGTTCCGCTTTAGTTGCTAGAGGCGAAAACTTACTCGGTGAAAGTCTGCCTCCAGAACTATTACAACAACTAAGTCTAGGCACAGAAGGCGAAGATGATTCTTATCGCGGTAATCTCTTACAAGACATTGTGACGCTTCAGTCAGAAACTAGAGGCTTAGAATCGCAAATTCGGGAGTTAGATAATCAAATCTTCTTGCTCAACACTCAAGAAAATACCTTAGTTCAGCAAGAATCAGTACGCAACCGTCTCGAACAAGAATTAAAACTTGCCGAAACCGTTTATTCTTCCAACTTAGCCAAGTCGCAATTAGCAGAAACTAACTTATATCATGCCTATCCTCAAATCCAAATGGCAATTCAGCCGAATCTTCCCAATAAACCTAGTGAACCGAATCCGAAACTAATTATTCTCGGAACGTTTCTCAGTTGCCTATTTTTAAATACAGCGATCGCCTCTATCTGGGCAAATAGTACTGCGAAAAAGCCACCAGCAACAATGAATAACCATCATCAAGAGATCGCGCCTGAGACTGCCATTGACCCAATTTTGAAAAAATAACTATTTTGAGGAGTAATTTACTGATGGTACAAGTTTCTGTAGTTATCCCTGCTTACAACTCGATGGCGTATTTGCCTGAAACAGTAGCTAACGTTTTAGAGCAAACTTATGGGGATTTTGAATTAATTATCGTCAATGACGGTAGCACCGACAATACCGAAGCTTGGATAAAACAGCTTACCGACCCGCGAATTAAACTCATATCCCAAGAAAATCGGGGTTTAGCAGGAGCGAGAAATACTGGCATTAGCAAGGCTCAAGGCGAATATATTGCTTTTATCGATGCCGACGATCTCTGGCATCCTGACAAACTGACTCAACAAGTCAAGGTCTTAGACGCTCATCCTGATGTCGGGCTAGTTTATACTTGGGTCACTTACATCAGCGATGATGGGACATCTACGGGACGAACTGTTAAACCGCAAGCTGAAGGAATGATCTGGCAACAACTAATTGCCGTAAATCAGATTGAATGCGGTAGTGTAGCAATGATTCGCCGTGCTTGCTTCGAGCGAGTAGGTTTATTTGATCCTCCACTGCGTTCCTATGGTGAAGACTGGGATATGTGGTTGCGTTTGTCTTTACATTATGCTTTTAAAGTAGTTCGCGAGCCTTTAGTTTTTTATCGGCAAAGAGCCAACAGTGATTCTCGTAACTGTAGTGCCATGGAACAAGGTTATCAGAAGGTACTAGCTAAAGTAAAAGCTACTGTACCTGAAGAACTCAAACCCAGTATTAATCAAGGTTATGGGTTTGCCTATTTTTGTTTGGCGTGGAAAGCTTTACAAAGTCTTAAACCCGATTATCGATTAGCCAAAAACTATCGCCAGAAAGCTCTAAGTTATCATCCTCAAAGATTTTTTACCAAAGAAAACCTCAGATTGAGTTTTGCCATTTTTTTAATGCAATGGTTTGGCAAAGACAGCTACAGCAAATTTCTCCAATTATTGCATTCTACCCGTCGCCGATTAACCACTAACCACTAACCACCGCAGATGAATAATGAATCACTATCGACGATCAAACCGCAAAACTTACCAGAGCAATTAATCTGGTATTTGGCGATCGCAACCTATCCGCTATATTTGATCGGTGCATTATATATCGTAATTCCGACAATGGCGATCGCTCTATCATTTTATACCCTACATCGCTGGTATCGGCAAAGCGATCGCCTACCCAAGGCAGCCCGAATCTGGATTTCTCCTACTGCTTGGGTTTGGCTTGCTGCGGGAATCGTGATTGAAATAGCCCTAATCGTCGGTCATTTTAATTTTGACTTAGGACTGAAGCAGACGATTATCTCTTCGGTTAATAACTGGGGTCGCAAGTGGGCAATGATTCCGCTGCTAATTTTAATCGGTCATTTGAAGATTAGACCGCAACTACTTTATCGCATTGCTTGCATTATTGCAGTACAGAGTGCGCTTATGGCGATTGTCGGGACTTTAGCTGCGATTGTTGGCATACCCAATATGTCTTATGTTTCGCCTCTGGCAATTTTTGGTGGTGGAGAGAATCATTACGAAGTTATTTTATTTCAAAATGCGCTGCGAGAAAGAATTTATTTATTTGCTCCTTGGATTACAGCTATTGGAACTTTAGGTAACTTTTTTTTCTTTTTAGCTAGAGAAGATAAACATCCTCTATGGCGTATTAGTGGGGTGGTTAGTGCTTTAATTATGATTTTAATTTCTCAATCACGAGCAGCTTTATTATGTATTCCCTTTGTCTTGACTGTAGTTTGGCTAGTCAAAAATATATTTTATCCTGGGACTCAGTTACTGATTTCTTTAGGCTTTTTTTTATTAGGTTTATTTTCTTTTCCTCTGACTAAAGCTTTGAGTTTTGCTAGAGAACAATTTAGTAATTTTCGCGGGAGAGATTCGGTTTATTCTTCAAGAGTTCGGAGTAATCTTTATCGCGTTACTATTAAAACCTGGTGGGAAGAAGCTCCAATTTGGGGACATGGTCGGATTAGTGAAAAAGGTCCAGCTTTTTTATTTCATATGCCAATCGGTTCGCATAATACTTGGTTGGGAGCTTTATATACTTTTGGTTTGGTTGGTTTTATTGCTTTAGCTGTTGCTTTTCTATTTACTTTATTTAATTTGGCAATTCAGGCAAGAAAATCTCAGGTAGCTACTGTCGGATTGTATCTTTTCCTAAGTCTTTTTGTCGCAACTTTTACTGATAGTATCGAACACGTTGCTTATATTTATTGGTCAGCTTTATTATTTATTGGAATTGCTTTAAGTCAGCAAGAAACCGAATCATTTTCTTTTAATACTTATAACTAGATAATATGGCAAAGATTTCGATTATTATTCCAGCTTATAATGCTGCCAAAACTATTCTTGAAACTATTGAATCGGTACAACAACAAACTTTTAAGGATTGGGAACTAATTGTAATTAATGATGGTTCTACTGATGAGACACTCTCCGTTTTGAAAACAATTTCTGACCGTGAGGGATGCTCTCGGTTAGAGAGCATATCCAATCACGGTGTTGACGAAGTCATCGCAGGCTCTGTCGTTTCAAGGCAGAGTACCGATGACCCCCGTTTGCAAGTATATTCTTACCCTAACGGCGGAGTTTGTGTCGCGCGTAATCGCGGAATTGCTTTGGCTAAAGGAGAGTATCTCGCTTTTTTAGATGCAGATGATTTGTGGCTCAAAGATAAGCTAGAACTACAACTCAAAGCCTTAGAGCAAAATCCTCAAGCAGGCGTTGCTTATAGTTGGACTTGTTTTATGGACGAACAACCAGATGGCTATGTGTATCATTCTTGTCCTACTTATAACTTTACAGGCAACGTTTATCCTCAATTATTAGAAGCCGATTTTATTCACAGTGGCTCTAACGTTTTAGTGCGCCGACAAGCAATTGAAGCAGTGGGTAGTTTCGATCCTAGCTGTGCTGGCTGCGAAGATTGGGATATGTGGGTGCGTTTGGCGGCAAAATGGCATTTTGTCGTAGTTCCCCAACAGCAAGTGATTTATCGCCGAACTTTGGGGTCGATTAGTTCTAATGTCGAGCAAATGTATCGTCAGGCAGTTTTTGCGGTGAACAAAGCCTATCAAGCTGCACCATCCCAATGGCAATATCTCAAATCAAAAACCACAGCTAATCTACATATGTACACTGCTAGTTTATATCTGCAACATGGTATAGAAACTAGGAGAATTCAACAAGCAGGAAAGCATCTTGGTATGGCGATCGCCCAAAACTGGCAAATTCTGGGCAACTCTACCATGCAAAAGCTGTTAATTAAATTTTGGCTATATCGCATATTTCCGCCTCAATTAAGCAGAAATATATTTCAGTGGTTGAGAAAATTAATTGCCATAAATGACCCTAGAGTAAAATTCCGCAGTAATCGCTCCTAACAATTATCAATAATTAATCAATGACTACTATCTCAGTTATCATTCCTGCTTACAATGCCGAACGGACAATTTTGGCAACGATTAAGTCGGTACAACAGCAGACTTTTAAAGATTTAGAAATTATTGTGATCGATGATGGTTCTAGTGATCGCACTCGTGAAATTTTAGCAACTATTGACGACGAACGCTTAAAAATCAATTCTTACTCGAATCAAGGCTTATCCACAGCCCGTAATCGCGGTATTGCTCGTGCTAAAGGCAAATATCTATCTTTTATTGATGCTGACGATCTTTGGACTCCCGATAAGTTAGCCAAACAGCTAACTGCTTTAAAATCTAATCCTCAAGCTAGTGTGGCTTATAGCTGGATGGTATTAATGGTAGAAGCTACCGATAATCATGAGCAAACTAGCTTTATTTCGGGCAAAAAAGTCGCTTTTACGGGAAATGTCTATGAAAAACTGCTGTTAGATAATTTTATTGGTAACGGTTCTAATATTCTGGTCAAACAGGGGGCGATCGCCTCAGTCGGAGAGTTTGACACGACACTTAAATCTTGTGAAGACTGGGACTACTATTTAAGGCTGGCTGCTAAATATAATTTTGCTTTAGTTCCAGAACATCAAATCATTTATCGCAAAACCCCTGGAACGATGACGTCAAAAGGTTCGATTCTGGAAACAGAAGGGTTAAAAGTAATTGACAAAGCCTATCAAACCATCCCTCAAAAATTACAGCATCTAAAAAATCAGAGTATCGCCAGATTTTCTCTAGTTTGCGGACGTATCTATCTCGACCGTAATTGCGATCGCCGAGATATTAGCAAAGCTCAACAAAGGTTATTTAAAGCAATTAAACTAAATCCTAGAGTTTTATTTTTGCCAGATACTTATACATTATTATTTAAAATAACTTTCAAAAAATTACTGCCATATAAGCTAGTAAATAGTTTAATTTCTACTCTTAAAAAACCTTGGGAAATACAAAAATTTAAATCGATACATAAATGATTGCCAATAAATTTAAACTAGGTAAATTAAAAAAAATATTTTCAGGTAGCTATGTTCGGAATGTCGGCTGGCTAGGAGGTGCAGAGTTATTTAATCGAGTTTTTCGTCTGGGTACTACTGTTACTCTAGCTCGTCTTTTTACGACCGAAGATTATGGCTTAATGGCATTTATTTATACTACCTTTGAAATTGCGAGTGTTTTTACTTTAAAGCATGGGATTAGTGCCAAAATTATTCAAACTGATGAGAAGCATTTAATTACTATTGCTAACACTTGTTATTGGTTAAATTGGTTACTATGTATTAGTTTATTTATTTTACAATGTCTAGCTGCTTTTCCTATTACTTACTTTTATCAAAACGATCAATTATTATTACCGCTTTGTGTCTCAGCTTTAGTTTATTTAGTACTTCCTTTATTTACGGTTAATTCGGCTTTAATTGAGCGAGAAAATCGACTTAAAGTAACAGCAATGTGCCATGCTGGTCAATCTTTAATTAATAATTTGATCATTGTAGTTTTGGCACTATTAGGAATGGGGATTTGGTCAATTGTTCTAGGACTAATTTTATCAATGCCCGTTTGGATTTATTTTACTTGGAAAAATCACAGTTGGCGACCACCTACCAAATTTACTTTAGCTAAATGGCAAGAAATTGTCGGCTTTGGCAAAAATATTTTAGGAGTAGAAATTCTGAATAAACTCAGGATGAATATTGATTATTTATTGGTTGGTAAATTCTTAGGAGTAGAAGCTTTAGGAATTTATTTTTTTGCTTTTAATGCTGGTTCGGGAATTATCACTAACGTAGTTTACGCTTTTTTATCAGCTTTATTTCCCCATCTTTGTGCAGTAAGAGAAAATAAAACAAAATTGAAAAAGCAATTTTATCAGAGTTTTAAAACAATCGCCGTTACGATTGTTCCTCTAGTAATTCTCCAGTCGAGTTTATCGCCTTTTTATGTACCAATTATTTTTGGAGAAAAATGGGTAATGGCAGTACCAATTTTAATTATGGTTTGCTTGTCGGTTATTCCTCGGACTTTTTCTTGGGCAACGGTAATGTTACTCAATAGTATTAACAAGCCTCACTTAAATCTTTACTTAGATTTAATTTTTACAGTCATTTTTACTGCTGCAATTCTGATGGCATTACCTTGGGGTATTTATTGGGTAGCAGCCTCAGTTTTACTATCTCATGTTTTAATCTTACCTGCGTTTACTATTTGGTCAATTCGTCAAGCCTTTAAATAAAGGGCTTCGCCCAGCTATTAGCTCGCTCGCTTCAATCAAATAGAGTCTTAAACTCTACCTGATTGTGGACACCGTAAAGACGGTGGAGTCTTATACTCAGTAACGCTTTTAACAGTTAAACAAAGGCTAAAAGCTAAAAGCTAAAAGCTTTTTTGATAAACTATTAATTTTTCAGCTACATTTCGATTTTATGCGCTATTTACTCAAAATTTATGGATCAAAAATTTGCTTTTTTAAAAAATTCTGGTGAGGCAATTATTCGCGATCGCCCAGTTGCGGAAACTACTATTGCCTTGCTTCATTCTTATGATTTAATCGATGATTTTTTAGATAGTATTAACATCTCTTTAGAGACTTTTTGCCAAGAGTTTCTTGGTAGCTGGATGTTTGGCTACATCAATGCCTTAAAACAAGCAGGAGTCCGAACTGTCATCTTTTGCATCTCCACTCAGGTAACAAAACCGACTCGCTTACTTCATCAACCCACAGGGACGACTATTTGTGCTTTACCTCCTTTTGCTGGATATCATGTATATCGGTCGCTACGACGTAAATCTTTAAAACTATATGGGGCAAAAGAAGGCGAGACTTTTAAAGATATCGTAAATCGTAATATTAGTCTGCGTAACTCCTCCCTCACTTTTTTTAAAAATCTTGCCCAGAGTTTTGGTAGCTATTGCTGCACACCACTATATTTATTAGCCAGAGAATTAAAACGAGAAAATTGTCAGGTAATTCTGTGTCAAGAATACGAATATGCCCGTTTTGATGTCTGTGTTATGTTAGGAAAGTCAATCGGAATTCCTGTATATGGCGTATTTCAAGGTAGCGATCGCACTTTAAGCCTGATCGAGTCACCCCTGCGTCAATGGTCTTTAAATAACTGTGCAGGGGTAATTATTGCCTCCCAACAAGAACGCAATCGGGTTAAGCAAAAATATCAATTGCCTGATGGTAAAATAGCGCCAATTTTCAATCCCTTAGATTTACCCACAAAATTAGTTTCGGCAACACTCAAGCAAACGACAAGACAAGAACTAGGAATTAAGCCTCAAGCAAAAGTTGTCATGTGGCATGGCAGAGTCGAAATCGAACGCAAAGGTTTAGATATTTTATTATCAGCTTGGAAACTAGTTTGTCAGCAACGCCTAACTGAACAATTATGCTTATTGCTAGTGGGTACTGGTAGTGATGCTACCCAACTACGGCAAATGATTGCCACCTTAGAATTAACTAATATAATCTGGATTGACCAGTTTATCAGCGATCGCAGTTTAATTCATCGCTATCTCAGTGTGGCTGATATCTATACTTTTCCTTCTCGTCAAGAGGGGTTTCCTCTCGCACCTATTGAAGCAATGGCTTGTCAATTACCAGTAGTAGCAGCCAATGCAGTAGGAGTGGCAGACATCTTAACCGAGGGAACAGAAACAGGGGGAATTATTGTCCCTTTGGGTAATATTACAGCTTTAGCTGCTGCTTTGGGTGAGTTATTAGACGATCCAGTAAAACGACAGCATTTAGCTAAATTAGCCCATCAAAGAGCAAAAAGCAATTTTTCAGCCCAAGCGATCTCTCAGCAATTGCGAGAAGTCTTGTTGAGTCAGAGAGACCCCGTCGTGAAAAGACTCCGCTTCCTCTGACTTCGTCAAGTTTTTTAGGCAAACTATAATATCATTCGGTTGCTCTAAAATAGAGTTAATGAAAACTAAAACTAGCTCCTCAAACCTCGAACCGATACTAAAACTAATTCAGGTTGGATTTAAATCCGCTCTAGATTCTAGTTATTTATTACAAGATATATCTTTTGAATTAGCTTCAGGGGATAAATTAGCCATTGTTGGTGCTTCTGGTGCAGGAAAAACTACTTTATTACGACTACTAAATCGCCTCGCTTCTCCAACAGAAGGCAAAATTTATTTGGTAGCAACTCCTTTTTCGGAGTATCATCCAGTGACACTGCGTCAGCAAATTGTGCTAGTGCCTCAAGAACCCAAATTGTTGGGAATGTCAGTACAAGAAACTTTAGCCTATCCTTTAAAGCTACAGCGATTACCAGAATCTCAAATTCAGCAACGGATCGAAACTTGGAGTAAAGCGTTACGTATTCCGCAAGACTGGTTCAACCGTAATGAATTACAGCTATCTTTAGGACAAAGACAACTAGTCGCGATCGCTCGTGCTTTAGTGATGCAACCGCAAATTTTGCTGTTAGATGAACCAACTTCAGCCTTAGACTTGGGTATGGCTAACCATATTCTCGACATTCTCAGAGATTTAGCTACCGAAACCACTATTATCATTGTCACTCACCAACTAGAGTTAGCTGAAAAATTTGCCGAACGTATTTTATATCTACAGCAAGGAAAACTCCTACAAGATATCCTAGCAACTCCAACTAATTGGCAATTAATTAGAGAACAAATCGTCCAGATTGAGACAGAAACTTCTCAGGAATGGTAATTTATCAGTTATCAGTAAGCAGTAAGCACATTTCTGTTTTTTGCCTAATTTTATAGTAAGTATTTTCACTAGTAATTTTTGATTAATTTTTTAACTGACTCAAATAGTTGTAAAACTAAGGTTTTTTTTGATTATTTTTAATTCGCTTCATTCAAACTTTATTTTATTAGAAAAATATCGATAAATTTTTTATATTTACTTACTAGTTTTTTATAAAGAAATTATAATTGATGGCTTATTTTACCTCATAGTTTACCCAAAAAATAATATATTTTGAGTGTTTTCGCTGATGTAATAATCCCCAGTTGAAATCTACTATAAGAGTTAAATAAACAATAATTAAATAGCTAAAAATACTTTTATAGGATTTAAAAAAATGAATTTATCTCAGAAATTAATTGCGACAGCAGCTACTTTTTTCTTAACAGCAAATCCAATTCAAGCTTTTACTGTAACCGTCGAAGATCCTAAAATCCAAAGTCCCCAGGTCACAGAAAATGTGTTTACCATCGATTTTAATGATTTGACAGTTAATAGCACTGGCTCTTTTAGTAAGTCGAATGATATTGATTCTATTACCTATTCTTATGGTGGTGATTTATTGGTTACTAATACTGATATCTATGGCGGTGCTGATAACTCTTATTATCTTCACGAAGCTGAAGCTAAACTCGGCTACAATATCACAGTCGATCAAGAGCAAAAATACTTTGGTTTTTGGTGGTCAGCAGGAGATGGTGGTAATAAAATTATTTTCAAAAGAGATGGAGCGATAGTCAGAACTTTTAACACTCAAAATGTAATTGATACTTTAGCAGGATTATCTAATACTGAAGACTATTATTGTAATCCCACACCTTTGTTTCCCAATGAAGTGTGTCACGAACCCTATGTATTTATTAATTTCTTCTTTGAAAATGGCGAAACTTATGATGAAATAGTTATCGAAAATAATAATGAGGGGTCTAATTTTGAATCTGATAACCATACTTTCTCTGTAACTCCACAACCTCCTAGAGGGAAAGTAGTTCCTACTGAAACTGTTGTGTTTGCTGATTAAATCATCTGTGGCTTCAATAAAATCGGCTGAAAAGTTCCCTAGAGTCCTAAAATATAGTGTAAGTAAAAATTCTTAATGCAACTAATTAAGTAAAAGCAATATGGGACTCATCGTTACTGGCAAATCATTTATTCGCGACTTAGAAAAACACGGTGCTTTAGGAGTTTATGTCCCTTTAGAAGGAGGAATTGAAGGGCGTTATCAAAGACGAGTTAGGGCTGCTGGTTATCAGACGATTAATATTACCGCTAGAGGTTTGGGTGATTTGGCTGCTTATCTGACTACCGTACACGGCGTTCGTCCACCTCACCTCGGTAAAAAAACTATCGGTCAAGATGCAGCAGTAGGAGACATCTATTTTATCCCGCCTATTGCTACCTATGAACTCGAAACTTTACCCTCTAACTCCAAAGGCTTAGTTTTGTGGATTATGGAAGGCATTATTTTATCGCGTCAAGAAAAGGAATACCTGATTAATTTACCTAAGAGCGAACCTCGCATTAAAGTAGTTTTAGAAGTAGGAGGCGATCGCTATATTCACTGGCAAGCTTTAGCAGATACTCTAGTGGCAGCTTAAAATAAGAAATAGGGAGATTTTCAGTTAGAAGGATACAGGGGTATGGGAGAAATGGATGATTTATTAAAAGAATTAAAGGCAGAATTTAGGGCTGAAACCAAATCTCAACCCCAGTCATCTTCCAAAAAAGTCAGCCCTATTGCTGCTTCTCAAGCATCATCTTCGCCTTTAGATAGTCTCATCGCGGATGTCAAAAAAGAATTTGAGTCGGGGAAAACTCCATCAGCCAAATCCCCCGACTCGCTTAATCGCGCTAATACCTTTGCTAACAACAGTAAAAGTAATCTAGTCAAAGAATTACAGCAAGAATATCAAGAACAACAAAAAATTGAGCGACAGCAGCAGCAACAAGAAATACAGCGTCGCCAAGAAGCCCTAAAACGTCAAGCGCAACAATGGTTAAATAATTTAGACCTCAACACTGATGAAGGGCTATGGTTTGAGGAATTTTCTTATAGTTATGATTCTAAACTAGCAGCAGCAATGGACTATTTAGCAGCACTGGAAAAATAGTTTACTAGATGACTTACATTATCGATATTAAAGCTCTTGCAAATCCTATCAGCGATCGCCAGCTACAACAGCTAAGCTCTCAAAATCCAGAGCTAAAGTTTGAAACTAATGAGATGGGAAAGTTAATTGTCATGTCGCCCACGGGTAGTGAAACTGGAGAATATAATGCTGATTTGATTATTCAGGTGGGACTCTGGAATCGCAAGTATAAACTGGGTAGAGTCTTTGATTCTTCTACAGGTTTTAAATTACCCAATGGTGCGAATCGTTCGCCTGATGTAAGCTGGATCGCCAATCATCGCTGGAATGCTCTGACTAAAAAACAAAAACGTAGCTTTGCGCCGATTGCTCCCGATTTTGTGATTGAGCTAGTGTCTCCCACAGACAATCTATTAGAAGTGCAGCGCAAGATGGCAGAATATCAAAGTTGTGGGGTGAAATTGGGTTGGCTAATTAATCCCGATTCACGAAAAGTGGAGATTTATCGTTTAGAACAAAACAAAGAATTATTAGATAATCCTCGTAACTTATCTGGAGAAGCAATCTTACCGCAGTTAAGTGTCGATTTATCCGATATTTTTGCCTAAAATCCCATCCTGAGTAGTTCTGAGCCTATAATATATTTTGCCAGTAAACTTTTCTTCAAAGCTGTTAGTAGTTAGTTGCTAGTTGATTGCCAATACTCAATAATTGATAGACCTGACTACTTGCTCCTAAATTTATATGATTACCATCGCTTTACCTAAAGGCGCACTGCTCAAAGACAGTATTGAATTATTCCAACAGGTAGGTTTAGATTTTAGCCTGTTTCTCGATAAAGAAAGTCGTCAACTACAGATTACTGACCCGACTAATACCGCCAAAGGTTTGTTAGTGAGGGCGCAAGATGTTCCTGTATATGTCGAATATGGTCAAGCACAATTAGGTGTTGTCGGTTATGATGTGTTGCGAGAAAAACAGCCAAAAGTGGCAAATATTAGCGATCTCAAGTTTGGTTACTGTCGCTTATCGGTAGCTGTTCCCCAATCTAGCAGTTATAGGCGATCGCAAGAGTTACCACCTCACGGAAGAGTCGCCTCTAAGTTTGTTAACTCCGCTAAAGAACATTTTCGCAGCATTGATTTACCCGTCGAGATTGTCCCGCTATCAGGTTCGGTAGAATTAGGACCAATTACAGGAATGTCTGAAGCTATTGTCGATTTGGTTTCTACCGGGCGCACTCTCAAAGAAAATGGTTTGATCGAAATTGAAATTCTCTACGAAAGTACTGCTAGATTAATCGCCCATCCTCTGAGTTATCGTCTAAAGCGAGATAATCTAGACGATTTAGTGGGTAAGTTGCACAGCTTGGTAAGTTAGATGAAAATAGCGATCGCAGCTTCAGGCTTTCTTCCTGTGATAGACGGGGTATCGGTGAGTGTGTATCAGCGGTTGCAACATCTCAGTCTCATGGGACATGAAGTAATTTGTTTTTGTCCTGACTACCGTCCTCTAGCTGCTATTTATCCTAATTGGCAAGACTATACTGGTGAGATTTTTCCGCAAGTAAAAATCATTAGTCTTCCGAGTATTCCAGCGATCGGGTTAGACTTTGAACGAGATGCTAAACGTTCCTCTTATCAGATTGTCGAACGAGAACTAGAGCAGTTTCAGCCAGATATTATTCATATCGATGAGCCAGAAAGACAATCATTGATTTATTGGCGTTTTCCTGGCGTTAATTATGCCAAACAAGCGAATATTCCCTGCGTTAGTTTTTTTCACACTAACTATATCGAGTATGTTGAAGACTATTTTCCTGTATCCAGAATTGGCATCTGGCTAATTAAAAAGTTTTTTCAAAGGTTTTTTGCCCGTGTTTATAATGCTTATAACTGTACCTTGGTTGCAACCCAAGTAACTCAGAAAAAGATCGCCGATCTCGGTATTAAAAATAGTGTTAGAGCCGATCTGCTAGGAGTCGATCTCGAAAAGTTTCATCCTGTTTCAGCCCAAAACAATTTTTTTCAAGTTCAATATGGTATTACCAATATAGAAAACAAAATCAAAATAGTTTTTATTGGTCGCCTAACTCCCGATAAAGGTTGGCAGTTTACCCTAAAAGCTTTTACTCAAATGGTGGTTAATCCTCATCTATTGCAGTTCGATCTGACTAAGATTGCCATGATTGTAGTAGGAGAAGGAGAAATGAAACCCCAAATTCAACAGGTATTAGGAAACATCTTGCCTGATTTATACTGTCTCGGTCGAGTTTCTCCCGATCAAATTCCGCAACTGCTAGTTAACAGTGATTTATTAGTGACAACATCAGAAAAAGAAACCACAGGCTTAACTATTTTAGAAGCTGCTGCTGCGGGAATTCCTGCGATCGCCCCTCGTCAAGGCGGAGTAATCGATCTCATTCAAGATGGCAAAACAGGATACCTTTACACACCGCAAAATATCCCAGATTTTTGGGATAAACTGCAATTATTAATTACTCATCCCAGTCTGCGCTTTAATATGGGAACTCAAGCCAAACAATATGCTAGTCAATACAGTTGGCAACAAACCACGACTAATTTACTGCAAATTTGGTCAACAGAAATTGCCAGAAATAGGGGATAGGGAATTGCGATCGCTATTATGAGATGACTGACGAATTCAACGAGGTAGTTGTCTTGCCAAAAAGACGAGTTTTCCAATGAGCTAAAGTTCCTAAAATAAACGATAATCCGCCATAAATATAGTAAAGCCAGTGCAAGGGAATTACTTTGATAGCAAAAATTAGTCCTCGTTTTTCAGCAAAGAAACGATAGACATCCCAGTTGAGATACAGCAATAATCCCGCCAGCATTAAACTAGGAATAATTGCGACTAAATTAAACACACTTCCTAATAAACAAAGCATTAAACTATAGGTAGCAAGGACGCTAATTCGGCTACTCACCTGAAGATTGAGATCGTTAACGATGTAAGATTGATTACTAAGTAACAGCTTTGTCCAGGGAATCCCGCGATCAAAGAGATCGGTTTTGACTAACCCAAACAATTGCCAAGCCTTATGATGTTTTACCTGCAAATCTTTCGCTAGATAGATTTTAAACCCTGCTTGCTTCAGGCGATATCCCAACTCGATATCTTCAATGCTAGGACGAGGATAACGCTTGACATCAAATCCTCCCAAATCTAAAAATACCGACCGCCTCACTACTCCAAAACCAGCCCAAAACGTGGCAGCATCTTCGTTGCCTTGCTGATGTGTATAGTGGTGCATTAAGTTTTTGTATTGCGCCACAAAATTAGTCGCTTTTGGCGCATCATCATAAGAACCAAACAAAGCATCGATCTCTGGGCGCGACTGAAGTATTTGAGCCAATTGTGCGATCGCATCTCCACAGATTTCGCAATCAGCATCAACAAAACATAAATATTCTCCTTGGGCTACCGCTGCGCCTTGATTTCTCGCTGCCCCTGGTCCTTCTCTGCCATTGGTTTGTAAAACTTTCGCGCCAAATTTACGCGCAATTGCTGCCGACTCATCGGTAGAACCATCATCCACGACAATTAACTCCCAGTCGATAAATTGCGATCTCGACAGGGCTAACAAACTACAAACAAAAGCATAGCCACCGTTATATACAGGAGTAATCACTGAGATTAAATGAGTATTATCCATCATGTATTTAATTAATCTAAATTAAAATGTAGCGGATTTTTCAAACGACATTTTCTGGGTATAAGATGCTATTTTTTAATAACCACATAATACTAGCCGAAACAAAAAATTTGACCCAATAACTTAAAAGCTTTGGCAACTCAAAGTAAGTTAGTACAAAAAGTAAATTTATCGATAAGAAAATCAAAAAATCTCTCAACCGCTTCGGTAAATTATTGGCGTTGATATTGATTAATTATAAAATTTTGACCCCATTTTGCGCCTAGCCAATCTCCTGGAAGCATCAGTAGCGATTAACTTCATATTTCAGGCTCAGTTCATAAGTTCATCCTTGATCCATCTAGCCAAAGATATATTCTATATTTTCGAGTAAGAGGTTAAAAAGCGTGAATATAATTTCATAGAGAAAGATTATCCTAGTCTAGGATATTATATAGTCTAAAATTTTCATATTGATTATTTAGTTCGCCTTGATAAAAAATTCAGTTACTGGAGTATTTTCTGGGTCAAAAAGATCAAAAATAACCTTGAATGTAAAAGTTTCATGAAGTAGCTCTAAATACTTTTTTATTCTTGATTATAAGTTTATAATTACCCTAAGAATAACCACTTAGATAGAAGTACTTAGAAATAGCTCAATAATGTTTCAAGCAGGTAAACTTAGTATTTTTGAGTGCTTAAAAACCCTAAGTTAGATACTTAGACTTTGGTGAGCGACGTACTTGCTAAAGATAATCTCTAGTCAAAGTGCGATCGCTATAAGAAACAGCTAACACACACGATTAAAAATAGAGTAAGCGAATCATTTATTATGAAGACTGTAGTTATTGGTGGTGGTCCAGCAGGTTTAACCGCTGCTTACGAATTAAGTAAACACGGCAAAAAATCAATTGTCTTAGAAAAGGCCGACCGAGTTGGTGGAATTTCTCGCACCGAAACCTACAAAGGCTATCGCTTCGATATTGGTGGTCATCGCTTCTTTACCAAAGTCGGAGAAGTAGAGCAACTCTGGCAAGAAGTTTTGGGCGACGAATTTATTAAAGTTCCGCGTTTATCGCGAATTTATTACAAAAATAGATTTTTTAGTTACCCTCTAGAACCATACAATGCTTTGTCTAATCTAGGACTAATCAATAGTGTCCTCATTATGTGGAGCTATTTTAAAGCCAAAGTTAAACCTAATCCTATAGAAGAAAATTTTGAGCAATGGGTTTCCAATCGCTTCGGGAAACGCTTGTATGAAACTTTCTTTAAAACCTATACGGAAAAAGTCTGGGGCATACCCTGTACGGAAATTCGCGCGGATTGGGCAGCCCAGCGCATCAAAGGGCTATCTTTGAAAAAGGCGATCATTAACGCTCTGTTTGGCAGCAATGACACCAAAACTTTAATCAAAGAATTTAACTATCCTGTATATGGTCCTGGTCAGATGTGGGAGAGGTTTCAACAATTACTAGATAGTAGTGGTTCTCCTGTGCAGCTAAATACAGAAGTAATCCAGATTAATCGGGAAGGTTATCGCATCAATAGCGTACTAATCAAGCAAGGGGGACAAATTAAAGAGGTATCAGGGGAAAACTTTGTTTCGAGTATGCCAGTATCTTTACTTCTCAAGAAAATGAACCCCGCACCACCAGAGGAAGTTTTAGCAGCAGCTAGCGGTCTTAAATATCGCGACTTTCTCATCGTGACTTTAGTAGTTGACCAAGCAGAACTATTTCCTGACAATTGGATTTACATTCATAGCCCAGAATTCAAAGTAGGCAGAATTCAAAACTTCAAAAACTGGAGTAAAGCGATGGTTCCGGATCAAAGTAAAACCTGCTTGGGGATGGAATACTTCTGTAATGAAAGTGACGCTCTCTGGCAAATGTCTAATGCTGATTTAGTGGCATTGGCGAGTCGCGAAATTAAAGAACTAGGATTAGTCGAACCTGAAGTAAAAGTAGAAGATGGTACGGTAATCCGCCAGTATAAAGCTTATCCCGTTTATGATGACACCTACCGCCGTAATGTCGAAGTTATCAAAAAATATCTGCAAAAATTTGTCAATTTACAAACCGTAGGGCGTAATGGGATGCACCGCTATAATAATAGCGACCATTCGATGTTAACGGGATTACTAGCTGCCAAAAATATCCTGGGAGAGGAACACGATTTATGGAACGTTAATGTAGAACGTTCTTATCATGAAGAATTTACTAATAGTCAAGAAGCCTATTCTAAGCTGAAAAATCGAGATCTGGCTTTATCTAAATAAGCCTGGCTAGTAGTGAGCAAGTTTCTAGAAAAAAAGATTAAAGTTTATGACTAATCCTCAAGTTACGATTGTGGTTGTGCCTCGCGAGCGGTTTAGTTATACTCGCGAATCCCTAGAAAGTATTTATCAGAATACAGAATTGCCATTTAAGCTGGTTTATGTAGATGGTAATTCTCCTAAATCAACTAAAAAATACCTAGAAGCCCAAGCTGAAGCCAAAAACTTTGAGTTAATTAGAACTGATTATTATCTATACCCCAATCAGGCAAGAAATTTGGGATTGGCTAAGGTTGATACCAAATATGTGCTGTTTGCGGACAATGATATTGTAGTACAGCCAGGTTGGCTCAAAGCCTTGGTAGATTGTGCCGAAACTACCGATGCTGCTGTGGTAGGACCTTTGATGTGTCAGTACGAGCCAATACACGCGGAAATTCATTGTGCAGGTGGTGAAACTCGCATTGTCAATGATATTAAAGGTAGAAGACGGATGCGGGAAAAAATGTACAAACAGGGACATCAAGTCACCAAAATGCGATCGCGCCTAGAGCGCAATCAAACAGAGCTATGTGAGTTTCACTGTATGCTAGCTCGTACCAGTCTCTTCGAGGAATTGGGCTATTTAGATGAACAGATGCTTAATACCAAAGAACACATCGATTTTGGGCTGAATGTGATGGGAGCGGGTTATCAAATTTACTTTGAACCAGACAGTTTAGTAACTTATGTTCCCGCAGTTCCCTTAGAATGGGGCGATCTCCATTACTATATGTTGCGATGGAGCGATCGCTGGGAATTAGAAAGCTTGGCGCGCTTACGTCAAAAATGGAATTTATCAGAAGATGTCTATTTTACCCACAAGTACAAAGCCTTGGGCTGGAGACGCAGAAAAACGATTTTAATGCCTCTAGTCGAAAAATTAACTTTAGGCAGCAACAACCGCTTATTCCAAAAACTGGTAATGTATGGTTTGCTTGCCCCAGGAGAGAGAATTCTCAATCGTTATCTTACCGCGCTTCACGCCAGCCAACAGAGTCAAATTGCTAGTCGGCGTCAATCACTTCCCGCAACTCCTAAGACAGTAGTGGCATCAAGAGGATAAAAGCGGTGAAGATCTTGCTGGTTAACGATATTGGCAGGGCGACGGGAGGAGCAGAATTACAAATGCTTTCCCTCAGACAAGGATTAAGGGAGTTAGGACATGATGTCCGTCTGTTTTCGAGTCGAGCCAGCTTGGTTGCAGACAAAGAATTACTGGCAGATTACAGTTGCGTAGGCAGCAATACTAGGCTGCAAGTTTTAACTCAAACCTTTAATCCCTTTGCTTACTGGCGACTGCGTCAAATATTAACAGAGTTTCAGCCCGATGTCGTTCACCTCAGAATTTTTTTGGGTCAGCTTTCTCCTGCACTTCTCCCGTTGCTACAAAATATTCCTTGTATCTATCAACTAGCAATGTATCGACCGATCTGCCCTGTAGGAACAAAAATCCTGCCTGATGGCAGTGACTGCCACAACCAAGCAGGAAGAATTTGTTTACAGCAGGGTTGTTTAACGCCCCAATCTTGGGCAGTTTTGATGGTGCAACGGCAGTTATGGCAATCATGGCGCAGCGCAATTGATCGCTTAGTAGCTCTAAGTTACGGCATGAAAAGCAAACTCGAAGCTGAAGGCATTGCCCCTGTAGAAGTCGTATATAACGGAGTCAAAGCAAGAGCAATGCGTCCCCCCCTAAGCAATCCTCCCACGGTAGCTTTTGCAGGACGCTTAGTTCCGACCAAAGGACTAGAAATATTACTCAAAGCTTTTAGCCTCGCCCGCAATCAGATTCCTCAAGCCAAACTCTTAATTGCTGGTAGTGGAGAAGACGAACCTAACTTACGCCAATTGGCGATCGCTCTAAAGCTAGAATCAGCAGTAACTTGGTTGGGTCATATCAATCGTTCAGAATTAGAACAGCAGTTTGAGTCTGCTTGGGTACAGGTAGTTCCTTCACTGTGGGCAGAACCTTTTGGCAACGTTACCACAGAAGCCATGATGCGAGGGACAGCAGTAATTGCTTCAGCAGTAGGAGCGCAACCTGAAATCGTCGTTGATGGGGAGACGGGTTTTTTAGTTGCTCCTGGGGATGTTGCTGACTTGGAGCGGAAACTGACTACACTGTTAGCTGATCGCCAATTAGCTAGCCAAATGGGGCAAAAAGGGCGTGATCGCGCTTTAAGTCAGTTTAGTGAAGACCAGCGTAATCAGCGGTTTTTAGCAATATACAACCAGTTACGAGCTAAATATCAAAGTTCTCTTCCTGTAATGGAGGGCTTAAAAGCTAAAAGTTAACTGTTAGTGAAACTAATTTATGAGTGAAATATTATTATCAATTATTATTCCTACTTATAATCGTCCGCAACTTTTGCCCCTGGCGGTTAATAGTGCTTTGGCGCAGACTATCACCAATTTTGAAGTAATTGTCGTTGATGACTGTTCTCCTCAGCCAGTTAGTTTACCAGAACATCCTCGCCTCAGAATTATGCGACTACCGCAAAATCAGGGTGGCGCAGCAGCAAGAAACATTGGTACTCAAGCAGCAAAAGGTCGCTGGATTACTTTTTTAGACGATGACGATCGATTATTACCTCACATGGCGCAAGTATCTCTAGCAGCATTACAGCAAGAAACTGCTTTACCTCAACCAGTAGCAACAATTTCAGGAATTGAAGTGCTCAAAGCTAGTGGCGATCGCCTACTGCAAACTCGGATGCCACCGACTTTACCCAAGGGTTCTCATTTTGGTTTAGAGTCAATTCCTGCCTCCCAGTCTTTTTTTACCAAGCAAACCCTAGTAGTCGAAAAAGAAGTCTTGTTAGCAATTGGAGGATTCGATCCAGCTTTTTCCTCCCGCATTCATACAGAACTATTTTTAAGACTCAATTTAGTTTGTTCGATTTTAGGGATTCCGCAAGTTACCTATCAGCTATACGAACACGAGCAATTTCGCGTTTCTACCGATCCAACTCGTCGTCAAGTGAGCTTTGAGCAACTAGTCACGAAGCATCGCCAAATTTTTCAAACCCATCCGAAAATGTTTGCCGACTCAATTTTTAACCAGGCAACGATGTCCTATAAAATAGGTCAAACTCAAGCTGCAGCTAAAAACTTGGCTTGGGCAATGAAAATTCATCCCCTACACACGATTACCCGCGTGGGTTCTCCTGTTAAACAAAGTTTATTAAAGATGATTAGCTAACTATATAAAAAATTACTTTTAAGTCGCTTTCCCCAAGCCAAAATCTATAATGCTGTTTCTTCCCAAAACTTCGCCAATCAAAGTCTTACCTGATTTTATTATTATCGGTGCGATGAAGTGTGGCACAACTAGCCTCCACTTTTACCTAGATCAACATCCTCAGATTGCGATGTCGCGCCAAAAAGAATTACATTTTTTTGTGCAGGAGAAAAACTGGCAACGAGGGATTGAGTGGTACAAATCACAATTTAAAGATTCTGCCAAAGTTCAAGGCGAAGCTTCTCCTAGTTATAGCGCTTATCCTAAGTGGCTAGGAGTACCAGAAAGAATTCACGCGATCGTGCCAGATGCCAAATTAATCTATATTTTGCGCGATCCGATTGAACGCACAATTTCTAATTATTTGCATCGCTGGATCAATGGTATTGAAGAGCGTGAGATTAATCAAGCATTAGCAGAAGATTTTGCGAATAATCAATATATCTTTCGCAGTCAGTATTATATGCAAATCCAAAAATATTTGCCATATTTTGCGCGAGAGCGTTTATTAATCATTACTTTAGAAGAATTGTCGGCTCAGCCCCAAGCTACTTTAAAAAAAGTATTTGACTATTTGAACGTAGATAGTTCTTATCAAATTCAAGTTACTACCAAAAAACTGCATAAATCTAACCAAAAAGTCAAAAAAAATTCTCTGGGTCAATATATCTCAAAACTACCACTAATCAATAAAGTCAGAAAATTACCTCACGAAACTCGATGGCATATAGAAAGACTGCTTTATCGTCCCTTTTCTGAGCCGATAGA
>DAXETX010000239.1:0-16571 GCA_051155735.1 Xenococcaceae cyanobacterium
CCTTGATCCGTCGCCATAACTCCAGTTAAGACATTAACTCGGATAAATTCAATTCCCAAACAACTGGCGATCGCCATACTACTATGAGCATCATTTCTCAAAACATTAATGCCAATGGGAATAGTTACCATTCCTTTCAAGCGATCTACAATCAAACTCATGGCACTGACTACCGCTGGATCGACTCGTTCTTTAGCAAAAGGCGCATCAAAAAAATTCTCAACGATGATTCCGTCAGCACCACCTGCTGCTAAAGCTGTAGCTTCTTGTTCCGCTCTGGCAATTACCGCTTTAAGGTTGCCATCCCAACGCGGAGCAGTAGGCAATGGCAACAAATGAACCACTCCAATAATCGGATGATGTGTCTGGAAAATTTGTTTTAAGTCCACTTAAGTTAAAAATTTTTTTACCAACCAGCTTACTATCTTATCTTGTTCCGAACTTGATTAATCGCTTCACAATCCCCTAAACGGATTTTTTACTTTAACCACTAGCCCCACTAAATAATCATCAGTAAAAGCACTAAAAGTATTCACAATTGCTCAAGGATCTGTTACAATGTCTTAACAAATAGGGATTTTACGATCGAGATTATTTTTAAAAAGTCCGATTGCTAAAAACATATTATTAGTCAGGGGCAATATCTAACTTTGTCTCGCATAACAAATCTATATCTTTATCGAGTTACAACAGGGGAAGTTATCCATCAACTAATACCCAATAACTCTCCGACCATAGAGATCCATAGAGATATTGAGTCTGACGCAACAATAACTCCTTGTCTAACTTAGTAATGGTCATTTAACAGGTAAGTATGGCAGAAAAGCCAACTGTAGCTATTTCCCATTTAGGGTGCGAAAAAAATCGGATAGATTCAGAACATATGCTAGGGCTACTAGCTCAAGCAGGTTATCAAATAGATGCTAATGAAGAATTAGCAGATTACGTATTAGTAAATACTTGTAGCTTTATTCAAGCTGCTAGGGAAGAGTCGGTTAGGACATTAGTAGAATTAGCAGAAGCTGATAAGAAAATTGTGATTACTGGCTGCATGGCGCAACACTTTCAAGCAGAACTGTTAGAAGCCATACCTGAAGCAGTAGCAGTTGTCGGCAGTGGCGATTATCATAAAATAGCCGAGGTAATGCAACGGGTAGAGTCGGGGGAAAGAGTTCAAGAAGTTTCCGCTGAACCTACTTACATTGCCGATGAAACTGTACCACGCTACCGTACTACCACTGAAGGAGTGGCTTATGTAAGAGTAGCTGAAGGTTGTGATTATCGTTGTGCCTTCTGTATTATCCCGCAGTTGCGAGGTAAACAGCGATCGCGTACTATTGAATCAATCGTCGCAGAAGTTACCGAATTAGCGGCTCAAGGCGTCCAAGAAATTGTCTTAATCTCCCAAATTACAACCAATTATGGTTTAGATTTATACGGAGAGCCAAAGCTAGCAGAATTACTGACAGCATTAGGAAAAGTCAATCTACCTTGGATTAGAATTCATTATGCTTACCCTACTGGGTTAACTCCCAAAGTTATTGCTGCAATTCGTAATACGCCCAACGTCTTACCCTATCTTGATTTGCCCTTGCAACATTCTCACCCAGAAATCTTGAGAGCGATGAATCGCCCCTGGCAAGGGAGAGTTAATGATGCCATTATTGAAAAGATCAAGCAGGAATTACCAGAAGCAGTTTTACGTACCACCTTTATTGTGGGGTTTCCTGGAGAAACTGAGTCTCATTTTCAACATTTAACAGAATTTGTCCAGCGTCATCAATTCGATCACGTAGGAGTCTTTACTTTCTCGCCTGAAGCAGAAACGCCAGCTTATCAGCTAGAAAATCGCGTTTCAGAAGCAATCATGGAAGCCCGCCGTCAAGAATTAATGGAGCTACAGCAACCTATTGCTGCTCGCAAAAACCAAGCTTGTATCGGCAAAACTTTAGCAGTTTTGATCGAGCAAGAAAATCCCCGCACTGGAGATTTAATTGGTCGCTCCGCTAGATTCGCGCCAGAGGTGGATGGTTGGGTCTATGTTCGTGGCTCAGCTAGCCTTGGTTCTATTGTCCCTGTAACTATTACAGGAGCAGATATTTACGATCTTTATGGTGAAATTGCACCGTAGTAATTTGTCCGACAGTCTAATTAATAACTTAAATTAAATTGTCACTATAATTAATTGCTCGACCTGATGCGAGTTAAACGCCATAGTTAAACTGCTTAAAACTGTAAAGTTTTCTAAAGTAACCCTAGTAAACAGATTAACCTCAAAAAACTTATGACAACCACTTTCAAAGATTTAGGACTTTCCGAAGCAAGTGTCGCCCAATTAGAAGCGATTGGTTTTGTCCAACCTACTGATATTCAACAACAAGCAATTCCCTCACTCCTAGCAGGAAAAGATATATTTGGTCAATCCCAGACAGGAACAGGGAAAACCGCAGCCTTTTCCTTACCTGCTTTAGATTTAATCGATGCTAATAATAAAGCAGTACAAGCGCTAATCCTAACCCCCACTAGAGAATTAGCCCAACAAGTAGGGGAAGCAATCAAAGATTTCATCGGGGAGCGAAGACTGTACGTCTTAAATGTCTATGGTGGTCAGTCCATCGAAAGACAAATTCGGAGTTTACGAAAAGGCGTCCAAGTCGTAGTCGGGACACCGGGTCGCGTCATTGATTTACTAGAAAGAAGAGATTTGAATCTAGATCAACTCAAAATTGCGGTCTTAGATGAAGCTGACGAAATGTTAAGCATGGGCTTTATTGATGATGTGAAAAAGATTTTACGTCAATCCCCTAAAGAACGCCAAACAGCTTGTTTTTCGGCGACTATGCCTAGAGAAATCAAAGAGTTAGTCCAACAATTTCTCAACTCTCCTGTGATGGTTAAGGTGCAACAACAAGAAGCAGCACCTACCAGAATCGATCAGCACGTTTATACCGTACCTCGCGGTTGGCAGAAATATAAAGCCCTACAACCGATTTTAGAAATCGAAGAACCAGATGCAGCAATTATTTTTGTCCGCACCAAACGCACTGCAAGTGAACTGACCAGTAAGTTGCAAGAAGCTGGACATAGCGTTGATGAATATCATGGTAATTTGACTCAGGTACAAAGAGAAAGACTCGTTAAGCGGTTTCGAGACGGTAAAGTCAGAATGATCGTCGCGACAGACATTGCAGCTAGAGGGTTGGATGTGGAAAACCTTTCTCATGTCGTCAACTATGACTTACCCGATAATGCGGAGACTTATATTCACCGTATTGGTCGTACAGGTCGGGCTGGCAAAGCGGGAACAGCGATCGCCTTAATTCAACCCGCAGACCGTCGGATGTTAAAGCAAATCGAGCGTCGTCTGCATCAGCGATTAGAAATTTGTCAAATTCCTAGTAGAGCGCAAGTAGAAGCCAAGCGCATTGCCAAACTCCAAACTAAAGTCAAAGAAACTTTAGCAGGAGAAAGAATGGCATCTTTCTTACCTTTAGTTAGAGAATTAAGCGATGAATATGACCCACAAGCGATCGCTGCTGCGGCGTTGCAAATGGTCTATGACCGCGATTGTCCTGACTGGATGAAACATGATTGGGAAGTCCCAGAAGCAGGTATTGCTAAGCCGATTGTCAAGAAAAAATATAATCGTAATTCTGCTCGCAAAGACCGTTATTCGAGTAAATCTGTGAATCGGGGCAAATACCAGGGTAAAATGAGGTCTGAAGTGGTGATTAGTGAACAGTAAACACTCATAGTTGACCACCGATAACGCCAAACTGAAACGCAATAACTGTGACTCTTGCCAATTTACCTAAAACTAACCAAATTGCTACCCAAGCCAACAACTGGCAGGGTTTAATTGAAACCTATCGTTCTTATCTTCCTGTAACAGCAGCAACCCCTGTTGTCACTTTACTCGAAGGAAACACCCCTTTAATTCCTGTTCCTGCGATCGCTGAAAGGATTGGTCGGGAGGTACAGGTATATGTTAAATACGATGGCTTAAACCCCACAGGCAGCTTTAAAGACCGTGGCATGACCATGGCAATCTCTAAAGCCAAAGAAGCAGGGGCAGAGGCAGTAATTTGTGCTAGTACGGGCAATACCTCAGCAGCAGCAGCAGCCTACGCCAGACGGGCAAAAATGCGAGCTTTTGTGGTAATTCCTGATGGTTATGTTGCCCTGGGAAAATTGGCACAGGCACTACTTTATGGGGCAGAAGTTATTGCGATTAAAGGTAACTTTGATGATGCCCTAAAGATTGTGCGAGAAATGTCGGAAAACTACCCTGTAACCCTGGTAAACTCGGTTAATCCTTATCGGTTGCAAGGGCAAAAAACCGCAGCTTTTGAAATTGTTGATGTTTTAGGAGATGCCCCTGACTGGTTATGCATTCCTGTAGGTAATGCGGGTAATATTACTGCTTACTGGATGGGATTTAATGAGTATCACCAACAGAAAAAATCTGTCAGACTGCCCAAGATGATGGGGTTTCAGGCTGCTGGTGCAGCACCCTTTATTAGTGGTCAACCTGTAATCAATCCTGAAACTATTGCTACGGCAATCCGCATTGGTAATCCGGCTAACTGGGAAAAAGCCCTAAAAGCCCAAGTAGCTAGTCAAGGCGAGTTTAACGCGGTGAGTGATGCTGAAATTGTAGAGGCTTATCGCATCTTAGCTGCTGAAGAAGGCATCTTTTGTGAACCAGCTTCTGCTGCTTCGGTTGCTGGCTTACTCAAAGTCAAAGAGCAAGTTCCAACTGGTGCAACTCTAGTTTGTGTCTTAACTGGTAACGGACTGAAAGATCCTAGTAGCGCGATCGACCATAGCGTTAATGAAACTTATACTAATATTAAAGCTAATTTAGCTGATGTGGCTAAAGTTATGGGTTTCTAAGGGAACATAATCAGTTTTATTATTTAGCTAATGAGCCATAATTAGGATAAGTTACAAAAACAACAATTTAATAAGCGTAATATTTTAACTTCTAGTTTTTTAATTGTTTTTCTTGATTGTAGGATTTTTTATATTAGGCAAAAATATTTTTAAGTAATTATTAATTAGGAAGAATTAATAGAAACTAGGATTTTGAAGTATATTTCATAGAAATAAAAACTGTTATAACGATTAACTAAAATTTAAAATTACGCAAAAATTAATTAAATTTTACAACAGTAGGGAAGGCTATATCTTTAGCTATACCTACTTTTTTTTAGATATACTTCATAAGTCAGATGAATTTAAACCAAATAACAAATAGCCTAAAGATAACGACGTATTGCTACATTGAGGAATTAAAAGCTATGGCTTTAGTAAAAATTGCTGATTTATATCCTAATTATAAAGAAGAAATCTTTGGCGGTGACGATATTAAAAGTTTTTCCGTCTATGATTACACAAATGACAAAATTGGCTCAGTTTACGACATTATTGTCGATGAAACTGGTCGATTTCGCTATTTAGTAATTGATACAGGCTTCTGGATTTTTGGCAAAAAAGTACTGTTACCAGTAGGTAGAGCTAGTATTGATTACAATCAAGAACGAGTCTATGCTAAAGGTTTATCGAAAGAACAAGCCGAAAATCTCCCTGAATATCAAGATGATATGACCATTGACTATGACTACGAAGAGCGAGTTAGAAAAGTTTATCGTGGCGTAGAATACAGTCCGAACAATACTGTAGAAGCTCAGAGTTATGATCGCAATGCTTATAGCTATGATCGTGAACCCGATCTTTATGCCCATCAAGAAACTGAGGATCGTCAAAACCTCAAACTTTATGAAGAGCGTTTAATTGCCAATAAAGAACGTTTTCGTGCTGGTACAGTAACCGTAGGAAAAAGAGTCGAAACACAAACAGCGGATGTTTCAGTTCCGATCGAGAAAGAAAGAGTAGTGATCGAACGAACTAGCCCCACTAGTGCTAATGCTGTGACCCCAGGAGAAGCTAGCTTCCAAGAAGGAGAAGTTGCACGAGTCGATGTCTATGAAGAATCTGCCAACATTGAAAAACAAGCTTTTGTTAGAGAACAAGTTAATGTTCGCAAAGAAGTAGAACGGGATTCTGTATCCGCGAAAGAAACGATTCGTCGCGAAGAGTTAGACATTGAAACCGAAGGCGACACTAAAGTTAATCGCAATCAAAGTCGCTAATTATCCGTTTTTTTGCTAATTAAAGCAGCAGGTAGAGTTGTTTACTCTACCTGTATTTATTAAAAATCTAATTAAATTACGATGAATAATAGTAATCTTAGTAATCAGTCGAGAGATTTAAATTCTCAGTTAGCTAACCTTGGCAAACAGTTGATTTCTTATCGAGTCTTAGATCGTCAGGGAAGAATCCAAGCTACGGTTCAAGATATTTACTATGGAGCAGATAAATCTTTTAACTTACTCATTCAGTTAGAGGGTAAAAATAATCAATCAATTCTGCATCAATTAGACTATAGTGATGTTTATCAAATAGATACAGCTAAGCACTTAGTTTTAAGCAATTTATCGCCTCAGCAAATCGCCAACTTACCAATTTATCAACCTGTCCCTGACCATTTTAAATCAACTTTAAAAGATGCTGTGTCGGATCAGAGCAACGTAAATTCAGTCTTGAATCAGAATCATGAACCAACACAGGTATTAGAAGTTCAGCAAATTCCTTTACTCGAAGAAAAATTGCGAGTGGCTCGCCATAAGCACAAAATTGGCGAAGTAATTGTCCGCAAACAAGTAGAGACGCGAATGATTCAAGTCCCAGTTAGACGCGAAAAATTAATTGTCGAACGAGTTGGTAAAAATCCCGAACGCTTAAGCGAAGTAGTAATTGGCTCAGAAAAAGTTAATGGCTTTGAATATGAGGCTTTAAAGAATACTGATAGTCTGCACATGACTAAAAGCCAATTTCTCGATCTGCAAACAGCCCAACAACTATTAGAGGCTCTAGGTCAACTGAACTCTGCTACTAATGCTAAAGTTCGTCTAGAAATAGTTACTGATTGTTTGGAAGCGCAAACACAGCATCAGCATCTTTGCGATCGCTATCATTAAGGGTAGAGAAGATCGAGAAACTTTACTAGGGTTCAATCGGAATCGTAAAGCAAAAAGTGCTGCCTTGACCATAAACACTTTCGACCCAAATCTTGCCACCATGTTGTTCGACAATATGACGGCTAATTGCTAAACCCAAACCAGTCCCACCTTTTTGGCGCGAGTCGGAAGCATCTACCTGTTGAAATCGCTCAAAAATAGTTTCTCGTTGGTCAGCGGGAATCCCTCTACCGCGATCTTTGATCGTAAATAGTACCGCATTATCTTGTAGTTGACAGGTTACTAATATCTTACTGGAGGCAGGAGAAAACTTAATCCCATTGCTGAGAAGATTGGTTAGAGTCTGTAATAGGCGATCGCGATCAACGGAGATTTCTAGAGATTGAGCCTGAGTTTTGATGATAATCTGATTTTCTTGTGCCATCGGGCGTAGTGTTGCTACCGCTTGGTTTATTAGTTCGGCACTATTACAGAGTTGTTTTTGCAGCTTGTCTTTTCCTGATTCGATGCGTTCTAAGTCGAGAATATCATTGAGAAAACGGATTAGGCGATCGCTGTTTCTTAAAGCCAGATTTGCCATTTCTGTACCTGCTGGCGACAATTTACCTAAACGACCAGCACCTAATAATTTAATCACCCCATGAATTGAAGTTAGAGGGGTTCGCATTTCATGACTGGCAATAGAGATAAATTCACTCTTCATCTGTTCGATGGCTTTGCGGTCAGTAATATTATTGACCATTGAGAAAAAGCCTTTGACTTCTCGGTGAGAATCGAAATCAGGAATATAGGTAGTATCGAGCCAAGAAGTAACACCTAGTTGATTGGTGATCTGAATTTCAAAAGTGACCGTTTGCCCTGCTAAAGCAGTTTCAATATAGGGCAACATCTTTTGGTAGTTAGTTTCTCCGACTAGTTCTTTAACAGGAATTCCCAGTAAGCTAGAACGAGGTTTACCAAACCAAGTTTCGTAAGCACGGTTATTATAACGATAACGCTGTTGGTTATCGATGTAAGCAATTAAAACTGGCAGACTATCAGTAATTAACTGAAGTTGTTCCTCACTACGCTGTAGAGATTTTTCGGCTTGGATGCGTTGACTGATATCAACAATCGTTCCCCAAACTTTAAGCAATTTGCCTTGAGAATCGATGGTGGGTTCACCTCTGGTTTCTAAATATTTAATTGTGCCATGAGGTAACACCCAACGATAGTTAAATTGCCAAGGAATGCCATGAGTATGTCCTTGACGCAGAGTATTTGTTACTAATAGGCGGTCTTCAGGATGAATGCGCTCTATAATTGCGGGACAAGAGGGCGGGATAAAATGCTGCGGGGAAAAACCTAAAATCGCAAATAATTCTTCAGACCAACTCAACTGTTGCGTTTCGAGGTTGTATTCCCAACTGCCAATTTTCGCGATTTTTTCAGCTTTTGCTAGTAAAGCTTGGGAGGCTTGGAGTTTAGCTTCAGTTTGCTGGCGTTCGCGAATTTCTGCTTGTAATAGTTGGTTGCTTGCAGTTAACTCAATGGTGCGTTCTGATACTAGTTCTTCTAAGTGATTGAGCAATTGAGCTTGAGACAAAGCTAAACCAATTTGGTCAGCCAACTGAGTTAATAACTGAATTTCTGATTCTTGCCATTTTCGCGCTTGGTAACATTGATGAGTTACTAAAAGTCCTTTGAGTCGGTTTTGACTGAGAATGGGAACAACTAGTTTGGCTTTGATTTGAAACTCTTGTAATAATTGCTTAATATCGCGATTAATCAAGGCATTAGCAACATGATCGATTGCTAAATATTTCCCTTGATGATAACTAGCTAGATGATGACCGACTAATAAAGGATCTGCTAGCTCATAACCCAACATCGAAGGAAACTCTGGTAAAATCGCTTCACTGATCGGCAATGCAGTACGATTTGGTAGTATTTTCATAATCAAAACGCGATCGCAACCCAAGAGACGCTGTACTTCTGTCACCGCAGTTTGTAATATCTCATCTAGCTCAATCGACATCCGAATTTTACGAGTTATTTCTGTCAGTAACTTCGTTTCTCGGTATTGCTGTTCTAATCGATGCCAAACCTGACGCTGTTCGGTAATATCGATCCCAGTGGCAATAATAAACTCTACTGCTCCTTGCTCATCTAATAAAGTAGTATTCGACCAAGAAATTAGGTGACGGCTACCATCTTTAGCTATCCAATAGTTTTCATCATGATCGGGAATTTGTCCGCTAACTAGTTGCTCAAATACGGCTTTAACTAAATCTTTTTCTTCAGGAGCGATTAAAATTTCCCAGATTGGCTTACCTCGGATTTCGGCGACAGTATAGCCAGTAAGTTGTTCGCAAGTATGATTAAAACTAACTATCGTGCCTTGACGGTCTAATACTGCGACTAATGCACCCACAGTATTAACTACAGCATTAGAAAAATCTCGCTCTTGTTTGAGTTGCATTTCTGCCTGTTTGCGATCGCTGATATCGGTATGAGAGCCTGTCATTCTAATGACATTACCAGCTTCATCCCACAGGGCTTGTCCGCGGTCTAAAATCCATTTGTAACTACCGTCTTTACACAAGACGCGATGCTCTGAAGTGTAAAAAGGGGTTTTTTGGGCAAAATGATCTTGAATCACCTGAGTTACCCAACCAATATCGTCGGGATGAACTCGCTTAGACCATTCTTCGAGATTATTCCCAATTTCTGCCTCGCTAAACCCTAGCATCTCTTTCCAACGACGGGAAAAGAACACTTGATTAGTTTTGACATTCCAATCCCAAATCCCGTCGTTAGCTCCTTTTAGGGCTAATTGCCATCTTGCTTCACTTTCAGTTAAAGCTTGTTCTGCTTGTTTGCCTTCTGTAATATCTCGTGCTGTTGCATAAAGCATCGCTTCTTGTAAATAGGGTTTTGCTGTCCACAATAACCAACGGTAATTACCATCTTTGGTGCGATAGCGATTTTCAAAGGCAATAGTCGTTTTTCCTGTAGTTAAGCTCGCGACTTCAGCGATAGTTGCAGCCCGATCTTCAGGATGAACAAAGTTAATAAAGGGTTCAGCCAATAGCTCCTGTTGGGTAAACCCCAAGATCTCACTAAAAGCGGGATTTATCCGTCTAAAATAACCATCAAGACCCGCAATACAAAGCATAGTAGGATTAATATCGAAAAATCGCTCTAACTCTGTAGTAGTTTGGTGTTGCAAGTTAAAGTTTGCTTCTAACTTTAATGACTGAACTAAGCTTTTTTGAGAAATAACGCCGAGTAATTCTTGATGATCTCCGAGAATAGGGAGATAACTGATTGAATGCTGTTGTAGAAACTGATAAACTGTCTGAAGATTGGGAATTGGCGATCGCTCTAAGCTGATTACTGGTTGACTCATCACCTCACTAATAGGAGTAGTAGCTAGATTAACGCCCGTAGCAACTAATCGCACCACATCCGAATTGGTCAAAATTCCCCTCAATTGGGCTGCTGCCACCACTAAAACACAACTAGAGCGACTTTGTTGCTGTTCTTGGCTCATTAAAGCCACTGCGTCTGAGATGACAGTATCTGGCGCAACAATTATTGGATTAGTTTCAATGTACTGAGCAATACACACTAGGAAAAATCTGCTGAGTCAGCAACAAGCTTAACACTAATAAAGGAAGAAGGAAGAAGCAATAAAGAACCAGCTTACCTCACTAAATTAAGAAACGCTATATAAGTACCTAACTATATATAGTCTGTCAATTCTCGACCAGATAATTAATAACTAGATAATTTAATTTTTGGGTAATTCCTCACAAGTTTCTCAAATTGCTTTTCTAAGGTTATTAAACAAATCCCGTTTCTGTTTACTCAAAGAATATATTTCTCATGTTAGAGCAATTAATTAATTTTCTGCGCTCCGAGCTAGGGATTTCTGCTGAGGCGATTTCTCTAGCCCAAAAAACCAATAATTTAGAGCCTCACACTTTACCCATAATTCTTTGGCAATATGGGCTACTAGATACAAAACAACTCAACCTTGTACTTGATTGGTTAGAAATAGCTTAGTCAAAAAAAATGAACACTTACACCGAATACTTGTACTGTTTTGCTAATACTAGTCTCACCCTCAGAGTCATCGAACATCTGCGAAGACACTACCAATTGGTGTTAAATTCTGTAGCAGTAATTAATCAGCTTGATGGGTGGCTGGTAAAAATTAACCTAAAACCGTTTATTCCAATTAAATCGGCGAAAAATCTCCAAGCTTTTTTAAATGAAATGGGGGTAGAATCTCAGCCATCAATTCAAGTAGCTAGGGCTTTAGCAAGTTTAGAAGCAGGAGAGTCCCCAACTACAGTCATGAATCGCTATCAGGTAGTAATCGTCGCTTACGGAAAACCAGAGAAAGAAGAAATTGAGATCTTTCGCCAGCAAATTGTGTCAAGATTGGGTTATTGTCCCCAAAATATGGCTTAATGACCGATTGGTTCTGAAGAATTGAATTTGCTACGACGCAGACGATTGATCATCCGATTTGCCAACTCCGCTCCCACAACTGGTTTGATAATGTAATCATCTGCACCAATGGCAAAAGCCTGATGCTGCGTCTTTTCATCTTGATGCACTGTCAGAAATAGTACAGGTAATTGTTGCCAACGGCGATCGCATCTTAAAATTTGACACAACTCAATCCCACTGATTTCGGGCATTTCAATGTCTAACACTAGTAAATCTGGTTCTATCGTTTCTAGAACGCGCCAGAACTGCTGCGGATTTTCCAGAGTCGTTAGCTGAAATCCCCAAGGTTGCAAAGATATTTCTAATGACATTAATACTTGAGGATCGTCATCAACAATTAGAATTTTGGCAGCAGCACCAGCATTCTGGAGCAATTCAACTACAGAAGTAATGGCAGTACTAGGCTCGACTGGATGTTGTAAAATTAGGTTACCACCTTTGCGGACAACCTCTAAACGGTCTAGTAACTGCGCCTCTTCGACAATTGCCACAATTGGTAACTGGGGTGCTTGTTGATGAACTTGTTCTAAAAAAACTAAATCTTCGCCATCAGGAAAGATGATTTTATACAGGATCGCAGCTAGAGATTCTTGAGCAATAATTTCTCTGGCTTGAGCGAGATTCAAAGCCGTATAAGTTTTCATCCCCCATTTCTGGGCTGCTGTAACTAATTGTTGACTAAAATCAGGATCGCGATCGATAATCAACAGCGAAATATTTTTTTCAAGGGTATCTCTGACTTTGGCTTCAAAAGGCTGATGCTGTAATTCGACATTAAGATCAGCGATGAGTTGTTTAATTGCTGCGACTTCTAAAGGCGTAACTAAATTAGTTTCTAATAACTTTTCGATTTGTTTGGCAATTTTTGAGCCGTCAGGAAAGCCAAAACCACCCAAAGAACCTGCAAGTTTATGTGCCGAACTTTTAGCTTCAGTGGTTAATTCAGAACTAATTGGTTTTTCGGTAAGCAAGGTAGCGAAATTTTCTAACACCGCCAATCTTTCCCAGGCGACTTGCCGAAATGTTGCCCAAGCTTGCAAAATTTTGGGAGGTGGCGCTTTTTCAGAGAATTGAGATGCTGCAAGTGGCTCAGGCTGAGTTTTGAGCCGATAACCGACACCATAAACTGTTTTAATTGTATCTTTCGCCATACCGCTGGCTTTGAGTTTCTGACGCAAACCCTTAATATGAGTTCTGACGGCTTCTTCTCCTGGCGGATCTTCACCTGCCCAGATATTATCAATAATTGCGCCAGGGCTAAATACCTGTTGCGGATGACGCATGAATAACTCAATTAAGGCATATTCTTTCGGGGTGAGGGGCAAAAGTTGGTTATGACATTTAACTTCATGAGTTTTGGGATCGAGAGTTATTTCTTGCCACTGTAGCATCGGCGATGCCACATTAACTTCCCGTCGAAGCAAAGCCCGAATTCGGGCAGTAAGTTCGTCAAAATCAAACGGCTTAACTACATAATCATCTGCACCTGCATCTAAACCTCTAACTTTATCAATAGAGCGATCGCGTGCGGTTAACAACATAATCGGCATTTCATAGCCTTCGGTGCGAATTTGCTGACACAAATCAATGCCATTAATATCGGGTAGCATCAAGTCTAATACCAACAGATCGTAGTCAAACAGCAAAATGAATTCCCAACCCATCTCCCCAGTATTGGCAATATCAACAGCATAATTTTCCGCGATCAATTGATTAGCCAAAATCTCCATTAACTGCTCGTCATCATCTACCAGTAATATTCTCATTAGTCAAATACAAGCTACCTAATATATGGTACTGCTAATTACCAGATTCAAAATTATACTACAGGAATAATTTAGAGAAGTTGTTTTTTTTTTAATTCAGTTTAATTACAATAAATTAACTACAAAATATAGCGTAGCTTATGAATTACAAAAAGCTATATTGAATAATTTATTTAACTTCTTAAAAACGCAATCCCTCACAATTTATTTAACTTTGTTAGGTAAATTTTTAGCTAAGGCTCAAGTAATTATTGGCTAATTTTGGGAAACTTATGAAGCAAAAAATCAGGATTAATCTGTTATACCCTCTCACCTGTCTTGGCTATTTTCTAATCTAAGGTAAAACAAAATATTATGGTCTTATCGATTCAGCCTCCTTCTGACTCTAATAGTAGTAGCAAAGAATTTTATCGTAGCGCTAATCAACTTTTGGATTTTTTATCAACCACCTCACGTCAAAATCTGCTGCGTCACTCTCAGCGGATCTTGCTGCCAGCAAAGACAAGTCTTTACCAACCTGACGAACCGATTAAAACTGTCTATTTTCCAATTCGAGGTATCGTTTCTCTCGTCAATATTGATGCCAAAGGTTTGATGGCTGAAGCTATTACAGTAAGTCACGAAGGCATGGTGGGTATTACGGCTTTTTTGGGAGGTGATTTTTTTCCTGGTTATGCCATCGTTCAAACTGACTGTGTGGCAATTAGCTTGGCTGCGGATCTACTGCAACAAGAATTTGCTATGGGTGGTGAATTACAAAGAATCTTACTCTTATATACCCAAGCTTTGTTGGCTCAAGTTACCCAAAATGTTTTTTGTAGCTGTCATCATACTCTAGAACAAAGGTTAGCCCGTTGGTTGTTGGCTTTTGGCGATCGCCTAAACCAAAAAGAACTATTACTCACCCAAGAAACCCTGGCTGAATTACTCGGTGTCAAGCGTTCTAGTCTATCCACTGTCGCCAGCGAACTGCGTCAAAAAAATCTCATCGACTATAGTCGGGGCAGAATTAGCCTGCAAAATCTCCCAGCTTTAAGAAACATCGCCTGTGAATGCGATCGCTACATTTCAGCAGAATATTCGCGACTGTTTAGCTTGTAAGCATCGAATCAAATATTGCTATCTGGAGTTTTTTGCTAATTTTTAAGACGAAAAAAGATATGCGATCGATTGTTAAGCTATGCAGGAAATACGACAGACATAGCCAGCAAATCTGTGCAATTATCAAACTAATCATTAAAAAAATCAGCAAAACTTAATTATAGTAGTAAAAGCTACAAAGCAACTAATAATAAGATACTACAATTTAAAAACTTAAAATATTAAAAAAAATAAATAATAAACTGATAACAAGTAACTATTTTGTTATTTGCTTTTTAATTAAATTAAATGGGGAGTGTTGGTCTATCAATGCAACTAAAATTACAGGAAGATAGCAACATGAATTATTACAGAATGACTCAAGTAAAGCCAGCATTTTTTGAGCCAGATAATCAAGTCCAATCGCAATTAGCTTGGTGGGTAAAAATTATTACTGCTATTCCTTATTGCATCTATTATTTTGGTCCATTCGACAGCGAAGCAGAAGCGACGGTAGCCCAGTATGGTTATATCGAAGATTTAAGGCACGAGAATGCCAGTGGTATTGACATTGAGATCGAACAAAGCGAACCCAAAGAACTAACTATTACTAATGATTTCTCTTTCTAGCATGATCTCTAAGAGTTTTCTGTAAGCTCACCAACGGATAAATAGCGTTGGCTTTCGCCACGTCGATAAACCTCAGTGTTGTAGTAGCCCTAAAGATCGTACGCCTTCTCATTACTGAGGGACTCGTACGAGCCATGAACCGCTAGGGACGCTTACTTAATTACTCTCTAGCCTAATCACTGGACACAGATAGCTTTTGCAAGTCATTGAGAACTTGGCTTTTTATTCTGGTGCATTGAAGTTATTATGGCGATCGCTAATCTAATTTTTTTGCAACATATACACCATAGCTGTAGTGAGTTTTATATTTCTCATACAGTTCAATTTCTCGCTTTTCCGCTTCAACTATTGCTTGTGCTTCTTCACTGTTGCCGTTTCGGTCAAGAAAACTCTTAAAATTATTCTGCATAGGTCGATAATAATTATCTAACCAACAATGCTCTGGTAAAACAAAATAGCCAATCGGAGAATAGCCATTTTTCTCCAGTAAGCCTATCTTGGAAGAAGCTACATCTATTTCGGGATATTCCCTATCCCAATATTCCTGGAGTTCCGACGGACGAGAGGCTGTAATCCAAGTGATCTCCGAAACAACTAATATTCCGCCGACTTTTAGATATCGATTCCAGTCTGTTACGCCTTTTTCAAAGCCCATATTGTATATCGCACCCTCAGACCAGATTACATCAAACTCCCTATCGTCAAAGGGTAAGCTATCCATCGAACAGGAAAGGGTCGATATTTTTCCAGAAAGCCCTGCTCTATCAGCTTTACTCTCCAGCACTTCCAGAAAATCCCGAAGGAATTCCACTGCCGTAATTTGAGCATTCAATTGTTGAGCAAGAAGGAGGGTAGAAGCTCCTGTTCCACAACCGATATCGGCAATTTTTAGCGGTGCAACCCTGTCCACCATAGACAGATCCATAGCCATTTTTGTCTCTGCATCACCGCCTGGTCCCTGTCGGTCAGCATCCTTATGGAGATCTATCAAGAGTTGGTAATCTTCCATATTCTATCTCCTTGCCTATTTGTGACCATAACTATTTACATAATCATTTATCCGAAGTTTATCAACTTATTGTCAAATTACTTTATAGAACTGGGTTACGATCAACGGAATGTTTACAGGAGAACCATTTAAAAATGTTTCTTTAATTAAAGGCGATCGCATTATCTAAAATCAAAAAATCTCACTTAAATCTAAAACAAACCCAGGTAAAACATCCTCTCCCGATAGAGTTTGAGGATTATTTAAAATCTCTACCTGTTGCCCAACTCTATATATTTCAACCGTTTTCGCTGATGGTTCGATTAACCAACCAAGACTAACGCCATTATCTAAATATTCCTGCATTTTAGCCTGTAAGTCTTCATATCTTTGATTTTTTAAGTCACTGGGACTGACTAATTCAACGACAAAATCAGGAGTAATAGGAGGAAAACCATCTTGTTGCGCTTGGGTTAATTGATTCCACCGTTCTAGTTTAATCCAGCTAACATCAGGACTTCTTCTCGCGCCATTAGATAAGATAAAAATAGTCGAAGAATC
>DAXETX010000240.1:0-32487 GCA_051155735.1 Xenococcaceae cyanobacterium
TTAAATTACTCAGAAAAATGGCTGGAGCGCAAGAATTATTGGTTTTGAGCAATAATTTTCCTACTTTCTCGATCTTTTTTTTTGCTGCCAAATTTCCGCTGCGGTAATTTGCATCATGGAAAAAGTCGCAGATAAGATCGCGTCAGTGCCAACAAATACAGTTTGGTGATAACCATCTTTTTCTAGTACTAAAACTGTGATCTTTTTGCCAATCGGGTCAACAATCCAGTATTCTACAACTCCTGAATTTTGATACTCTGCTACTTTTTCGACATAGTCCCGCTCAATTTGTTCAGTACCAGGACTAACAACTTCAACGGCAAGCATTAAGCCAGCTTCGATCACAGCACTTTTGTCTCTTTGGTAGCTTTGCCAAATTTGTCCATCGATAACTGCGATATCGGGGATGCGAGATGAATCGATACCAGTTCTAACTCCTACATCACCTGTTTTGACCTTAATATCTAATTCATTTTCACGGCAGATCGCTTTAATTAGATCGGCAATAAACTCAACAATATCTGAATGGAGAAAGCTTGCTGGTGGCATTAAAACTAATTTTCTATTAACCAACTCGTAGCGATTATTTGTGCCATCGTCATATTTTAAGTATTCAGCAAAAGTCAGAGATTTGTCTGCGCCTAAATATTTGAGAGTTCTTTGTCTGATTTTTCCTGTATGGCGATCGCGATAACTCTCTACTAAATAACGGTATTCTTTACCTTTGACTTTTTTGGTTCTGATAAATGCCATTGGTAGTGCCTAACTTGTAGTGCCTAACATTGTATCACTTTAATTAAAGGATTTATCTCATGGCTCGTTTATTTAATCTCGAATCATATTTTGATCTATTGCTTTAGACAGAGCCATAATTTCAGGGTTTTTCCTAAAATTATTCAATAAATTAAATTGCTTCAGTGAACAACTAAAATGGCTAGCTCGATTGAATTTAAGTTATTTGCCCCTTATAACAAGGCTGCCAGTTTAAAAGGTAGTTTTTCCGACTGGTCAGAAATTACGATGCAAAAAGATGATCGCGGTTATTTTCGGACTGAAGTTGAATTAGAAGATGGGGTATATCAGTATAAATTTCGCGTTCAGTCTCAATCTTGGTTTTTTGAACCAGATACTTGGGTAGAAGTCAGCGATCCTTATGCTACAGATATTGATGATGGGAGTCAAAATACCATCGTTCGGATTAAAGACGGTAAGAAGATTGTTGATCCCTATGTGTGGCAACACGATGACCAGCCTTTACCTAGTAATGAGGAATTAATTATTTACGAACTGTTTGTCGGTGGCTTTTCTGGTGGTGAAAAAGACGGTACAGAACGGGGTGACTTTGAAGATGTAATTGATAAACTCGATTATCTTTGCCAACTAGGAATTAATGCTGTTGAACTAATGCCTGTACAAGAGTATCCAGGAGATGATAATTGGGGTTATACACCTCGTTATTATCTGGCTGTGGAGTCTAGTTATGGTTCATCGGCAGATTTAAAACGTCTGATTGATGAATGTCATGGTCGAGGGATTCGCGTTTTAATTGACTGCATTTTTAATCATTCCAACGCAGAAGCACCCTTAACTCAAATTAACCATGACTATTGGTATCGCCACGAACCACAAGATCCTGATAATAGTTGGGGTCCTGAATTTAACTACGAAAATTATGATGATAATTTAGACGTGAAACCTGCCTGGAAATTTACTGGTGATGTTGTAAAATTTTGGATTGAAGAATATCATATTGATGGTCTGCGCTTTGATGCAGCTAAACAAATTAATAACTATGACTTTTTAGCTTGGATCTCGCAACAAGCAAGACAAACCGCTACGATGAAGCCTTTTTTCAACACTGCCGAGCATATTCCAGAAACTACTGACTTAGCAGGCTATGATAAACCCGTAGATGCTTGTTGGCATGAAAGCTTTTATGAGCGAGTTTTAGAGCATATCTGCGGTGATACCTGTAACTTTGAAGCTCTCAAAGAAGTTATTGACTGTCGGCGACAAGGTTATGAAGGTGCAACTAGTGTGATTAACTATGTAGCAAGTCACGACCATAAATATATTTTAGCTGATTTAGGCGATCGCGATATCTTTGGCGAGTCAGCTTTTAAACGAGCCAAGTTAGGTGCGGTTTTATTGATGACAGCAGTTGGCATACCCCTAATTTGGATGGGTAATGAGTTTGGTGAATATCAAACAGAGGAAGAGGTCAAAATTAACTGGCGGTTGTTAGAAAATGACCTCAATCAAGGTTTATTTGACTACTATCGAGGTTTGGTTACCTTAAGACGCGAAAATTATGCTTTACGTACTAGTAATATTGACTTCTTCTATGAAGATAGCGATAACCAAGTTTTAGCTTATACTCGTTGGAATGATCAAGGTTCTCGTGTCGTCGTAGTAGCCAATTTTTCTAATAATTTTTTACAAGCTTACACTATTCACAATTTCCCTGTTGCTGGTACTTGGCACGAATGGACAAATAACTATGACCTAGAAGCGAACGAAGGAAATTTAGTAATCGATTTAGGAGAATACGAAGCTAAAGTCTTAGTTAAGTAAATCAACATTAAACATCAATGCAAACAATTTAAAAGATTTTTTTAAATATTTCAAGAAGAGAAATCACGCTAAAAAATAGGTAATAACTCTAATTAGAAAAATCGAGATATTTTTATAATAGAAGTAATTAGATAAAAGCGCAAAACACAGCTAAACAATAGCTTATCTCTTCAGCAAAATATGAAAATTCAATCATCCGTGTTAGTACATTTAGGATTTGGTAAATATGTGCGTTCTGACCGCGTTACCGCTTTAGTGCCTATTGAAGCAGAAAGAGGTCCTGGAAAACGAACTTTAGTTCACGTTGAAGGCGAGGTTAATCCTTTGGTAGCATCTCGTTCTGAGGCGACAATTGTCCGAGATTTGGTGGGCGAACCCAAAGAAATTACTCAATCTCGGCAACAACAAGAAATCTTGCAAGATTTACTTGCCGATCTCAATCAAGTTAATGGGACTGTTCGTCGGATTACTAGAGATGAAGGTAAATTAGACCTAGATCGTCTCGAACAACGGATTCGTCAAGTGATCGAAGAAGAGTAATTAGATAAGGGTTTGGCAATACCAAACCCCTAAAGATAGTTGCGACTAGTTGGCTAATTATTCGGTTAAACCGCCAAATGCACCTTTAAGAGCAGCGATCGCATCTTCTGCTGCTGCCCAAATGCCATCTTCGGGTTCTTTCCCGACGAGTTGACGCACGCCATAAAAGTAGATTGCACCTTTTAATTGTTCTTGGTGGGCGCGATTTTTAAAGTTGACTTTGTTGATCGGGTCGATGAGTTTTTCTAAAATACCATCGCTAGCTTGGGCTGCTTTATGCACTAGTAAACCAGTCATCGTTAGTTGATGTTTTAGTCCTTCGTGTTGCATGAATTTTTCATACAAAGCTAGCTGATCTTCAGACATAATACCTTCAATAGTCTGGATCATCTGGTTAACAGTTTCACTAGGTTGCGCAGTCATTTCTAATTCACTGATTGCCTCATCAATTGCCGTTAAACTTTTACGGTCATCTTCTAACATATCAGTGAGCGTTTTAGTAACTTTCTCGCTACCAGTACTTGCTTTTAACAATTTTTCTTCGTTAGAAATCATTAAATTTTGCAGAGCTTTCATATCTGCAAGCTTAGTTGCGATCGCATTTTTTTTTGTGGCTTCTAATGTAGCTACCATAATCTATTTTTACTCCGATTTCAAATCAATTGTGTTGAGTATTTTTAGTATTATGTTAATTTAAATTTGATACATCTTACTTTAGGCAGATTAAGATTAAGTTTAGTTTTTTTAGGAGTATTTTTTTAACAAGATTGAAGTGTATTTAATTATTTTAAACTATTTCTTTGATAAATAGAACTTTTTTTTGGGAGAAGGTAATGTTTAATCAGAGCATTTTTGAGCTTTTTTAGTCAATACTATATTAGGTTGTACTGCACATTTTAAATAATAATTATTACTAAAAAAATGACATTAAAATAAAAATATAAAAGGGGATAGTCAATTACAAGAAAAAGCTACAGAGGATGAAAATAGTGGGGGTGAAAAATTGAAAGGTGTAGCAGGTGTATCAAAACAAGACAGTGTAAGAAATCTAAGTAACTATACCCGTGAAAAAACTCCCACTAAACCTCCTAAACATGAAATTAATTGGCTTTCCTACCCGTATAATAGTAGCGATCGCGCTCACTTAGAAAACAGAGGGAACAAAGTTAAGGAGAGAATTTTAAGCTGCACCACCAGTAATGAATTAAACCAACTGGAGCATCAAGTAGTCGAAAAATGAAGGCGATTAGGGCAAGCTTGGTACTGAGCGATCGCTATTATCGGACATTCCGCAGGTAGGTTAGCAAACTAAATAATATTTTTGGCAAGCCCTACTTATATCTTATTCTCTCCTTTTTAGGACTACCGTAGCTATTATCTGTCCCAGAGCAATACCACTATCATTGCAGGGAATGCGGTGATGCCAATAGGGAATAAAATTTTCTTGCGTTAAAAGAGCGATCGCTCTTTCGGTCAAATACTTGTTTTGCCAACAACCACCTGTAAGAACAATATGTTTTCTGCCAATAATTTTCGCGATCACAATAATAATTTTAGCCAGAGTATTGTGAAACTTTGCCGATATTTCTGCTAGAGGTAAATTGTTAGTAATATCCGTCAGAATTTCTTTAATGATTTGCTGCCAATCGATAATAATCGGCGAGTTGGTAATTTGGTCTGAAGGTCGAACTAATTTAAAATTATATATTGCATCTGTACTAAAGTTAGCAATGGCGAATTCTAATTCCATTGCTGCTTGTCCTTCATAGCTGATTTGCTGGCGAATTCCTAGAATTGAAGCAACCCCGTCAAATAAACGTCCCGTACTAGAAGTTATTGGTGCGTTAACATCTTTATTCAGCATCCTACGTAAAACATTTAATTCTTGGCTAGTAAATGCCGTAATGCAGGGTAAATAATCAAAGTTTTTAAGCTCTACAAATAAACGATCGCCAAAAATTTCGTAGAGTAGAGCGATCGCGATTCTCTTGGGTTCTTTAATTGCTTTAGCGCCTCCTGGTAGCTTAAATGTCTGTAAATGGGCAACTCGTTCAAAACTTGTATCAGTAATGTTTAAAAATTCACCACCCCAGATTGTGCCATCTAATCCATAACCAGTTCCATCCCAAGCAACACCCATAACTGATTCAGGCTCATCTATTTCGTTATCTGCGATACAAGAGAGAACATGAGCATAATGGTGTTGTACTGAGGTTAGGGGACTATTTAACTGTTGGGCATATTGAGTAGAGAGATAGTGAGGATGAAGATCGCCAGCAATTTTGGTTAATTTTAGTTCGTATAGTTCTTGAAAGTCGGTAATAGTTTGTTGAAACCTCTTGAATGTAGCAACCGATTCTAAATCGCCAATATATTGGCTCATAAAAATCTGATTATCTTGTAAAAAAGCGATCGCATTTTTTAACTGTCCTCCTACTGCTAATCGAGAATTTAATTTTTGTTCTCCTGTACTGAAACAACGAGAAGTTAGTTGGTCTGAAATTTTAATCGGTAAAGGTGCATAACCGCGAGCGCGCCTGATTATTTGTTCTCTTCCTCCTATCAATCGCACAATAGAATCATCTACAGGACGAGCAATAGGGCGATCGTGAACTAAAAATAAATCTGCAAGATTATTCAGTCTTGATAATGCTTCTTGGTTATCAAGGCAAATTGGCTCATCGCTTAAATTACCACTGGTAGCAACTACAGGAAAGCCTAGCTCTTTCATCAATAGGTGATGCAAAGGGGTATAAGGCAGCATGATACCTAGATAGGGATTTTTGGCAGGATGAATAATGGGGGATGAATTGTGAATAAGTTGTGGTAGTTTACGTTTTAAGAAAACTATGGGAGCTTGAGGAGAGAGAAGTAACTTTTCTTCTAAAGTAGATACATAACAATGAGCCTTAATTAGTTCGAGATTGGGATACATCAATGCGAAAGGTTTATCAGGTCTTTGTTTGCGATCGCGTAATTTTTTAACTGCCGTTTCACTCCTGGCATCAACTACTAAATGAAACCCTCCCAACCCTTTAATAGCAACAATTTTTTCTTGACGAATGGCTTCGGCAGTAGTGAGTAAAGCATTATGATCAGAGGCTAAAACTTTTCCCTCTCTATCCCACAATTCTAAATGAGGACCACAGGTTGGACAGGCATTAGGTTGAGCGTGAAAACGACGATTGCGGGGATTTTGATACTCCGCTAAACAGCGATCGCACATAGTAAACTCTTTCATCGTTGTCTTAGGGCGATCGTAGGGCAAAGCTGTAATAATACTAAAACGAGGTCCGCAGTTAGTACAGTTAGTAAAGGGATAGCGATAGCGACGATTGTTCGGATCAAAAATTTCTTGCAGACATTCAGGACAAGTAGCAACATCTGGCAAGATTAACGCTGTTTTTTCTCCCCCTGTACTAGTTTTAATAGTAAATCTGTTATAACCTACTGAATCGAGCCAAAAAGATTGAATATCTTGAATCAGAGCCAGAGGCGGTTTTTCTTGTTTTAGACGTAGCAAAAAAGTCTTGAGTAAAGTGCGATCGCCTTCTACTTCAATCAATACTCCTTCTGAAGAGTTCTTTACCCATCCTGTTAATTCCAGCTTCGTTGCTAATCGATAAACAAAGGGACGAAACCCAACACCTTGAACCGCACCTTGAATCTTGAGAGACAAGCGTTGTTTCATCATATTGCGATCGCATAATGTGAAATTAAATATCGGGACTTAAACCAACTAAACCAACTTAGGGCATTTAAGGATTACTAAGTACTTGTCTTGCTGCCAAATACTGATACATCCCATAGCGGGTATTAATATCTTCTTGTGCCTGTTTCATTAGTTTTTTGGCTGCTTCAGGTTGAGAGTGCATTAACATTCGGAAACGGTTTTCAGCATACATGGATGGTTCTACAGGCTGTTGGGGAGCGCGACTATCGAGTAATAAGGGATTTTCACCTTTGGCTGTCCGTCTGGGATCGTAGCGGTAAAGTAACCAGCGTCCTGAATCGACTAAAGCTTTTTGTTGCTGCATAGCGGTAGTCATATTAATCCCGTGAGCAATACAGTGAGAGTAAGCAATAATCAAGGAAACACCATCATAGGCTTCAGCTTCTAGAAACGCTTTGAGAGTATGTTCATCTCGCGCACCCATTGCCACACTAGCGACATAGACATTACCATAAGTCATTGCCATTAAACCCAGGTCTTTTTTAGGTGAGGGTTTTCCTCCTGCTGCAAATTTAGCTACTGCACCTCTAGGGGTAGCTTTAGACATTTGCCCCCCTGTATTGGAATATACCTCTGTATCCATCACCAAAATATTGACATTCCGCTCGCTAGCAAGAACATGATCGAGTCCACCATAGCCAATGTCGTAACCCCAGCCATCACCACCAACGATCCAAACGCTTTTTTTAACCAGATAGTCGGATAGGGACAGAAGTTGTTTGATTTTTGTTGTTTGATTTTTATTGTTAGTCGTTAGTAGTGTTTGTAGTTTCTGTTTTAGTTGGGTAACTCTTTCTCTTTGTTCGTAGATATCCGCTTCATCTTTTTGTTCTGCATTTAAGATACTGCTAACTAGTTCTTCTCCTACGACCCTTGCTAGAGATTTCAGTAGTTCAGCAGCAAATTCAGCCTGTTTATCAATCGAAACGCGGAATCCTAAGCCAAATTCAGCATTATCTTCAAACAGAGAGTTTGACCAAGCTACGCCTCTACCTTCGGCATTATGTGTCCAGGGAGTCGTAGGTAAGTTACCACCATAGATCGAAGAACAACCAGTAGCATTAGCAACTATAGCGCGATCGCCGAATAGCTGACTCATTAATTTTAGATAAGGAGTTTCACCGCAGCCCGCACAAGCACCAGAAAATTCAAATAAGGGTTCTTGCATTTGCTGTTGAGCAATTTTATGCAGATTTAACTTAGTGCGGTCGGGATTGGGAATATTGAGGAAGAAATCCCAATTTTCTCGTTCTTGTTCCCTTAAGGGTAACTGGGGCTGCATATTAATCGCTTTAAAGCGCGGTTGAGATTTATTCTTAGCAGGACAGACATCGACACAAATACCACATCCCGTACAGTCTTCTGCTGCGACTTGGATGGTAAATTTTAATCCTTTCCAGTCGTGTTCTCTAGTATTTGTACTCTTAAATGTAGCTGGTGCGTTTTGTAATTGCTGTGGTTCATAAACTTTACTCCGAATCACTGCATGGGGACATACCATAACGCACTTACCACATTGAACACAGACATCAGCATCCCAAACGGGTATTTCCTGGGCAATATTGCGTTTTTCTAACTTAGAAGTACCAGTGGGATAAGTCCCATCACAGGGTAAAGCACTTACAGGTATGGTATCCCCTTCACGAGCGATCGCTTTTCCTAAGACTTCTCGGACAAACTCAGGTGCATTATTATTGATGGAGTTCTGGGTTTTAGGGGAAGAGATGTCACTGGAGGTTTCTGCCAAAGCTTGTAAACCTCGTAGTCGATTGTCGGGAATGGAAGTAACATTGGGGGGAACTGTGACTTCATATAGATTATCTAAAGTGGCATCTACGGCTTTGAGATTCATATTGACAATTTCTGCACCTTTTTTACCGTAGGTTTTGCCAATTGATTGTTTAATAGCTGCAATCGCTTGTTCTTGGGGTAATACTCCAGACAAAGCAAAGAAACATACTTGCATTACCGTGTTAATTCTGCCCTTCATTCCTGCATGATCAGCCACTTGATAAGCGTTGATCGCGTAGAATTTTAATTGTTTATCGATAATTTGTTGTTGTATCTGCTGCGATAATTGATTCCAGAGTTGATCTTGACTGTAGGGACTATTGAGTAAGAAAGTTCCCCCTGGTTCAATAGCATCAAGAACAGGTAGTTTTTCCAGAAAGTTCCACTGGTGACAAGCCACAAAGCTAGCTTGATTGACTAAATAGGTAGAATGAATTGGTTGTGAACCAAAGCGCAGATGGGAAATTGTAACCGAACCAGATTTCTTGGAGTCATAGACAAAATAACCTTGAGCATAATTATCGGTAGACTCACCAATAATCTTAATCGTATTTTTATTCGCCCCCACAGTTCCATCCGAACCCAAACCATAAAAGACAGCACGAACAATATCTTGTGATTCGGTAGAAAAGTTGCCATTATATTCTAGGCTGGTATGGCTTAAGTCGTCATTGATGCCGATGGTGAAATGATTTTTCGGTTTGTCTTGGGCTAGATTATTAAATACACCTTTAATCATAGCTGGGGTAAATTCTTTAGAAGATAAGCCGTATCTTCCACCAACAACCTTGGGTAAATATTTGCCATCAAACGTTTCGACAAGGGCATTAACCACATCCAAATATAATGGTTCTCCCGCACTACCTGGTTCTTTAGTGCGATCAAGAACGGCTATACTTTTAACAGTTTTAGGTAATGCTCCTGTAAATCTTTGAGTATCAAACGGACGATATAATCTTACTTTGATAACACCTACCTTTTCGCCCTGTTGGTTAAGATAATCTACAGTTTCTTGTACGGCTTCGCATCCCGAACCCATCAAGACAATTACTCTTTCAGCTTGGGGATCGCCGTAATATTCAAATAATTGGTATTGCCTTCCTGTCAATTCGGTAAACTCATCCATTACTGTTTGGGTAATTTCGGGACAGGCTTGATAGTAAGGATTTACGGTTTCTCTAGCTTGAAAATAAATATCAGGATTTTGTGCTGTACCTCTGATTACAGGGCGATCTGGGGTCAAAGCGCGATCGCGATGGGCAATAATAGCTTCTTCTGAAATAAGCGATCGCATTACCGCTTCATTCAACAATTCAATCTTTTGAATTTCGTGGGAAGTACGAAAACCATCAAAGAAATGGAGAAAAGGAATACGAGATTTTAAACTAGCAGCAGTAGCAATCAAAGCCAGATCTTGGGCTTCTTGTACCGATGCCGAACATAGCATAGCAAAACCTGTAGCGCGAGTTGCCATGACATCACTATGATCGCCAAAAATAGAAAGTGCTTGGGCTGCAAGGGAGCGGGCTGCCACATGAAATACTGTTGGTGTGAGTTCTCCAGCAATTTTATACATATTGGGAATCATCAACAGCAATCCCTGAGAAGCAGTAAAGGTAGTGGTCAGCGAACCCGTTTGCAATGCACCGTGAACCGCACCTGCCACACCTCCTTCACTCTGCATCTGGATCACTGTGGGTACAGTACCCCAAAGATTTTTTTGACCATGAGATGACCAATTATCTGCCCACTCACCCATCGGCGAAGCAGGCGTAATGGGATAAATAGCAATTACTTCATTAAGGGGATAAACTACGCGGGCAACAGCTTCATTACCATCGAGGGTAGCGCAGATTTTAGATTGGGTGTGAAATGTGTTTCTAACAGGCGAGCGCACCATAAATAACCTCTTTGATAGTTAGAACAGTCATGTAGAGTCTCTGTTTTTAATTTCACTTAGAAATTAGGCAAAAAGTTTGAGGATGTTGTGAGGGCATAATGAAGTCAGGGCGCAATTGATCAACTTCAGAATTTTCTTTGAGTTTGATTCGGCGCATTGGTAGTTGTTTTCACAAGTAATAAGTAATAAGTAATAAGTAATAAGTAATAAGTAATAAGTTTTTTAGCCCGAAGGGCTTGATGATTTTGTTGCTTCATCAGTAATTTGATAGTGATTAAACTTTTCCTTGCTGTCGATAACGATAGTAAGTAGCACAAGCACCCTCAGAAGAAACCATGGGCGCACCCAAAGGCTGTTCGGGAGTACAAGTTTTGCCAAAAGCTTGACATTGATGGGGTTTTTTGATTCCCTGTAAAATTAATCCACTAATACAATCTGGAGATTCTTGTGTTGTGTAATCTTCAAACTTAAATTGGTTTAAGGCATCAAATTGACTGTATTTTTCTCGCAATCTCAAGCCACTATCGGTAATATTACCGATACCGCGCCATTGACGAGGGGTAGTTTCAAATACTTCTGCCACTAATTTCTGTGCTGTTTTGTTGCCTTCAGAGCTTACGGAACGAGCATACTGATTTTCTACTTCTGTTCTACCTGCTTCTAATTGCCTAATGCACATATAAATTCCCTGAAGAATATCTACAGGTTCAAATCCAGTTACCACGATGGGGATACGATACTTTTGGGCGATCGCTTCATATTCTCTATATCCCGTAACAGTACAAACATGACCAGCAGCCAAAAATCCTTGTACAGAGTTATTGGGAGAGTCTAGAATCAGTTTCATTGCAGGCGGAACGAGTACGTGGGCTACTAATAAAAAAAAGTTCTTAATTCCTAATTGACTAGCTTGATAGACTGCCATTGCTGTCGTGGGAACGGTAGTTTCAAACCCAACTGCGAAGAAAATAATCTGTCTGGCTGGGTTTTGGCAAGCAATTTCTATAGCATCTAAAGGAGAATGAACAATTCGGATATCTCCACCCATTGCCTTAATCGATAGTAAATCTTGACTGTTACTACCAGGCACTCGTAGCATATCCCCAAAGGAGCAAAAAATAACCTCTCGTCGAGAGGCAAGCGCGATTGCTTTATCAATTAAATCTAAAGGTGTAACGCAAACAGGACAACCAGGACCATGAATTAAGGCAATTGACTGAGGTAATAATTCTTCAATACCATATCTAACAATAGAATGAGTTTGTCCACCACAAATTTCCATAATTGTCCAAGGACGAGTGATTATTTGGGCGATCGCTTGGGCATATTTATGGGCTATTTCCCCATTACGATATTCATCAACAAATTTCATAAAAATTGCTAGTAATTTGTAGTCTGCTTTTTTTTTGAGCAAAACTATTTTCCTTTTGTTGGTCGGCAAATCTCTCTGATTAAAAGATAGATATTAAGTTTGAGGAAGTTGTGAGATTCTTTGTCTAGGACTGCTGCCAAACATCATTAAGCAAGTTTCCTACCGCATCAAATAACTGAATATGTATCGGCATCTGTCCTATAGCATGAGTGGAACAACTTAAACAAGGGTCGAAAGAGCGAATACCCGCTTCAACTCGGTTAAGCATTCCTTCAGGAATCTGAGTCCCGTGAATAAAATGTCTAGCAATTTGAGCGATAGTGCGATTCATCGCTAGGTTATTCTGACCTGTAGCAATTATTAAATTTACCTTTTTGATTAAGCCATTTTCATCGACGTGGTAATGATGAAAAAGAGTCCCTCTTGGTGCTTCGCTGACTCCGATACCTTCAAGTTGATTAATACCTGCTTTGGCACGTAAATGATGAGAAGATAAATCTGCATCTTCTAACATATTTTCCACACGTTCAATACAAGCTAAGATTTCAATCAAGCGGGCGTAGTGATAGAAGAAGGAAGAATTGACCGTACCTTTGCCTCGATCTCTAAATTCTCGGAGTTCACGATCGCTTAAAGGTGTCCCCATGCGACTACAAATATTCAGCCTGGCTAAAGGTCCAACGCGATAAATCCCACTTTGCAGGTGGCAATAATCTTTTCTGGCAGGATAACCTAAAGGTCGATAATAAGGAAACTTAAGATAAGACCAAGGTTCAACGGCTTCAGCGATAAATTCTTGGTAACGAGTGGGATCGAGTTGATCGGCAATGATATTACCTCCACTGTCAACGAAGCGAATTTTGCCACCGTAATGTTCCCATTCTCCATCTTTTCCGACCAATCCCATAAACAGACTCGGAAAATTACCAAAAGTCTGAGCTTCTACTTCATAATCTCTTAGTAAGCTTTTAAATTTATCTAGAGCATTAAGTGTAGTTGTCTTAACTTCACTCAGGCGATCGCAAATTTTGATTTTTCCTGACTCAGATAAGGAGTTTCTGACCCCTCCTGGAACAGCCCAAGCAGGATGAATTTTTTTACCACCTAATATTTCAATAATCTCTTGTCCAAATTGTCGTAAACGAATACCACTACGTGCTAGTTCTGGTTCGGCAGCAATTAACCCAAATACGTTACGAGAAGTAGGATCGCTATCCATACCTAACAGTAGATCGGGGGCAGTGAGATGGAAAAAACTGAGGGCATGAGACTGAATTATCTGTCCTAAATTCATTAGACGACGCAGTTTCTCAGCAGCAGGAGGAATATCTACCGCTAAAATGCGATCTCCGGCTTTAGCAGAAGCAAGTAAGTGACTTACAGGACAAATCCCACAAATCCGCCCTGTAATTCCTGGCATTTCCCATAAAGGACGACCTTCACAAAATTTTTCAAAACCTCTAAATTCTGTAACATGAAAACGAGCATCTTCTACCTGTCCAGTCTCATCAAGATGGATCGTAATTTTGGCATGACCCTCAATCCGTGTTACAGGATCGATAACAATTTTTTGAGACATTTTTTGGTTAGTGGTTAATGGTTTATTCTCTTTGCTACTTTCTTTGCCGATCTCTCATTAATTATAAAGACCACTATCCACTACACCAATTATCATACTCTCGTTCCCACTCAATTATTAATTCTTTTTCTCTCGATTCATCTAAAGCAATGTCGGCTAATTTTTCTTTGGTTTTGGAGTTCAATTCGACTTCAATTGAGGACAAACAATTAGTTTTAGTTAGAATGTCAGTTAAAGAAACAATACCGAGTAATCTATCTTTGATAACTGGTGCAGTACGAATGTTGGCTCTGGTGAATAATCTGGCAATCTGTTCTGTCGCCAAATCAGGATTAACTACAATACAAGGCTTCGTCATTACTTCGGAGACAAAAGTTTGTTCGAGATTTTTGGCAAGAGCGATCGCTTTTGCAATGTCTGTTTGGGTGATAATGCCATAGGCATCTTCTTCTGAAGCACGATCCACAATTAAGACTCTTACATTGTATCGTTGCATCATTTTGGCTGCTTGGGCAATAGTTGCCCCACTATCGATAGTGACTATATTGGTAGTCATAATATCTGCTACTTTCATCTGACCTTTCCCCTTATTTGTTTTGGTTTTTTATCTCGCCTGAGATAAGATCATCACTTCTTCAGCAACGCCCATCTTCAAATCCTTTGTCATGAAAAGTTGTATTGATTTGTTGTAAATAATTAAGTGTTTTTTCTGCCTCTTTAGTGTCAAGAATACTTAAAGCAAAACCAACATGAACAATGACATAATCATCAACTTTAGCTTGAGGAACATAGGCAAGGCTGACCTGTTTAATTAATCCCCCAAAGCTGACTCTGCCCATTCTTAATAAAGGTTCAGCATCACTTATTGAGATAATTTTTCCAGGTACAGCCAAACACATAAATCAGTTCCTTATTTCAGTTAATTTTCAGCCAAAAGATCATTAATAAAATTCGTCATTGGCGAATAACCATTTGCTCCTAACTCGGATTCGACTAAAGCCCATTCACCTGTGGAGAAGAATTGGCTGTTGATGAGCGATCATTCCCATGTCAACTAGATGACGAACTTCTTTTTAAATTTGGTGAATAGAAAAATCGACTTTTACGTTCATTACCTACCTCACTGGTTAATTTCGAGCTTAAGTTTAAGATAGGAAAAAAGCTTGAAGAACTTGTGAGGATTCTGATCGGATATTGATTATTTTGTCACTAGTTTGAATTCATTGGAACTGTTTATTCTGCAACGCCAATCTACGAACCGGCAAAAATAGTTTCATTCTTCACAACATCCTCAAATTACCGATCTAACTTAAGCCTAGAGATATCTAGAGCAGTTGCTAAGCTGTCACGCTTTTAAATTTGGTTGTTGAAAAAGGCAGGAGGCAGTCCGCAGAGGGCAGAAGGTGTTTACTAATACCCAGTTTAAATGCATATTAGCTTATGTCTACATTGATATGATTTTCTGAGTAATGGAGGTTAGTTAACAGTTAAAGTTTTACTAACTAATACTAACTATAGCTCACATTTAAGCTAGACTGTTTGGTATGGCTTATGTACCACTAAGAAAAGCAGTTGAGAAACTGGGGTTACATCCCAATACACTAAGAAGATATGCCGACCAAGGGAAAATTGACATCATCAAAAACGAAGCAGGTCAAAGACTCTATAATGTCGAAGCCTACATTCGCGGAGCAGTTAACGCTTCACGGTCGTCACGAGTGCCTGGGGAAACCCCAGGCAACGCGACCTCCCTTGTTTGCTACTGTCGAGTCTCAAGTTCAAAACAAAAAGACAACTTACATAGACAAATCGCCTATATGCAGTCTCTCTATCCAGAAGCAGAAATTATTAAAGACATCGGAAGCGGACTCAATTTCAAAAGAAAAGGGCTACGTTCCATATTGGACAGACTTCTGCGAGGAGATAAGCTCAAAATTATTGTTGCCTGTCGCGACAGATTATGCAGATTTGGATTCGAGCTTATACAGTACATGGTCGAACAAAACGGTGGAGAAATCCTGGTTCTCGACCAGACTGTTCACTGCCCTGAAACCGAACTTACAACCGATCTTCTCAGCATCATCCACGTCTTCTCTTGTAGGATGCACGGACTTAGAAAGTACAGTAAAAAAATCAAAGAAGATAAAGATATCCCTCAACCCAACACAGAAAAATCTAATTAAAAGATGGATGGGAACGAGTAGATATGTTTATAACGAAGCAGTAAAATATCTCCAGCAGCCAGACTCCATAGCTAACTGGAAAGCAATCAAATCAAATATTCTTAAATCTTTGCCAGAGTGGTCAAAAGAAATACCATATCAGATAAAATCTATTGCCATTAGAGATGCTTGTATTGCGGTAAGAGAAGCTAAAAAGAAATACAAGAAAACAGGCGAAATTCAGAAAGTTAAATTTCGTTCTCGTAGAGATAAAATACAGTCTTGTTATATTCCATCTTCAGCCGTTTCTAAATCGGGAATTTATCACACGATTTTGGGTAGTGTACACTTCACAGAACAACTACCTAATAAGTTTGGAGATTGCAGATTAGTCACCCATTTGGGGATCACTTATATCTGTATTCCCCATGAAGTGCCACGCTCGATATCCGAGAACCAAGGACGGGTCGTGGCATTAGACCCTGGAGTTCGCTCATTCCTTACCTTGTTTTCAGAGCGTAGCTTTGGATGGTTAGGTAAGCATGATATCGGACGAATCCAACGCCTTTGTCACTATCTTGATAATTTAATTTCTCGTTCTACAAAAGTTAATGCGCGCCTGCGTTATCGAATGAGAAAAGCTGCCGACAAAATCAGACTAAAAATACGAAATTTAATTGATGAGTTGCATCACAAAATAGCACGATTTTTAGTTGATAATTTCGATATTATTTTGCTCCCTACTTTTGAAACCAGTCAAATGACTATCAAGAAAGGAAGAAAGATAAGAGCCAAATCTGTCAGGCAAATGCTGAGTTTATCTCATTATCGATTCAAGCAATTTCTCAAGCATAAAGCTTTTGAAGCTGGCAAAACAGTTTTAGATGTAAATGAAGCTTATACCAGCAAAACAATAAGTTGGACTGGTGAAATTGTACATAATCTTGGCGGACGAAAAGTTATTAAAGATAGTAGTGGAATGGCGATGGACAGGGATTTAAACGGAGGGCGTGGGATTTTCCTTCGCTCATTGGTAGATATACCCAGTCTTAATGACTGCATTGTTAATGTTAGTTAGCAAAATTATATCGGTATTAATAAATAATGACGACTACAAAAACTCCTAAGTTACATCCCAGTGGCGATAAGCGATTTCGGATGCTAACTGCAACTATGAAACGCTATCAATATTCTGCCGATGCACTGATCGAGGTACTTCATCAAGCACAAGAATTGTTTGGCTACTTGGAAGAAGATTTATTACTCTACATCGCCCATAGCCTCAAACTTCCCCCTAGCCAGGTTTACGGTGTAGTTACCTTTTATCATTTTTTCTCTCTGAAGCAAAAAGGAGCGCATACTTGCGTCGTCTGTATGGGTACAGCTTGTTATGTCAAAGGAGCTGCTAATTTATTAACGGATTTGGAACAAAGATATCAAGTTAAAGCGGGAGAAACTACTCCTGACAATCAATTATCCTTGGTAACTGCCAGATGTCTGGGGGCTTGTGGCATTGCCCCTGCGGTGGTAGTCGATGCCAATGTTGAAGGTCATCAAACTGTTGAATCTGTTATCGAGCGAGTTGAGGAATGTCTGCATCATGGATCTTGAAGAATTAAAAGCGATCGCTACGAGAGAAAATCAACAACAAAACAAAACTTGTATTCGTTGTTGTACCGTAGGAGGCTGTTTATCTGCCAATGGAGTAGGGGTAAAGGAACATTTAGAAGAAGCGGTTAACGAGGCGGGTTTAGCAGGGAAAGTCGCAGTTTCTGGGGTTGGCTGTATGGGTTTATGTAGTAAAGGTCCTTTAGTCAGAGTAGACCCTGTAGGTATTTTATATGATCGCGTAACCACCGATAATGCCTCAGAAATCGTCACAGCTATTTCTGAAACCAAAAATGTTCAACTATCTTTATCTCCATCTCAATATCAACCCCAGAGCCATCCTTTTTTTACCAAACAGTTAAAGATTGTTTTAGAAAATAGTGGCAAGATTGACCCTGAAAAAATAGAAGAGTATATTGCTGCTGATGGTTATCAAGGACTATATCATGCTTTACGCGAAATGAATCCCGAATCCGTAGTCGAGGAAATTTCTCGCAGTGGTTTAAGAGGTAGAGGTGGTGCGGGATATCCTACAGGACTAAAATGGGCAACAGTAGCTAAGGCTCAAAACGAGCGTAAGTATATAATTTGTAATGCTGACGAGGGCGATCCAGGAGCGTTTATGGATCGCAGCGTCTTAGAAAGCGACCCCCATCGGGTACTAGAAGGTATGGCGATCGCAGCTTACACAGTAGGAGCAAGTCAGGGTTATATTTATGTGCGAGGAGAATATCCTCTGGCGATTAATCATCTTCAAACAGCAATTCGTCAAGCAAAGCGATTAGGTCTCCTGGGTAGTCAAATCTTTGAATCATCATTTGATTTTAAAATTGATCTTCGTGTTGGTGCTGGGGCATTTGTCTGTGGGGAGGAAACTGCATTGATGGCATCAATTGAAGGCAAAAGAGGAATTCCCAGTCCTCGCCCTCCTTACCCAGCAGAATCGGGCTTGTGGGGTTATCCGACTCTGATTAATAACGTTGAAACCTTTGCCAATGTTCCTGCTATTATCCGCAAGGGTGCTGATTGGTTTGCCAAAATCGGAACGGAAAAAAGCAAGGGAACTAAAGTTTTCTCCCTCGCTGGCAAGGTTTGTAATACAGGCTTAATCGAAGTGCCAATGGGGATAACATTGCAAGAAATAGTTACAGAAATGGGTGACGGTGTTCCTAACGGTGGCAAGGCTAAAGCCGTTCAGACAGGAGGTCCTTCTGGTGGCTGCATCCCTGCTGCCATGTTTGATACTCCAGTTGATTATGAGTCCTTGAATGAACTAGGAGCAATTATGGGTTCTGGTGGGGCAATTGTCATGGATGAATCTACCAATATGGTAGAGGTAGCACGCTTTTTTATCGAATTTTGCATGGATGAATCCTGCGGTAAATGTATTCCCTGTCGGGCGGGTACAGTCCAGCTATATCAGTTGTTGACTAAAATTCTAGAAGGCAAAGCAGTTTTAACTGACCTCAGAAAATTAGAAGAATTGTGTGATTTGATTAAACATACTAGCCTCTGTGGTCTGGGTAGGGCTGCACCAAATCCAGTTTTCAGTACTCTTCGTTATTTTCGGAGTGAATATTTGTCGTTAATTTCTCATCAGAGAATCTAGAATCAACTACTTGTTCGTAAAAAAGCTGATCGCTAATAGCTAAAGTTCAACAGAGGAGAAAAAGATGATAATTAAACTTATTTATTTTCTAGCATCGAAGTTAAGCATTTTATTTTTGCTCAGAGCGATCAAACTCTCGAATAGATAAGTAGTTAGGGGTACAAGGCAGTGCCTTGCCCATACAGGAGTTAATGGCTAAAAGTCTAGTTATCGGTTACGGAAATAGCTTGCGGAGCGATGATAGTATCGGTGTGCGAATAGCGGAAATTGTCGCTAGTTGGCATTTACCAGAAGTGCGATCGCTTTCTCGACCGCAATTAACTCCAGAACTAGCTGCGGATTTAGCTCAAGTAGATTTGGTGATTTTTGTTGATGCTTGTCAAATTCTCGATCTAGATACGGTCAAACTACATTCTTTAAAACCCCTAGATTCAAATGAACTGCGGAGTCATTTCAGTAATCCTAGAGCCATACTCAGTCTGACTCAAGCTGTTTATGGAAAATGTCCTCAAGCTTGGTGGGTAATCGTGCCAGGAGTGAATTTTCAATTTGGCGATCGCCTATCGTCTGTGGGCGAAAAAGGTGTTTCCCAAGCAGCAATTCAGATTAGAAACTTATTAGTAGATCGAGATATATGCACGAAGTAAGTATGATGCAAAATACTCTAGATATGGCGATCTCTCAAGCGCAACAAAATGGTGCAACTAAAATCGAGTGCCTAACAATGAATATCGGTGAGTTATCGGGAGTTATTCCCGAAGCCTTGGAATTTGCTTTTGAAGTTTTAATTCGGGGAACAATGGCTGACAATGCCCAGTTAGAAATAATAACTATTCCTGTGGTTTGTTATTGTCAAGAGTGCGATCGCAATTTTCAACCTCATAACTATATTTATGAATGTCCTAAATGTCAGAGAATTAGTACCAATATTATTCATGGTAGAGAATTAGAATTGGCTTCGTTAATAGTTAGTGGTTAGGAGCAAGGCACTGCCTTGCCCGTACAGTGGTTAGTGATGATTCAAAGAGGTATTTGGAAATGTGTAAAGAATGTGGTTGTAATGCGATTGATCAGGTTGCCATTGGTAATGTGCAGATGAGGCATAATTCTCTTCGAGTTTTATCTCCAATTCAAAAACCAGAGGAGAAAAAACACCAACACAAAATCGAGATCAATCAAGGCATTCTGAGGAAAAACGATCGCCTAGCAGAACGCAACCGAAACTACTTTAAATCAAAAGAATTATTAGTTATTAACCTGCTTTCTGCTCCAGGTTCGGGAAAAACAGCCTTAATAGAAAGAATGCTGCAAGAATATGTTAATTATTTGGATATTGGTGTGATTGTGGGCGATCTAGCCACCGATAACGATGCTAGAAGACTGCAAAGTAAAGGCGCATCAACGATTCAGATTATCACTGGTAATGCTTGCCACTTAGAAGCAGATATGGTTGCTCAGGCTGCCTCAAAACTCGATGTAGATCATCTTGACTTACTAATTATTGAAAATGTTGGTAATTTAGTTTGTCCTGCTGCTTATGATTTGGGGGAAGACTTAAGAGTCGTATTGCTATCGGTAACAGAAGGAGAAGATAAACCTCTTAAATACCCCACCATGTTTAAGTCTGCCCAAATAGTAGTTATTAATAAAATCGATCTTGCCGAAGCTGTAGAATTTGCCAGAGATCGGGCGATCGCTAATATCCAAAAAATTGCTCCTCAAGCCCAAATTTTTGAAGTTTCAGCTAAAACAGGACAAGGAATGAACGCCTTATATAATTACATAATTTTATTTAAAGATGAGCAATGACTTTTAATCTCGCTTGTCCGATTTCCTTACAGCAATATCCTCATATTTTGCTAGCTCATGGTGGCGGAGGAAGGTTGATGCAACAGTTAATCCAAATGTTTTTAACGGCTTTTGGGACAGTCGATACTATTCAACATGATGCGGTGACTCTTCAGCTTGCAGGCAATAAAATAGCCTTTACCACCGATTCTTATGTAGTTAATCCTTTGTTTTTTCCTGGTGGGGATATTGGTTCTTTAGCAGTTAATGGTACGGTAAACGATCTAGCAATGTCGGGAGCACGTCCTCTTTACCTCAGCGCAAGCTTTATTTTGGAAGAAGGATTATCCATGGAGACTCTGTGGCGAGTAGTGCAGTCAATGCAGCAAGCAGCAGCAATAGCGAAAGTAAAAATAGTCACTGGAGATACTAAAGTAGTAGATCGAGGTAAAGGTGACGGCATTTTTATTAATACCACTGGAGTTGGGATTATTGAACATCATCAGGCGATCGCACCTCAGTCCGTACAACCAGGAGATTTATTACTACTCAATGGGGATTTAGCCAAGCACGGAATCGCTATTATGGCAGTCAGAGAAGGATTGGAGTTTGAAACTACTATTGAAAGCGACTCTGCACCACTAGCGGATTTAGTTTTAGAGTTACTCGCAGCCGACATCGAAATTCACTGTCTGCGGGATTTGACTCGCGGTGGTTTAGCCAGCGTCTTAAATGAAATTGCTGCTGCTGCTCAAGTTGGAATTGAAATTGATGAAAATTCGATTTCTATTAGAGAAGATGTGCAGGGAGCTTGTGAAATATTGGGTTTCGATCCTCTTTATGTTGCCAACGAAGGTAGATTTGTCGCTTTCATTCCCCAAAAAGATCGCGATCGCGCTTTCAGGATTATGCGATCGCATTCTGATAACAATGCTGCAATTATTGGTAAAGTTGTTCGAGATAAAAACTCTTTAGTAGTTCTTAACAGTAAAATTGGTTCAAAGCGTATTTTAGATATGTTAAGCGGAGAACAATTACCGCGAATTTGCTAATTAATTTGGTTGTAGCGATCTCTTACTACAGTTCTTCACAAGTTCCTCAATCTTTTTGCCTATCAATAGTTTTAGAAGTAATAAACAAACAAAGACTGTGACAGTTAAAACCTTAACTATTAATGATCGCCTAATAAGTGCTAGAGAATCAGACACTTTGTTAGATGCTGCACAAGATGCAGGTATTCACATTCCCACTCTCTGTCATTTAGAAGGAGTATCGAATATTGGTGCTTGTCGATTATGCTTAGTTGAGATTGCTGGTAGCAATAAACTCCAACCTGCTTGTGTTACCAAAGTAGCTGAAGGAATGGAAATTCAAACCAATACTGAACGATTGCAGAAATACCGCAAGAAGATAATAGAACTACTTTTCGCTGAAGGTAATCATATTTGTTCAGTTTGTGTCGCTAATGGCAACTGTGAGTTACAAGATTTAGCAGTGGAAATGGGTATGGATCATGTTAGTGTAGCCTATCAGTTTCCTCAACGTAATGTAGATTTATCCCACGAACGCTTTGGTATCGACCATAATCGTTGTGTTCTTTGTACTCGCTGTATTAGAGTATGTGATGAAATCGAAGGCGCGCATACTTGGGATATGGCAGAAAGAGGACATAATTCTCATGTTATTACAGACCTTAATCAACCTTGGGGTAATGCCGATAGCTGCACCTCTTGTGGAAAATGTTTAATGGCTTGTCCGACGGGAGCAATTTTTTCTCAAGGTTCGACAGTAGGAGAAATGAACAAGGAACGCTCGAAACTGGAATTTATTACTACTGCCAGAAAAAAAAGAGAATGGTTGTTTTAAATAGTTAGTAGTTAATAAAAAAACCAAACTAAGGGGGTAAATAAAATGTTACGTCATATCTTACAAGATTTGGAATGGGGAATTGCATTTGTCATCGCCACTCTAATTTTATTCTTGATTGTTTCTCTTCTGACTATTAAACCTGCGATTGCTACTATTACCGAAACAGATATTTCACCAGGAAAAATACATTGTCGTTCGGAGCAAATATTAAGCGATGAAGCAGGACATAAATGGCAAGTCATGCTTTTTACTCAAGTTGATTCTCCTCAAGTTTCATCCCTAAATCTCCGATTATCTGGACTATCTAGTTCTCTTAAAATTCAGTCTCAAAAACCTCTAGTAATTAGTACATCAAACGCTCGTCCTATTAACAAAAAATGCCCAAACTAAAATTAGCAACAGTATGGCTTGGTGGCTGTTCTGGCTGCCATATGTCTTTTTTAGATTTAGATGAATGGCTGTTCGATTTAACAGCACAAGTAGATTTAGTTTACAGTCCCTTTGCAGACATTAAGGAATATCCTGAAGGAGTAGATGTAGTTTTAGTAGAAGGTGCGGTAGCTAACGAAGATAATTTGGAATTGATTAAAAAAGTACGCGATCGCTCTTTACTTCTGGTTTCTTTTGGTGACTGTGCGGTTACTGGTAATGTTACGGCTATGCGTAATCCTTTAGGAGATATTGAATCAGTGCTTCAGCGTTGCTATCTCGAAGCTGCCGATATCCAAAATCAAATACCCCATGAACCAGGAATAGTACCAATTTTATTAGAACAAGTACAACCAGTCCATGCCATAGTTCCCGTAGATATCTATCTTCCTGGTTGTCCTCCCGATGCCCATCGAATTCGGACAACGTTAGAACCTTTGTTAGTGGGTAAAATGCCTAATTTAACGGTAAAAAACCTTAAGTTTGGTTAATTTAGTGGTTCTGTTGTCTCTATGATGAATTGTTGGATTAATCCCGAGTGCAAATCGAAGAAAAAGGGTTTAACTAAGATTCAAGTTCGAGTCATTGAGTACATCATTGAGACTGATGGAGAATTAAAAACTTAGAGAGTGTTCTAAAGCCTCGTTAACTAACTTATTTAAATTGATTCCCTTTTGTTTGGCTGCAATCATTACTCTTTGTATTCCATCCTCTTCCCCTTATCTTTCAAACAATCGGTTGTCATACCTATATTCGTCTATCCTAATTATTCTTACTCTTACAAAATCGGGATGAGCTGGATTTAAAATATAATTACGTCCTTCACTGTTGGGAGTAATCGAAGAAGGCACGCATAGAGTAACAGTTTCCTGTTTTTCAACCCAATCGTTTCCTATTTCTGCCAACTGGTTAGGTGCAGGATAGGTAGCCCAATTATCTGGTAGGTCTTCTAAATCTATCGTTGTTATAGGCAACTCGTCAGGTAGCTCGATAGTGGCGATCACTTTATCCTTCGGTGTTAAATTTAAAGGAAAGTGAACTAACGTTTCCAAAGTAGCTAATGCGGTCGAATCCGCAGTATATACTACTGGCGTTCCTTTATAATTCCAACGTCCACCTGCCCTTCTCGCTCCTTCACCACTAAGGTCATTAGCATACTTACTCTTAGAAATTCGATACAGCAGCATTTAGGAGAAGACCCCGTACTCAATTCTCGTCAATTCGTCGAGAACTATTTCAACTCCACTTGAGGTATCCAAATATTCAATAGGAGCTATATTTCCTAAAGCTACGTTTGGTTGTTTTAACCACTCAGATGTAATTTCTGGCTCTTCAAATACATCCAAGCTTCTAGCATAAACCTTAGCTATTTGAAGCACCCGATCTGACAGTTCAGTAGAAAGGTTTTTGTCGGGACTGTAACGCTGTAAAGTCCTTTCAGAAACGTGCAGGTATTTAGTTAACTCTGAAACAGATAGGTGCAGGGAATGAGCCAAAGCATCAATTGCTGCTCTTGGAACTCCCTGACGGGTAAGCATCATCAAATCGAAATTGTTTACCGTCGGAGAATCTAAACCTAGCGTTTGACCTACTACTTGATAAACCATAGTTTTTTTAGCTCTAAAATCTTATTTTAACAATTGTCGCTTTGTTTTAGACAATTGACGACACTCCCTAGTTGGCGATTGAGCTAACGCCTGGAGTTTAGACTAATTACCCTTTTGCAAAACTAAACTGTTTAGTATGATACTGTCGGGAAGAGAATTTTTTGAGTGAGGAAAACATAAACGGAAATTGGCAAAAGGACGAGATAATTAAGTATTTATACTTGATTATCCATAACCTTGACAATACATATTAAAACGATGAACTTAACCATCGCGACACTGTAATTCTATGTTTTCCACTCAAAGCCGATAAATGTCCAATAGTTTCAGCAAGGTTAGTTTTAATCCAATAAAGTGCTTGAATTCTTTCTTTTTTCTGAGGATTTTTTGCTTGTTTAAGTAATTTTGATAATGTTTCAACTGATTCAACAATTTCTATTTTAAGTTGTCCTGTCACTTCCCTTGCCTCTGTTGCTTTTTATGATTAGCGATCGCTAACTGTATTTATAGCATATTTAAAGTTATTTGATATAACCCTCTTTTGTCACTCTCCGAGAATTAAAATTAATTTGATTCTCTAATTACTAGAGAAACTAATTGAATGGAAACTATTGGTGCTTGCTTTTTATTAGTCCGACCTTGATTGATGCTACAGTGGCATTACTTTTAAGCAAAGTGTAACTACTGTAGTGTCACTTAGATAATTTAAAAAAAAATAAAATGCTACAAATCTGCCCTTGACTACTGAAAAGAAGCGAATCTCCCTATACCTCGACAGTAAAATCAAAGAATGGGTAGCAATAGAAGCCAAGAAAAAACCGCTCTATGTCCAAGTATATTGAGCCGATTCTTAAGTTAATCAAAGAAGGAGAAATTTAGCCTAATATTTAGATATGAATGCTCTACCATTAAATCTTTCTTCTCTTATTGGTAAAATCAGCGATCGCGAGCTTGAAGTGCTTTCTCGTGACAATCCCGATGCTCGATTGGAAATTAATTCTCAAGGACAATTAATCTTCATGTCTCCCACTGGTGGTGAAACTGGCGATCGCAATTTAGAACTTGCTTTTCAAATCAAACTTTGGAATAAACAAAGCAAACTGGGAAAAGTTTTTGACTCTTCTACTGGGTTTAAATTATCAAATGATGCAGTTCGCTCTCCTGATGTCAGTTGGATTCCTCTTTCTATGTGGAATAGTTTGACCAAGCAACAAAGAAGAAAGTATCTTCCTATCAACCCTGATTTTGTCATCGAGTTGATGTCTCCAACCGATAGTTTGAGCAACACACAAGACAAAATGAAAGAATACATGAACTGCGGAGTCAAATTAGGTTGGTTGATTAATCCTGACGAGAGACAAATCGAAATCTATCGTCAGGGAGAAGATAAAGAAGTTGTTAATAATCCTCCAACTCTTTCGGGCGAAGCTATAATGCCTGGATTAATTGTGAATTTATCCGAAATTTTTTGATTCTCTAATTACTAGAGAAACTAATTGAATGGAAACTTTATTAAGTTAAAAACCCCCATCAACTTTGATAAGGGTACAATATTAATCTTTGCGGTTTATCGCTTCTCGTAGAATCCGTTCCATTGCTTCTGGCGGTGTATCCGCAGAAATTGTAATTCCGTTAGGTCGTGGTCTATCTCTAAATTCTCTCCAGGCTTCTTTATCGCGTCGATTGGCTAAAATATATTGCCTGAGTTCGACCAACGACATTTCTTTAAAATTTGGCAATTTTAACCTCCATTTCTGAATTATCATCATTACGATACCATTAAAGATAAGATACTTAGAGTATTACTATGACTGCTCGATTTTCATCAACTACCTATAACAATAATCTCTACGAGCGCGATTATCATCTTTGGCTGTTACACACTGCTCGACTGATTTCTGAAGGAAAATTACAAGAGGTAGATACAGCTAACTTAATTGAAGAAATCAAAGATATGGGTAGGAGCGAGCAACGGGCAATTGAAAGTAATTTAGTGGTTGTGTTGCTGCACTTACTCAAATACCAATATCAACCAGATAAAAGAACTAATAGTTGGAGAGCTAGCATTAGAGAACATCGACGGCGATTAAAAAGAGCTTTTCGCCTTAGCCCCAGCCTAAAACGATATTTTGAAGAAGTTTTTGACGAATGTTACCAGGATAGTAGAGAACAAGCAGCCGATGAGACGGAATTATCCCTCAACACCTTTCCTCAAAAATCTCCTTTCACTCCTTCTGAAGCACTAAACCCTGATTACTTACCGAATTAAATAAGGGTCGAGTTGTTGTAGTTCAATTAAAGCTAAAAGATGATTCCACAACACCTGATAGCCAAAACTTAACATCGCATTAACAGGATTTCCAGGGGGGCGACGACTGCGGGCGATAAAAACAAAATCGGGATTAGTGATGATTTTTCCATAAGCAGCAAAATAACTAGCTGCACCTGCACCTTCATAACCAATTATTTTCTCGATATTTTCAGATTTCGCAATTTTGTCAACTAAATATTCCAAAGTAAGAATAGTTTGAGATAAGATAGAAAATTCTTTAAGTCCCCCAGAAATACCCCCAATGTTGAGCAAGGAAGCTTGGCGAGGTTGCCACGGGCTACGCAAGTCTTGCTGTTGGCGAGCGACCCCGCGCGCGTTTCACGCGCTTGGGAATGCGCGAGGGGGGTCACGGGGGCAGGGGATTTAGGGGGCAATGAAAAGTAACTTTTATGAACAGGATTTAGTATGACTGTTTTTCTGAGATACTTCCGAGTATTCCAGCGTTTTACAGGTATCTTTTCAGACAGATACTACCTCACCATTGCTAATTTTAATTTTCTCGCCATCGAACTTAGTTAGCATAAAACCATCGAAGCTTTCGTTATAGGTGCGACTGTAATCTGATAGAATGCCGATTGCTTGGTCTTCTCCGATCGAAATTCCTTGAATGCCGTCGGAGCGATAGTGAACCCCAGCACCATCGCGACCTAAAGTAATATTATTGGCGAGCTTATTAATTTCGTTACCAAGGGTAAGTTCTTCCCCCTGCCAAGGTTCTACAGTTGAGCCGTCAGCAGTTGCGCGTACGGGATTGGAAATGACGAAATCTTCATTAAACCAAGCCTTTAACATGGTGGCGCAAGCCCCAGCAGTAGCTGCATGAGCAGCAGGGAAGGAAGGATGAGTCGGGCAACCTTCAGCATAAGCCACAGGCAAGAGTCGGTTGCCATAAGTGGACATAACCCTAGCCATGGCATCGGATTCAAGGATATCGGCATGAATGTCGTAGGATTTGCTGCCATTAAGCTGGTTTTCTATCCTTCCCGAAAAGACTTCGGGACGTAAAAATCGATGTACCAGCCACTTATGATACCAAGCCCCTTTCTGGGCTACGTTTGCTGCTTGTGCCACCATGTGTAGCACATCTTTGTTGCCAAAAGTTACACCGCCAAATTGAGTTTCAGCACCGTGGTAAGGGTTGCTTGGCGACATCGCATCCATGCCCCAGCCTAACATAATCAGTGCAGCATTCATATAGGCTTGAAAGGTAAAGTCTTGGTGGACAAACTCAGCTAATTCGCGATTGCTGGAAATAAACCGTGGTTGAGAATCAAACTGGAGCGTCCTTCCTGCTTGCATCCCTTGCTGACAAGCCAACCATTCTTGATAATCGGTTAAGAAACTTTGATTCCGTGTGGGGAAAATGTATTTTTGATCGATAGTCTTAATGCCGTAAGGAATATCGAGCCAGAGAAACTGACTGATAAATGGTCCGATCGAATCACCCGTAGTTTCACCTCGAAATAGTGTGAGCGGTGTTACCTTGCCGTTTGATTTTGGTCCTACAGTTTCCGAGAAAGCATTGAGGTCAGATACTGCTGCTGCAACTAATTGGTTAGATTCATACTCTTGGAACGGTATATCACGGGTTAGTGCTTGCCAGTAAACCTCACCCATTTCCGCAGCCAACTGTGCGCTAGCAAAAGCAGGAGGTGGCTCTAGTCGGGTAGCATGACCATCGACACCCACTAGATCGAATGCATAGGTTGCTTGGGGATTATTCAATCTTCCCTCAGCTTTAGGCGCACGGGGAATCTCTTTAAATCGATTGGGATCGCCGCTACTAAGGATTGAAAGGAAGGTTGCATATGCCTCTGGTTCGACTTCACCTAGTTGGTTGTGGGGCATAGTTTTAGTAAAGTTAGCTCGTTTATCCTCATAGCGTTCTTCATCACCGTTAGTAGGTTGTGGCGGTCTTTGTTGTCGAAGATGGGACTGAGCAGCATCCCTACGAATCTGAAACATCTTCTCCTGGCGTTGACGAGGATTTGTTAAGGGTCCTACTTCAACTGCATTAGCTTTCTTGTGAGTAAATAACGCTGTGCCAAGTCCCGCACTAGCTCCTGCAACTAGCACCCCAATACCACTGCTACCTTTGAGAAATCCACGACGAGAAGAAAATAGACCTTTTTTCTGGATTTCTGGGGTTGGGTTTTCTGAGTTTCCTTTTTTCTGGTTCATGTCTTAACTCCTTTTTAAATCTTTTTAAGTTTTAAAAATGTAATTTGCAGTCGAAAAATTTAACTTTTCTGAGGCTGGTAGTTTCTCAAATCTTGGTACTGTCTAAAAATAAATACTAAAAACAAAAGTTGAGGAACTTATGAAGCGTCAGTAATTCTCTAAATGGCAAAAAATTCTTCGTCGAGTTTAGTTCGCTTTTACTACTTCCAACACGCGACCATTAGCGATCGCCTGAATTTTTCCTTCAGCGAGAGGACGGTATCTTCCTAACTTTATCTTCTTGTCCGTTTCAATATTTTTTAAGTTTCCATTATGAGCAAAGACGTGCATTTTTCCTGCCAATTCGCGACAAAATGGTTGGGTATTTTTTAGCATAATTTTTCCTTGAGTAGCTAGTCGAATATGAGAAATAACCAGGTGACTAGAAAAGTTATGATCTTTCAGACAGTGAATATAGTGTTTTGTCTATTAATTAATGATTAATTAATGATGGGTTATTTATGTATAATTAGTAAAAATGCGATCGCTTCGGCTTTAGGCATAAGTATCTCAACTATAGAAAGAGTGCGACTGCGCTTTGTTGAGGAAGGAATTGATGCTGCATTGAGTTATCGTCAGGGACGGGGACGTAAACAGAGACGCTTAGATGGAGAAAAAGAAGCACATTTACTAGCGATCGCCTGTAGTCAACCACCTCAAGGTCAAGCTAGATGGACTCTGTAACCCCATTGAAGGATGGCGAACCGTAGAAGTTACAGAAAGACGTACTGCAATAGATTATGCTCAACTACTGAAAAAATTAGTTGATGATTACTATCCCGAAGCATACTTAATTACCGTGGTTCAAGACAATCTCAACACTCATACTCCTGCTGCGTTGTATAAAGCTTTTGAACCCAGTGAAGCGAGACGAATTATGAATCGTTTAGAGTTTTGCTACACACCTAAACATGGAAGTTGGTTAAACATGGCAGAGATCGAGTTAAGTGTTCTATCTCGACAATGCCTCAATCGTCGAATTCCCGATTTGACCACATTGAGAGAAGAAGTAACTTCTTGGTTTGAGGAGCGTAATCGAAAAGAAAGCTGGATTGATTGGCGATTTACTACTGAAGATGCACGGATCAAACTTAAACGACTTTACCCTTCATTAATTAATTGACAGACCACTAAAAGCTAAAAACTAAAAACTAAAAGCTAGTTGACAAACAACACAAGCCTTTAACTTGTAGCGATTGGGCAATCCCCAATGGGGGTCACGAGGGCTTCTAGATCTATCTGCTGGTTTCAACCCTTTTGAAATTTATTGCCAAGTAGAGACAGACCTTAATACTTCTGGAATCATGGTATCTGGCTCAAATTCTAAAAGCGTTTCGCGATCGCCCAAATAGCCCGATGCGGTAAAAGCAAGTAACATTCTGGCTAAAGCCACCCAGACTACAGCATCATATTCCCAATCTTGACCTCTACCTGTATAGCAAGCTATAGATTTTAAAGCCCAAAAGTAGCTATTTCTCACTACAGAACCACCTTTTTTGTAGCTGGGCAGGTCGTCAGAAGCAATTAATAAAATCTCATCTTGAAGCGTGACTTTCATCAGTTATCAGCTATCAGTTATCAGTGATCGCTTATTAATCATCAGTAAGTAGCTGCAACTAACCACTAACCACTAATAACTGTTTTAACTTTACGGCGATCAATTAATTTATAATTTACCAGCTTTAAGCATATGATAAGCGACTAATAATTGTGTTAGTGCCAGAGGATAACTTTGCAAAGTTTCTCCTGTCGTTCCAACTACTTTGCCGATTTCTTGATTACCTTCTAAACTGCAAAATTGACCTAAAAAAGGCACTTCATTGCATAGTAGTCTTTCTAGTTCTTTAACTTGTTCTGCGGTGGCGTGTCCATCAATTTCTAGAACATCGACGGGTTTACCCATATCTCGGTCCAAACCAAGGCGAATTGCCGACCCTAAATGATTTCCCTCCGAGTTTAAAATTTGACTAAAGTCAGGATGGGGAATTGTCGGACGCAGAATTAAGCGCACATTAAGTAGCAAGTCTTTCTCTTCTGGTTCAGCTTGAGGCGGATAGAATGAAACAATGGCATCAGCCCATTGTCTTTGAGGACGAATAAACGCTTCAGAATCTGATTCTCTGTTTTTGAGTTGTTCGATAACTTGGGCTTCACTATAACCGCGTTTGCGAGTATCCCGTTTGATTTTCCAGATGGTTCGCAAAGATTCTGGAGGCGCGAGATAAACTTTAACGTCATAGCTATTGAGCATTTTACGAGAAGAATAGCCTAATAAACCCTCTACGATGACGTATTTACGGGGTTCAATATATTCTGGAGGATCGAATTCGCCAGTTGTATGATTATATATTGGTTTGAGAATTGCTTGCCCTTGACGGAGTAATTCTAAATGTTGTTCAATAATATTTACATAGTTGCAGTCTGGATGAAGTGCGGATATGCCTAGTTCCGCTCTTTGCTTGCGATCATAGCGATGATAATCATCTGTACAAATGATCGTCACATTTTCTTGACCAAAAACTTGTGCAATTCCTTTAGTAAGAGTCGTTTTTCCTGCTGCACTGTCTCCGACAATCCCCAAAATAATCGGGCGCTCAGACATAAACCCTCCTAAAAATAAATATAAATATAAGTCAAACAAATATATTATCAGTTAACTGGGATTAGATAAACCAAGCTAGCACGACTAAAACCAGATTAACTAAATAAAACATCCCTACTACTTGAGTTTCGCGCCAACCGCTGAGTTCAAAATGATGATGTAGAGGGGCCATTTTAAATAATCTTTTTCCTTGACCACTAGCATCTTTGGTAGCTTTGTAGTAGCCAACTTGCGCAATTACAGACAGAGACTCTAGGAAAAAAATGCCACTAACGACAAATAGTGTCCATAAATTACCGCTGAGTAGCCCTACTGCTGCTAAAGCTCCCCCTAAAGCTAGAGAGCCAGTATCCCCCATAAAAACTTGGGCAGGATTACGATTGTGGCACAAAAACCCTAAACAACCGCCACTCATTGCTAGACAAAATATCGTTAAATCAGGATGCGTTCCTGCAATAATTATCCCTAAGCCCCAAAAGGCGATCGCGCTAGTTCCTGCTGCTAAACCATCGACTCCATCAGTAAGATTAGTCGCATTGCTTTCGGCTGCTAAAACAAATCCTGCTAGGGGAAAAAACCACCATCCTAGAGCTAAATCAATCTTGCCTGGTAAAGCAATAGTCGTAAGATCGAAGGGTTTTTGCCACAGTATCCAGAGACAAAATAAAATAGCGATCGCTATTTGCAGCGTTAGTTTCAACCTGGGGGAGATACCTTTATTCGATTGTTGGCGTAAAATTTGCCAATCATCAACCCACCCGATCAAACCATA
>DAXETX010000241.1:0-4763 GCA_051155735.1 Xenococcaceae cyanobacterium
TTGAATTTAAGCTAACTCTAAATATGGATTAGAGCCAATTGTATGTGGCGGTCGCACCTAGCAGGAATTAAAGTTCCTGAAAATACCTCAAAAGCTAACAGCTAAAAGCTAAAAGCTAATAGCTAAAGACGATTTGACCGCGAGGAATGCCGACGGTCAGTCGGCATATCCAATCGCGGTGTTGACAAATAACGTAGTCCCTTAACTTGTCACCAATGGGGGATAGGTTACAGGGGATAAAAAATTGGTATTGATCGATGGTTTAAAATTTCTTTTCTAAAATAAATTTGGCGGTCATCTTATCGAGAGCAAATAAATTTATGTATATTTTAGTTCTTAACGCTGGTTCTAGTAGTCAAAAGAGTTGCCTTTACGAAGTTGCAGCAGAGTTAGCACCACAGCCTTCTGAACCTCTATGGGAAGCACATATAGATTGGACGGTTGCTGATGATTACGGCAGTTTAACGGTTAAAAGTAATGAAATTAAACAAGAAACTAAGTTAGCTAATCGCGATCAAGCCTTAGAAACAATGCTTAATACCTTGGTGCAAGGAGATACCAAAGTGTTGGAAAATCTCGAACAAATTGAGTTGGTCGGTCATCGCGTAGTACATGGAGGTGCGGAATATTCCCAACCAACACTAATTACACCCGAAGTAAAAGCAGCGATCGCCGATCTAATTCCCCTCGCCCCTAGTCATAATCCCGCCCATCTCGAAGGGATAGAGGCGATCGCCAAAATTCTGCCCGATGTTCCCCAAGTAGCTGTGTTTGATACGGCTTTTCATAGTCAAATTCCCCTACCAGCTAAGGTTTATCCTTTACCCTATGAGTGGTTTGAAAAAGGGATTCGGCGTTACGGCTTTCATGGTACTAGCCACCAATATTGTGCCGAGAGAACGGCGCAAATTCTCGACCGACCCTTAGATTCATTGAAAATAATTAGCTGTCACTTAGGGAATGGTTGCTCTTTGGCTGCGATCCAAGATGGGATTTGTCTTGACACTACTATGGGTTTTTCGCCTCTAGAGGGTTTAATGATGGGGACGCGCTGCGGTTCGATTGACCCGCAAATTCTGCTATATCTGATGCGAGAATATGATTTAAATACTGATGAATTAAATAAATTATTAAATAAACAGTCGGGACTGCTAGGAGTTTCGGGTATATCTGCTGATCTGCGCACAATTTTAGCAGCTAGTGAGGACGGGAAAGAAAGAGCGCAGCTAGCCTTTGAAATTTACATTCACCGTCTTAGAAGTAGTATCGGGGCGATGACCGCAGCTTTGGGCGGATTGGATATACTGGTGTTTACCGCAGGGGTAGGAGAGAATTCGGCAATAGTTCGCGAAAAAACTTGTGAAAAATTGGCTTTTCTCGGTTTGCAACTAGATTTAGATAAAAATAATAGCCATCCTGTTGACGAAGATATCGCTACTGCCGATTCTCAAGTTAGAGTCTTAGTAATTCATACCGAAGAAGATTGGGCGATCGCTAGCAAGTGTTGGCAATTAAAATCAAACTTAGGATTTTGATTACGCTAAAAATTGTTTAGCACTAGAACTGTGGAAGAGACGGCGCAATTTACTCATCGCCCTGGCGCGAATTTTTTGAATTTCGGAACGACTAAGCTGTAAAATTTGCCCAATTTCCGCGGAAGTTTTAACTTTGCCATCATCTAAACCATAACTAAGACGCAGTATATCTCTTTCTTGAGTACTCAGATAACTTAAAAGATGCTCTACCTCTTCCCCCATGAGCTTTTTCACAATCCACTCCTCTGGAGTAGGTAAATCAGATTCAATACCTTCCCCTAGTAAGCGAGAATCGTCTTCTCGATCCACAGGAACTTCCAAAGAAAGCGGTAGCTGCGTTACTCGTAATAAAAATCTCAGTTGTTCGACACCGATCTTAAGCTGTTCTGCCATCTCTATTTCATTAGGATGACGTTGTAATCTCTGGGATAGTAGCTTAAAAGTTTTTTTGATCAGTGCTAGCTTATCGTGAATATGAACGGGAAGACGAATTGTTCGCGATTGTTCGGCGATCGCTTTAGTCATAGACTGACGAATCCACCAATAGGCGTAGGTGGAAAACTTACAGCCTTTTTCAGGATCGAATCTTTCTACGGCTCGAATTAGACCGAGATTTCCTTCTTGAATTAGGTCTTGTAATGAAAGCCCTTGCTTAAGATATTTTTTGGCGATAAATACCACGAGGCGTAAATTTGCCTGTACCATTTGGTTTCTGGCTTTACGCCCCAAATACAGACGATGACGCAATGTCTTTAACGATAGATTAACCTGGGTTGCCCATTCTTGCTCCCTTGGTTGTCGCCCTAGTTCCTCAGTTAGTTGTTGGCGAATTGCTTCTAGTTCTAGTAAATCTGACACCTGACGACTAAGCTCGATTTCCGCTTCGCCACTTAATAAGGGAATCTGTCCAATAGTTTGTAAATAGTTTTGAACTGAGTCTTGGGCAGATTTTTTTGTCTGAGTTGGCGCAGATTTGGCGTTGATTTTCGCTAGGGGTTTGTGCTGGTTGGTTCTAGACTCTAAATTATTAGCAGAATAAGCAGTATTCTGAACCTTCATCATCTGTATCATGGAGCATTATTACAAGAGATAGTATTATGTTCCACTTGGTGCGATCGCACTTTAGCAGAACTGAAATTAATTAGTAAATTAGTGGGATTTTTTATAATTCTCCGTTAGTAGTAGTTCTAATTTCTTCTGCGGTAATATCTTGGCGCGTACCAGCAAATTCGTTATCGGGAGTCAAAAACAACATACAATGACACTCTTTCCGTTCTTGCATCGGTACACAAGGACAGTTCCAAAAGGCTGCTTTAACTTCCGCTTCTTTGTCTTCATAGTGGCGACAAGGACATAGTGGTGCGCCAAGTTCATCTTTATGTTTGGCTAATCCTTCAATTACCACCGCCGTTACTGAAGGATCGATACAAAAGTAAGTATCGGTTCGTTCGGCATATTTCTGCGCAAAGTTTTTCATTACTTCTAAGCTGCGTTCTGTTGCCAAATTTGATTTTTCTAAATTACTCATCAGCTTCAATCCTCTTGCTAAGTAATAGTCGCTGGTTTTAATAAGCTTGAGCTAGACCGACTACAAGCTTTGTACCATGGTGAGTTAGCGATTTTTTGATCTCAGACTTAAACAATATTTTTGTTGTTTAAGTATTAAAACTTAGTTTAACAATATTTTTGTTGTTAAAGTCAAGAGGAGATCGGTAATTTCTTTTAATGAGTGAGCGATCAATAATTCTTATTCTCTTCAGTTGATGGCATAAAATTAAATATGTGGCACATAAAACTAAAAATGGTAGATTTTAGCTCATGAATCAAACTCCACAATTTATAGAAGTCAAGTTAGGTCGTCAAGGGCGATTGGTCATTCCTGCTTCTTTAAGGCGATCGCTCAAACTTCAAGAAGGAGATAAACTTATTGTCCGTGAAGAAAATGGTCGTTTAATCCTCGAAAAACAGGAAACCATCAAACAACGACTTAAAGCTCGATTTCATCAAGTCCCAAAAGAACGTAATTTGGCTTCAGAATTAATTGCCGAACGACGGGAAGCAGCCATAGAGGAAGCTAAGCTATGACAGTCGTTTTAGATGCTTCAGCTTTGCTGGCTTACTTACAAGATGAACCAGGTAGTCAGTTAGTCGATGAAATTTTAGCAGAATCAGTTATGTCGAGTGTTAATTGGGCTGAAGTCGTTCAAAAATGTTTAGCAGCAGGCGTTATTGTCGATGGAATGCTTGATGAGCTTCAAGCTTTAGGGCTTCAAATTGAATCTTTTACGACTCCTGATGCGGAACTTACAGGTCAACTTTGGCATCAAACTAAACAAGCTGGTTTATCTTTAGGCGATCGCGCTTGTTTGAGCCTGGCTCTACGTTTTAATGCTCCTGTCTTCACTAGCGATCGCCTCTGGTCTTCTCTCCCTCTATCTCTTGAGATCCGCCTCATTCGTTAAGCCCTTAAGATTTTAGCTTTCTCGGCAACTACTTCAAATAGACAATAGTTACGCCTGAACCGCCTTCTTGTTGGGGTGCTAATTCGTATTTAGCGACTTGAGGATGACGCTGGAGAAACTCATGGACTCCTTGACGTAAACGTCCTGTGCCTTTGCCATGTACGATCCAGAGTATGCCCGATTCTGTCGCTTTAGCGATCGCATTTTCGAGATCGGATTCGGCATTAGCAACACGACTACCTCTAATGTCTAAAGTATTACGAGAGGTGCGTACTGCTACAGGTGGTTTCTGGGTGGTAGTAGCAGAAGCAGATTTCTTAGCAGGGGTAGTTTTCGGTTTAGTCTCGACTTTTTGTCCATCGAGAGATTCAATGTCTGCTAGAGAAACATTCATTTTCATCAAGCCGAAACGAACTGTAATTTGAGATTCTGCTGTGTCAATACTTAGTACTTCTCCTGTTTGTCCCAAACTGGGGATTCTAACTTTTTCTCCTAGTTGGGGTTTGTAGCTAGGTTTGGCTTTTTTAGCTTGTTGCTGGGCTTTGAGTTGTTTTTCGGCAATATTATTGAGTTCTGCTGTGGCTTGTTGCGCTTGTTGCGCCGTTGGTTCTCCTTGTTGCAAGCGACGAATTACTTGGGCGATTTCAGCTTTAGCTGCTGCGATCGCCTGTTCTACAGCTTTTTCTTGGGAGAGTTTTAATTGTTGTTCTCTAGTTTGTAAAAACTCGGCTCGTTCTGATACCTCGCTGTAAAATTTTTCGGTTTT